>JBBRYW010000001.1:0-91591 GCA_038237235.1 Gaiellales bacterium
CGGAACCCGTGGCCCTGGCTCCTCGCACTGCTCGTGCTGGTTCTCGGCGGGCTTGCGGCGGCCTACTTTCTGACGCGGGGTGGCGGCGACAAGAAGACGGTGCCGTCCGTCGCCGGCACCCAGCAGGCTGACGCGCTCGGCCGCCTGGGAGCCGCCGGTTTCAAACCGCACGTCAGGCTCGAGTTCAGCTCGAAGGCAAAGGGCATCGTCACGCGGACTCAGCCGCGTGGGGGCGTGCGCGCGAAGAAGGAATCGGTCGTCCTCGTCTTCGTCTCCAAGGGGTCGGCAAGCGTGAACGTGCCCAACCTCCGCGGCCTGACCGAGGGTCAGGCCGCGAGCAAGCTGACGGCGGCTGGGCTGCAGGCGAACGTCTTCCGCGTGCCGTCGACCCAGCCCGAGGGTCAGGTGATCGCCCAGCAGCCAGCGCCCGACCAGCGGGTTCAGAAGGGCGCGCAGGTGCGTATCAACGTCTCGCGCGGGGTCACGCAGACCTCCACCACGACGGTCGTGACTCCGACGACCGCGACGGTGACCACGCCGACGAGCACCACGCCCACGACCACGACGCCCACCACTACGACGCAGACCACGGGCGGTACCTCGACCCCCACGGGCGCGACGACGACGGGCACCACCGCGGCGCGCCCCGTCCGCAAGAAGGTCAGCGTTCCCGACGTGGGCAGTCTGGCCCAGCAGGAGGCGGCGGCGCAGCTAGACAAGGCGGGCCTGCTGGCCGACTCGTACCCGGTGGCTTCCGACCAGCCTGGGGGAACGGTCGTTGCTCAGACGCCGACGTCGGGTCAGACTCTGACGTCCGGCTCCGTCGTCCGGTTGAACGTCTCGATCGGCACGGGGGCACGGCCGCAGGTCGCGATTCCCGACGTCACAGGCGGCGACGAGCGCGGCGCGCGTAGCCGGCTGCGGGGCGTCGGCTTCACGGTGCGGGCGATCTACCGGACCGTGACCGCCAAGGATCAGGTCGGAAAGGTCATCCTGCAGAAGCCGGACGCCGGTGCCAGCGCGCGCGTGCGGTTTCAGATCACCATCTACGTCGGTCGCCTCGCCGGCAGCACGACGACCGGCACGACCACGACGCCCTGACCGGGCGCCTCGGGCAGAGTGATCCCGCTCCGGTATCCGCTCGCCCTTCTGGGGATCGCCGTCGCGCTCGCGATCCCGCTCGCGATCCTGCTCGGGGGCGAGGGCGCGTCAGGCAGTGCCTTTCGCGGCAGCGTCCCGCCCGCTGGCATCAAGGCGCCCGCTTTCGCGCTCCGCGATCAACGGGGAAGGCGCGTGACCGATGCCGACCTGCGCGGCAGGGCCGCCGTGATCAGCTTTCTCGACACGCGCTGCCGCGAGCAGTGCCCGATTATCGCGGCGCAGATCGGTCGCGGTCTCGCGCTCCTGCCCGAGAGCGAGCGCCGCGACGTCGTCGCGCTTGCGATCACGGTCGACCCGAAGCACGACTCGAGAAGGGCGGCGCTCGCGTTCCTCCGCCGCCGGGGGGTCGAGCGCTCGCTTCGATTCCTGATCGGCTCACTCGCTCAGCTCGAGCCGGTCTGGCGGGCGTTCAGCGTCATGCCGGTGGCCGGGGACGCCGACATCCACTCGGCGCCGGTTCGGATCTTCGATCGCAAAGGCGAGTGGGTGTCGACGCTCAGCGCCGGGGTAGACCTGACGCCGGCCAATCTCGCGCACGACCTGCACGAGGCGCTGTAGCGGCAAGACGGCTGGCGGAGACTCAGTGCGCGCGTCGCCACGGCAGCCGGGGCGAGACCGTCGTGCTTCGGTACTTCGATCGCGGCCGGCCCAGCGGCGGGCTTCCGACTCGCGCCGTCTCGACCGGCGACCCTCTGCCCTCTGGCTTGCCCCTGGGACGAGCGTCAAATGGCCCGGCCTCGCGGTAAGCCCGTTCGCGAGGCTCCGCTCGAGGCGCGCTTCGCGCGTCCGGGGGGTCCGATCGACGGCCGCTGGCGAGGCGACGGCGCGTTGATCCTTACGTGAACGAGGATCCGTGGCGGCCGATACCGCTTCGGGTTCGATACCGAAGATCACCACCTTTTCGGACACCGGGTCGGGGACAAGAGCCCGCTTGTCGTTCGAGAACAGGTAAGCCGAACGGTGGCCTGCCGCCGAACCAGCGGCCTCCTTCGCGCTGCCCGAGCAAGGCCACTCGCGCCAGGACCCGAGTCACGGATACACGGCGCGTACCCGCGGTTGTTGGCTGGCTCTACATGACGTCGATGATCGGGTATCGCGCGTCGAGGTCGAGGTCGAGGTCGAGGTCGAGGTCGAGGCAGGCGGCGGCGAACAGTGCGGTGCCGACGTCTCCAGTGAAGAGTGAGTAGCGGCGCCGGCCGTTCGCGGTGGCGATCCGCTCCGCCTGAGCGAGGGCGTGGACGGCGAAGCGGCGGGCGCTTTCGAGCCAGCGCTCGTCGCCGGTGCGTGCGAACGCTTTGAGGAGTGCGAACCCGTTGCCCGATGTGCCGTGGCAGAGGCCGTGGCCTTTCTCGTCGCCGTGGGCGCCCGCGTGCCAGATGAGCTCGGCGCCGGCGACCAGGAGGTCCTCGTCGAGGTAGCCCCAGGCGCCGGCGAGGACACCCGGGGCGCCGGTGCACCATTGGAGACAGATCCGACCATCTCGCGGGCGCGCGAGCTGCGGTCGCGGTGAGCCGGGCCAGTTGGCGAGTCCACCCTCGCGGAACGCATGCCGGGAGAGAACGGCTGCGGTCTCGCTCGCGAGTGCATCGTCCGGCTCGAATCGGAGCAGGGCGAGTGTGTTTCCAGCAGCGCCGTGCAGCGTGCCGAGGCCGCGGTAGTCGTCTTCCTGCCGCCATAGCCCGTCGTCGCCCCGGCGGGCACGTAGGGCTGTGGCGGTCTCGCGCGCCGCTTCCCCCCAGCGCGGCTCTCGCGTCCATTCGCCCATCGCGAGTGCGGTGAGTAGCGTCCCGGGCGCTCCCCAACTGAGGTCATCCGTCGGGTTGGCGACGTTCGCGTGGACGAGCGCGTGCAGATCGTCCGCGAGCTTCGGGTCGGAGGTGAGCCGGAAGGCGATGAGCAGCGGTCCGGTCTCGCCGCAGAGAAGCGATGCCGGGTGGTAATGCTCATCCGCCGTGAAATCAGGAGCCGCCCGCTTGAGCTCGAGCGTATGCAACGCGGCGGCCGGGAGGTCGAGCGACGTTTCGGCGTGGCCACGCCGCCGCAGCGCGTCGAGCGCCCAGATCACGCCGGCTGCACCGACGTAAAGGCTCTTCAGCGGCAGCGGCTCCTCCCACCCGTCCCATTCCTCCGCCGGCCAGAGCGCATCGAGATCAAACGCCGCATCGGCGTCGGAGACGATCGCGGCGATCGCATCCTCGACACGCTCCGGAACCCACGGATCGTCGATCAGAGGCTCGAACTGCGCCGGCTCGTAGAGCACTACTGTGACCATCGTTTCCTCCTAGTCGATCCAGCTGTCAGCTGCCGACGCAGATCAGCCTCGGCGGCAAGATTCCTCGACACGCCCTGTGCGCGAGGACGTAAAGATCGGATCAACTAGGCCGGGAACGCCACGACCGCGAGTCTAACGAGCAAACCCCAGCCTTCGCGTAGCCGCTCAGCGGGTGGCCTCTCGCCAGACCCGCGCTACACGAGAGCTAGCGGCGGAGCCACGACGACGTGGTTTGCGCAAGGCAAGACACTTGCCTTGCGCAATGTCTGGCTCCGCCCACTGAACTTGGGGCAAGGAGAACCGCTCGGCCTCCGGCGCCCTCAGTACGGAGCTTGCAGACCTTCGAACATCGGGAAGTGCCGGACGTTGCCCGTCGCGAGCTCGGCGTCGACCTGTTCCGCGGTTGCTGCGATCACGAGGTCCGCAAGGCTGATACCGGGTCGGTGGCGATCCCAACGGCGCCCGAGCTCACCGGCGCGACGTGCGATTGGCTCGTCGAGCGGAATCCAGTGCAGAGTCCGAAAGAGTTGCTCCGCGCTCGCACGCTCGCCGCTTCGGAGGCCACGCGCGACCTCAATTCGCGTGACCTCGCTGCAGATCGGAACATCACTCACACCGCGTGCGTAGCCGAGAGCGGCCGCGTCGCCACGAAGGACGTCGATCAGAATCGAGGTGTCGAAGACGACGCTCACGCTCTGCGACGCCGCTCGATCTCCTCCTGCCGGCTCGCGTCGAGCGCGCGCAGCCGCTCGACGTAGAGCGACCCTTGCGGAAGATCCGGCGCCGCCCCGGCGACAGCATCGACAGCAGCCCTGAATCTCGCCAGCCGGAGCTCGTCGTCGGCGCCGTTGTCCAGGTACTCGTCGACGGCCCGGCGGATGAGCGCCGACTTGGTCAGCCCCTCGGCCGCCGCGCGTCGGGCAAGGTCGTCATCCTGCCTTTCATCCAGATAAATCTGCGTCCTCTTCACGATGTACGAATCATACACCACTCGGTCGGATCAGCTCAGGCGGAGAGCTGGGGAAAGCGGCTACTCGAGCAGCGACGCGAACCGGCTTCGGACCGTGACGCATTTCGTCAGTCCGTCGTAGGCCTTCACCGTGTCTTCGCTGTGGCGATGCGGTGATCGAAGCACGCTGGTGAAGGCGGCGAGGTCGGCGAGGTCCCACGTGAGACGGAAGAAGTTCATTGCAACTTGATCGAGCTGGTGGCCTGTCGCATCACCGTAGATCGTCGCTTCGTGTGCGGTGTCGCCCACGAGCATCCAGAGATCTCGCTCGGGAGGAGCCAGCGCCACCGTGTCCCAGTCGACGAGCAGGAGGCTCTCGCCGGTCCGCATCACGTTGCCGGCGTGCGGCTCTCCATGGGTGATGACCCAGTTGGTGCTGCGCCTCGCTACATCGGCAGAGAGGCGGTCGGCCAAGGCGAGCAGTTCGGCCACGTCGGACGCGTGCTTGGCGAGCGCTTGCCGTGCCGGTTCGGAGAACGGCCCACCCAACCACGGCTGGCTCAGCTCTTGAAGTCCTGCTTCGAGCTGACGGCGGCCGGGCAGATCGAGATTGATCCTTCGTGCGACGGAACTGACCGCGGGTGTTGGCTCATGGAGCGCGGCGAGCATGGTGACGACTTCGGCGCGCTCGTCGGCCGTGTCGTAGTGGCCATACCGGCCAGCTTGCCCATCGACGAACGGAAACAGAGCGATACTGTGGCGCGACCCGACCCGCCGCACGGTCTCGCTCCGGCTCGCGGGGATCGGTGCGATAACGAAGCCGAGGCCGCCGTCGCGGAGGGCAACAGCAGTGTCGAACGCGCGCCTCAGGCCGTCGACCACCGACTCCCGCCCGTCCCCGAGCCAAGGCTTCTGATCGAGGTCGTCGACGGTGACGAAGCCGCGCGTCCCCTCGGCGTCGGTTACCACCCAGTGGTAGCTGCCGAAGCCGACATCCGCGTACTCGGCAATCTCGACCTCGAAGTCCCAGCCTTCCGCCAGGGAGCGGATCAGCGCGCTGACCTCGAGTTCCTCGGGCACGGCTTTCATCTGCTAGCCGAGATCAGTCAAGGAACGGGGGGGGTCTGCTCGCTCAGGTAACGAGCGATAATCGGCCGGTGGACGGCGACCAGTTCGTCCATCGGAAGATCATGTCTCGGGAAGAACCGTAGCTCCAGCGATTCGCTGCTGAGGGACATCGTCGAGAGGTCTTCGACCTCGACCCGATACGCCAGCGTCACGAGCTGAACGATGTTCCCGTCCGGATACTCGACGACTCGCGAGGGATCAGAGAACGTGCCGAAGAACGAATAGTCGGCCATCACCAGAGCGGCCTCTTCCCACACTTCGCGGCGCAGGGCATTCTCGAGCGTCTCATCCTGGTCGACCCCGCCGCCGATCAGACTCCACACCGGTGCGTCGGACCGTCGCTCGAACAGCAGCTCTCCGCCGCGCTCGATCAGCGCGAGAACGCCTACCCGCCGCGGACGATTCGGGCGCGGCGCGTCGCCATCGTCATAGAAGAACGACGACACGCGGCGAGCCTATCGCCCCTCTTGGTCGCTTGTGTCCTCGCGTCAGCGATCCGGCGTGATCGGATCTGGAGCCGGCCCCGTATAGCGAGCGCGGGGGCGAATCAGCCTTCCCTCTGACGCGGCTTCGAGGGCATGCGCGACCCAACCGACGGAGCGGCCGAGCGCGAACAGCGCGAAGCCTGCGCCCTCGGGAAGGTCCGCACTGCGGGCCAGGGCCGCGAGCGCCAGCTCAACGCTCGGATAGACGCCGAGCTCTTCGCGGCCAAACGCGATCACTTGCGAGGCGGGATCTTCGCTTCCCAGCCTGATCCGGGCGAGGAGCTCGTCTGCCCGCGGGTCGCCGTGGCGATACGGCGAAGACGCAGCCTGCCCGAAGCCGGGCAGCCAGCCGCTTCTCGACAAGGTCTGGCGGCAAGCTCGCCAGGCGCCGGTGCGGTCGGCCTCGCGAAGCAGCTCCTCGACGCCCTCGCTCGCAGCACCACCGTGGCGGCGGCCCTCGAGCGCGCAGAGAGCGGCCAGCAGGACGTTGGAGAGCGGGGCGTCGGTCGAGGCGACGCAACGGGCGGTGAAAGAGCTGGCATTGAGCTCGTGATCGGCGCAGAGAATCAGCGCGGCGTTGAGGTCAGCGCTACAGGTGCGCCAGCCTCGTCCGAGTCGCTCGGCAAGCGTGCCCGGGCCTATCGCCCCGGCCGCGTCGAAGAGCTTCCCGATCGTGCGGCCGGCGCTGCGCAAAACCGCCAGGCTGGGCTCGGACATCGTGATCGCAGCTTCCGACCGCCGTGCCACGAGGCAGGTGACGAATCGGTCGCCGAACGGATGGTCGCAGCTGCGCGCGCGTCGAGGAGATGCCGATCGCGGAAAGAGCTCATCCGCCTCGTCGGTCGTGCCGGTCCAGAGGAGCGAGGCAACTTCCTCGAGCGTGCTGGTCCGCGAGAGCTCACGGGCATCGCGGCCTCGATACCAGAGGTGCTCTGCGCCGATCAGCGTGAGAGCCGAGTCGAGTACGGGCAAGCCCCGGCTCAACGCTCCGTGCGCCGCCAGGCCCGGATCGCGGCGGCGCTCGCGACCGGCCTTCAGGTCGTCGAGCGCTGAGCGCGGGTACCGGTGCGCTCGGCTCGGTGACCGGGGCTGCGGCTCAGAGACGACCAGTCCCCGGCTGACGTAGGCGTAGAGCGTTGCGCGTGTAACGCCGAGGTACCGAGCGGCTTCCTCGGCCGTGAGATGTGAGGCCTCAGGGATACATTGATGCTAGCTATCAACGTTGACGAGTAAGGCCGGACATCGCTACGTTCTTTCCCCGTGAGCCTCGAGGCGATGCCCGATCCGGTCGAGCCCGAGTTGTTCGAGGCGTCGTTTCCCCGGCAGGGCTTTCCAACCTACGAGTGGACGGAGCGGCCGCGCGACCTCCCGCGCACGGTCTGGACGAGCGAGACGACCCACCGAGACGGCCAGCAGGGCGGGCTCCCACTCACCGTCCAGCACGGGATCCGCATCTACGAGCTGATGTGCGCCTTCACAGGCGCGAGCGGCGCGATCCGCCAGGCGGAGTTCTTCGTCTACCGGGAGGCCGATCGCCGGATCCTCGAGGGCGCACTCGACCGTTACCGGGGCGGCGCGCCCGTCGAGCCGACCACCTGGATTCGCGCGAGCGCCGAGGACGCCGCGCTCGTGGGCGAGATCGGCGTGCGTGAGACGGGCATGCTCGCCTCTGCCAGCGACTACCACACCTTCTACAAGTTCACGCCCGGCGGGCGACGCCGCGCGGCGGCCACCTATCTCGATGCCGTCCGTGCCGTCCTGGACGCCGGCCTGCGGCCCCGCCTCCACCTCGAGGACGCGACACGAGCGCCCGAAGACTTCATCGTGCCGTTCGCGGAGGCGGTCAAAGAGGCGGCGTCGACCTACTCGGACATCGCGCCGCCCAAGTTCCGTGTTTGCGACACGATGGGCCTGGGGCTCCCATACGAGAACGTCGCCTGGCCCCGCTCGGTGCCCAAGCTCATCCGACGGCTGCGCGAGGCCGGGGTTGCCCCCGAGGAGCTCGAGTTCCATCCGCACAACGACACGCATCTCGTCGTTGCGAACTGCCTCGCCGCGATCCAGGCGGGCTGCGCCGCCGTCAACGGCACGCTCCTCGGCAAAGGCGAGCGGACCGGCAACGCTCCGCTCGAGGCAATCCTGCTTCACGCCGCGGGGATGGGGTGCCTCGGCGACGGGCCGGCGCCCGATTTCCACGCGCTCAACGATCTCGCATCCCTCTACGAAGAGATGGGCGAGCCGATACCGCCCAAGTATCCGCTCTACGGCAGGGACGCCCATCGCACGCGCGCCGGCATCCACGCCGATGGGCTCAACAAGTTCTGGTGGATGTACGCACCTTTCGACGTTCCGCGCCTGCTCGGCCGTCCACTCGAGATCAGCCTGACCCGCGACTCCGGACTCGCCGGCCTGATCTTTCTGGTCAAGCAGCACACCGGCACCGAGCGCACCAAGGACGATGAGCAGCTGCGGAGCATCCACGGCGAGCTCACGCGGCAGTTCGATGCCGGCCGCCAGACGGCAGTCGAGTGGGAGGAGATCAGCGAGCTGCTCGGCGCGCCTGCCGGCCTTGCGCGGCCTGTTTCACCCTAGCGACGAGCCCGACCACACGCCGGCTTTCCCTACAATCTCAGCCCCATGGACTCCAGCGAGGCAACGCCGCTCCGAGAAACCGACCGCGTCGAGCGGGCGGCCGGCATCGCGGTGCGCTTCCTGGACAACATCGAGCACGTCGTCTACGGCAAGCGCGACGAGATCAAGCTCGTGCTGGCCGCGCTCGCCTGCGAGGGCCACGTGCTGTTCGAGGACGTCCCCGGAACCGCGAAGACGGTGCTCGCGCGTGCGATCGCAGGGAGCATCGAGGGCGCGAACCAGTCGCGCATCCAGTGCACGCCCGACCTGCAGCCGACCGACGTCACGGGGCTCTCGATCTTCAACCAGAAGGACCGCGACTTCGAGTTCCGGCCGGGGCCTATCTTCGCGAACGTGCTCCTGGTCGACGAGGTCAACCGCGCCATGCCGAAGACGCAGTCCGCCCTGCTCGAGGCGATGGCCGAGCACCAGGTGACGGTGGACGGCGTCACGCGCCACCTGCCTGACCCGTTCCTCCTGCTCGCGACCGAGAACCCGATCGAGCACGAGGGCACGTTCCCGCTCCCGGAGGCGCAGCTCGACCGCTTCTTTCTGATGATGACGCTGGGCTATCCCGACGCCGACGACGAGCTCCGGGTCGTGAGCGACCAGCGCCACGGCCACCCGCTCGGCCGCTTGCGCCCCGTCGTCACGGTGGAGGACGTCAAGGAGCTGCAGGGCGCGGTGGAGGACGTCTACATCGACGAGCTGATCCAGCGCTGGATCGTCGACCTCGTCCGGACCACGCGTGAGCTCGACGCGGTGGCGATCGGCGCGTCCGTTCGCGGCAGCATCGCACTCGAGCGCGTGTGCCGGGCCTGGGCGCTTCTCGACGACCGCACCTATGTCACACCGGACGACGTCGATCGTCTCTTCTTACCCGTGCTGGGTCATCGGATCATCTTTACCCCCATCTTCCTGGCGGAATCGCGCTCGATCGGCTGGGACACGGCGCTCCGCCGCTTCCGCGACGAGTGCTTCGGGCGCGTCCACCGTCCAGAGCCCGCCTGGGAGCCCGAGGTCGTGGCGGTCGGGCCTCACTCGTAGTGGGCTCTGAGCTGGCAGCAACCAGCTGACGTGTGAGGCTCCGGGAGCCGGCCTTTCCGCTCGTGCCGCGCCGCCGGCTCGTGGGGCTGGCGTTCGGCTCGATGCAGAGCGCGCGGCGCGGAACCGGTTCGGACGTCGCCGGCTCGCGCCCGTACCGATCCGGAGACGACGTCAGCACGATCGACTGGAATGCGTCGGCGCGGCTCTCGGCCGCGCGCGACACTGACGAGTTCATCGTCCGCGAGCGTTTCGCCGACGAAGCGCCGCGCGTCGTGATCCTGTGCGACCGCCGCCCGGAGATGGCCCTCTTCCCGCGCGAGTTCCCCTGGCTCTCGAAGCCTGAGGCGATGCGCGCCGCCGGCGAGACGATCACGGACAGCGCGGTCGCCTCGCGCGGGTACGTCGGTTACCTCGATCTCGCGAACGTGGCTAACCCGGACGAAGGCGAGCGGACGCCGGAACCCTTCTGGCGCCCAGCAAATAGCCAGACGCAGCCCTGGCGCGTCAAGGAGAGCCACCTCGTCTACCCGAACTTCTTCGCGCCCCCAGACAATCTGACGCGCGCGATCACGTACCTCACGACGATGCGCGGTGGACTGACCCCGGGCACGTTCCTCTTCGTTCTGTCTGACTTTCTCGTGCCGCCGCAGTCTCAAATATGGATGACGGCGCTCGAGCGACGCTGGGATCTCGTCCCGGTGGTGATCCAAGATCCGGTGTGGGAGCAGACGTTCCCGGGCATCGGCGCGGTTGTCGTCCCGTTCGCAGACTCCAGCGGCGGCGTGAGCTACGTGCGTCTCTCACGCGCCGAGGCGGGCGAGCGGAAGGCGGCGAACGAGCGAAGGCGCGCGGAGCTGATCCAAGGCTTCCGCGAGATCGGCGTGGAGCCTGTCTCCATCTCGACGAGCGACCGCGAGCTGGTCTTCGATGAGTTCGCGAGCTGGGCCGAGCAGCGGCTCTACAATCGGAGGCGCGGGTGGTAGAGGGGGGGCGCAGGCATGCCCGGGCGCTCGCCGCCGTCGCGCTCGCGCTCGTCGCGGCGGTCGCCGTCGTCCTCCTCGCACGGGCAGGCGGGAGCCGGCAGGAGCTGCTCGCCGGTCGAACGTCGATCGCGGTCAAGACGTCGCTCTCGCCTGGGGAGCACCTCTTCGCCGACTCACCCCTCGCCCGCCTCGACGTACTGGTAAACCGGCGCCTGGTCGACCCGGGCACCGTGCGCGTCGACGCCTCGTTTAAGCCCTACCGCGTCGTGCAGGCCCTTCCGCATGTCAGGAAGCAGATCGGCGACGCGACACGCCTGGAGTTCCGGTATCGGATCGACTGCCTCGGCCCTCCCTGCGTGCCGCGCAAGGAGCGCCGCGACTACCGCCTTCCTGACGCGAGGATCACGTACCTCACGCGAGCGGAGCGTCGCTCGCGCGCCGAGGCTGCGGCCTGGCCGCTTCTCTCGGTCGTCTCACGGGTCAAGCGGTCCGACCTCACCGACCGCCGCTTCGTCGACGCGCTCGACCCCCTGCCGGCCGCGAGCTACCGCATTGGGCCGAACCTGCTCGCAGGCGTGTTGCTCGGGTTGTCGCTCCTGCTCGTGCTCGGCACTGGAGCCGCGGCGGCGATGCGGCTCCGGGGGCCTGCGCCGCCGGCGAAGCCGGCGGGCGCGCGCCCTGCCGCTCCGCTCTCGCCGCTCGAGCAGGCACTCGCGCTCGTCGAGCGGGCCCTCGCGGGGCAGGGGGTCGAGGAGCAGCGGAAGGCGCTCGAGCGCCTCGGGCGCGAGTTGGTCGCGTGCGACCGGCGCGATCTGGCCGGAGAGGCGCGCCGGCTCGGCTGGTCGCGAACCGGGCCTTCTGCCGGCGAGACGCGAGCGCTGTCCGACCGGGTTCGGCGCGAGGTGCTGGGCGAGACGGAGCCGCCGCCCACCGAGGTCGAGCGCGTTGCCGCGGAGCACGCGCTCGCAGGGAGAAGCGGCTAATGGCGGTTGCGCGGCCGCTGCCGCGGCGCCTGCCGCGCCGCCGTCGGGACGCGATCCCGCTCGCCGACGCGCTTGGCTTTCGCGATCACGGGAGACGGCACGCGCTCCTGCGAGCCGCCCTCGCGGCGCTCCTCCTGGGGCTTCTGGCCTTCGCGTTCGTGGCGGCGCGCCAGTTGCCGAGCGCGCAGAGTGGGGTGCTGCCGCCGGGTCGAAGCGGCGTGGTCGTGCTCGATCTCTCCTCGAGCATCAACGCCCGCGAGAACGGCGCGATCCACAGCGCTCTCGAGCGCCTCTCCTCGACGGGCGACCGCTACGGGCTCGTGCTCTTCTCCGACGACGCGTACGAGGCGCTGCCGCCCGGCATGCCTGCGAGGGAGCTGAAGCCCCTGCTCCAGTTCTACGAGCCCGCCAGGGGCTCAGGCGAGGACGCGCGAGCCACGCCCTGGTCCTTCGACTTCCGTGGCGGCACCCGGATCTCGGCGGGGCTCAAGATGGCGCTCGAGATCCTGCAGCGCGACCAGGTCAGGAAGGGCGCGATCGTGTTGATCAGCGACCTGTTCGACGCGGCCAGCGACGCGACGGCGCTCAAGCAGACAGTTCTCCGGGTCTACGACCGGCACGTGAAGATGCGCGTGGTGGCTCTCGCGCCGGGCTCCGCCGACGCGCGCTTCTTCAGGGACGTACTCGGCAAGCAGGGAAAGGTGACGGGAGCCAAGGGACTTCCAGAGTCGGCGAAGCGAGCGCCGCTCACCGGCGCGTTTCCGTTCTGGTTGGCCGTCTGCGCAGGCGGGCTGATTCTGCTGCTCGGGTTGAACGAGCTGCTGTGCGCCCGGCTCGCCTGGCGGAGGGCCGCGGCGTGAGGCGCCTGCGTCTCCCGGCGGCCGCTGCTCTCGCGATCCTCGTCGCGGCCGGCCTCGCGGTGACGTCCGCGCGGGTCAAGCAGTTCGGCGACGACTTGCGGCGCGCCGACCTGCGCTTCGAGGTCGCGAGGTCATCCCAGGGAGATATCTGGGACGGCTCCCGCCTTCGCTCGGGCGTCCTGAGCGGGGTGCTGGGCGCTAACGACGACCTCGTCTTTCGCAGGGCCGCGCATCTGTTTCGGCGGAGCCAGCTCAACGTCGTCAGCGTGCTCACGTCGCCTGACCAGCTTCGCGCCGAGTCGACGATCGCGCTCGAGCGCTTCGACAAGAGCGACAGGAACCGAATCCGTCGGTCTCGCACCGCCAACCTGCTGGCGATTATGTCGTACAAGGATGCGTCGTACGACGCGCGGAACGCCGACTCGCTGCTGCGCCGGAGCGCCGACGAGTTCCGGCGGGCGATTCGGCTCGATTCGGGCAACGAGGCCGCGAAGTTCAACCTCGAGCTTCTCCTGCAGCTCCAGAAGGTCGAGCGGGGCTCGTTCGCGATCCGCTCAGGCGGCGCGTCCGCGACGTCGGGGGGGATCACGGGCGCGAAGCCTGCGGGCAGAGGCTACTGAGTGTCGGTCTCGTTCCTGACCCCGCGGGCCGCCCTCGTCGGGCTGAGCGTGCTCGTTCCGCTCGCGGCGTTTGTCCTCGTCGAGTGGCGTGCCGCTCGCGTGCGGTCGCAGATGCGCCTGGCGGGGCCGTCGCTTCTCTCGCGGCTCCCGCTGCTCGCCGCTCTGCTCGCCGTCGCTGGTCTCGTCGCGCTTGCGAGCGCGCAGCCTCTCCTCGAGCGCTCGCAGACGAGGTACGAGCGGACGGACGCGGCCGCCTACGTCGTTCTCGACACCTCGCGCTCCATGCTCGCCGCGGAGGGCGTCCGCAAGCCGACGCGGTTCGCGCGCGCGAAGCAGGCGGCGCTCGCACTGCGGGCAGCGATCCCCGACGTGCCGGTGGGGCTCGCGTCGATGACCGACCGCATCCTGCCGCACGTCTTTCCGACCCTGGAGACGGACGTCTTCAAGGCCACGCTCCAGCGCTCGCTCGGGATCGAGCGACCTCCGCCCTCGAGTGCCTCGGACATCCGCACCACCGACTACGGCTCCCTCTCAGCGCTGGCCAACCAGAACTTCTTTCCGCCCGGTCGAAAGCGGCGGCTCGTGCTAGTGCTGACGGACGGCGAGAGCATTCCGCTCGTCGCGTCATACCTGCGCGAGCTCTACTTCACCGGTCCGCACATTCGCACCATCTTTGTTCGCTTCTGGTCCGAGACCGAACGGGTCTACCGGAAGGGCAAGCCCGAGCCGCGGTACCGGCCGGATCCGGCGAGCGGGACTCAGATCTCCCACGTGGCAACAACCATGGGCGGCAAGCTCTTCAGCGAGGCGAGGCTCCGTGACGCGATTCGCGCGGAGCGCGCTTTCGTGGGCGACGGCCTCAAGATCAAGGTGAAGAGCGACCGCCGCCCGATGGCGCTCGCCCCGTTCAGCGTGCTCGCGGCGATCTTCCCGCTCGGCTTCCTTCTCTGGCGGAGAAACCTCTAGCACCTGCTCCGGCGCCCGCCCCCGCTACCCTCCCAGTGTGCGCCGATTGCTTCTTGTCGTCCTGCCGCTCTTGGCGGGCCTTTTCTTCGCGCAGACGGCCGCCACGGCCCGCGAGTCTCTCCTGTACGCGACGGTCGGACCAGGGCCGATTCTGTCCCTGGATACAGGGCAGGAGAAGTCCGTCACCCGCGTCAAGGCAGGGCGCTACTACATCGTGGTGCGCGACCGCTCGGTGATCCGGAACTTCCACCTGCGCGGTCCGGGCATCGATCGGCGGACACCCGTAAAGAAGGTGCACGCATACGAGTGGCACCTCCGGCTGCGGAAAGGCGTCTACACATACCTGTCGGATCCGCAGAGTCGAACGAAGAAGCGGTTCCGGGTCGTCTGAAGCGCCGCTCGCCGTGAGGCGCCGATGGCTCCCGATCCTCTCGCTCGCCGGACTGGCCGCCGCCCTCGCCGTCGGGGCAGCGGCTGGATCGGCGCCGCCCGCCCCAGCCGAGGGCGACGTCTACCGGCTCCAGGTGACTGCGACAGCCGCACAGGGCGCCGAGAGCTGGACCGAGTGGGTGGCGCCCGTCTCCGGGCGCTGGCGGATCGAGGCAGACCGAACCTACGTCTACACGGGGGGCGCGTACATCGTGCTGACCGACGGCGAAGGCGCGTACGTTCGGACCGGCTCGGCCAGCTTCCTGGGCACTCTCCCAGGCCGTGCCGTGAGTCGCGAACCGCTGCACGCCTACCTGACCGGCGACTCGGCCGGCGTCACGGCGACGAAGCTTCCCGACGGCCGAACGGAGCTCGGCTTTCGGCGTGGGACGATCTCGTACGTCGCGGTGATCGAGGAGAAGATCTCCGCCGCCGACGCCGAGGCGAGAAAGTTATTCAGCGTGCCGGTCGACCGGGTGACGAGCTCCACGACGGAGCGGCGGGTGGGCGAGCGGACGGCGCAGACGGTCTCGGCCTACTGGCTCGGCACCGTGTACTCACGCTGGAGAGCCACCACCGCAGTCGAGCAGTACGCCGGGCCCTCCCCCGACCAGCGATCGCGCGAGTCGCCTCCGCGTGAGCCGGTTACGTCGTACGTGGTCTTCTATGAGCTGGCGAATGCCCGGGGGAAGAGCAGCGCGCTTCCGGGGCAGCGCCCGCCGCCGGGAGAGATCCGAGTGCTGAGCCAGTCCGTCACGAGCTGGGTCGCCCAGCGGGCGATTGCCGCGTACAACGGCCGAAACGGCGATCTGCGCTACCGGCCGTGGCCGCGGACGACCGTCATCCTCCCCAGCGGGGAGAAGGCGACGGTCATTCCCGATTTCTCGGCGGGAGCGGCGCCGCTGCGAAGGGGCTTCGCAGTGATCACGAAGACTGCGCTCGTCAACGTGAGCGGCTCCTTCAAGCCGGCGGCCATCTCTGCCGTCGCGCAGCGCCTGCGTCCCCTCGCTCCGAGCCGCTGAGGCTCGCTGAGCGCCACCCGCAAGCGAGGCCGGCTCGACTCGCGCGAGCTGTCCGACCTCTGGCAGACGTTCTCACGCCGCGCCGGTCGGCACTCGCTGCTTCTCTACTCGTCGGCGATCGCGTTCCGCGCGCTCGTCTCTCTGATCCCGCTGACGCTGCTCGGCCTCGGGCTGCTCGGCGCGTTCAGGTTGAAGAGCGTCTGGCGCGACTCGCTCGCGCCGCCGATCAAGCACCGCGTCACGCCGCCGGTCTACGACGCGATCAACTTCTCGGTCGAGAAGATCCTCCACGACGGGTCAACTGGCCTCATCGCGCTCGCCTCGGTGCTCGCCCTCTGGAATCTCGCAGTCGGGATGCGGACGATCATGCAGGCGCTGAACACGATCCACGAGACCGAGGAGACAAGGTCGTTGCTGCACCGGGCCGCGCTCTCGCTGGCGCTCGCGGTCGTGGTCGGCGTCTGCCTGCTCGCGAGCGTCCTGGTGGTGACAGTGGCGCCGAGGATCGCCGACGGCGGGCTCGGCGTATTGGTCGGAATCGGGCGCTGGCTCGTGGCCGCCGCGCTGCTGGGCGCTGCTGTCGGGATGCTTCTTCGCTACGCGCCGGCCGAGCGACCGGAGGTGGGCTGGGAGAGCGTCGGCTCCGTGCTCGTGATCGTCAGCTGGGTCGTCGCCTCACTGCTCTTTCGCGTGTGGGCGACCTCGGTGGCGGACTTCAAGACCGCGGTCGGCAGCCTCACGGTGTTTCTCGTCTTGACCGCGTACATCTTCACCTCCTCCGCGATCTTCCTCGTCGGCGTCGAGCTGGACGAGGTGCTTCGGCAGGAAAGCGGGGGCAAGCCGCGCGGGTTCGCCCAGCTCGTGCGCGAGCTGCTCGCGCCCGGCCCAGCGGCCAATGGCTAACGAAGCGCTCGCTCGAGCGCTTCCCGAGCCTCTTCGAGCACAGGCTCGCCGTGCGAGACCAGGAGCAGCTCGATCGGCAGCTCGAGCAGCGGGCGAAGCGACGCTCGGAATTCGCCCGGCGCGAGGTCTTCCGGCAGCCACGAGTCGGGGCACACGCGCACCTCGCCGCCGGCCGCGCCAAGCAGAACGTCACCCGCGACGAGCGCTCGCGGCTGCGGAAGCCAGTACGTCACCTCGCCGCGGCGGCTTGAATGGTGGGCCCGCACACCGCCCGGCAAGCGCTCGCTCGCGCCGAAGGGGTTCGTCACGTGGATCTTGATCCGCTCGAGCGCGAGCTCGGGCGCCCAGACCGTCGAGCCGTACCGCTGCCGGATCTCGTCGGCACTTCGCTCGTGCCAGAAGATGGTCAGAAACACGGCGACCGGCCGCCGCGCGCGCTCGACGTCACGGTCGAGGGCGCGGAAGAAGCGCTCCCGCTCGTCGCCTGCGGGCACCAGCGGGTCGATCAGGACGACCGTGTCGGTGGCCTCCCAGTAGACGCAGCCGACTTCCGGGTCCCAACCGCCTTCGCCGCCCTCGTCGGGTGCCCACTCCGGATGGCGCGTCGTCCAGCGCCACAGCCCGGGCCGGATCCTCTGCACCTCCACGGCGCGCGAGTCTACGTCGGGACAGCGACAATGCGCCGATGATCGTTTCCTTCCATGTTGCGAGCGGCGCCGCCGTGGGTGCGCTGACACGCTCGCGGGCGGCGGCGCTCGTGCTGGGGCTCGCGGCTCATGTTGCGGGTGACAGAGTGCCCCATCAGGACACGGGCTCGCCGCCGTTCGAGCTCTACAGCGGGCTCGCAGGCGTCGCTCTGCTCGTCGCGACGCGCGGCCCCTTCGATCCGTCGGTGGTCGGAGCCGCCGCGGCTGCCTGCCCGGACATCGAGCATCTTGTCCCGTCCCTCCGCTTCCGCGGCCGCAAGCTCTTTCCGAGCCACCGCTTCCGCGGCTGGCACAGAGCGGGCGGTGTTCCGGTGGCGGTCCAGCTGGTTGCTGCGGGAATGCTGCTTGGAGCGCTTGCGGCGCGGCGGCGCTGAGGGCCATCGTAGACTTCGCTTCTTGTCGAAGGTCGTGGTAACTGGCGCGAGCGGAAAGGCCGGACGGGCGGTCGTCCGCGATTTGCTGGACCATGAGCAAGAGGTGCTTGCGGTCGACGTCGTGCCGTTCGCCGAATCACCTGCGGCGTTTCTGCTCGCCGACCTGACCGACTTCGGCCAGACGGTCGAGTGCCTTGCGGGCGCGGATGCTGTGGTTCACCTTGCGGCGATCCCCGCGTCTCGGATCCGCACCGAGGCGACCACCTTCCGGACAAACACACTCAGCACGTACAACGTCTTCGAGGCGGCGCGGCTGCTCGGCCTGCGTCGCGTCGTTTGGGCATCGAGCGAGACGATCCTCGGCCTGCCGTTCGACCGAGAACAACCCGCCTACGCGCCGATCGACGAGGAGCACCCTGCCTATCCGGAATCGAGTTACGCGCTCTCCAAGCTGCTCTCGGAGGAGCTCGGCCGGCAGCTGCATCGGTGGACCCGCACGCCGTACATCGCGCTCCGCCTCTCGAACATCATAGAGCCCCACGACTACGAATCCTTTCGGGCCTACTGGGACGACGCGACCGTGCGGTGCTGGAACCTCTGGGGCTACGTCGACGCCCGCGACGTCGCCCAGAGCTGCAGGCTCGCGCTCGAAGCCGACGTGGGCCCGGAGCACTTCATCGTTGCCGCCGCAGACACCGTCATGAACCGTCCGAGCCGCGAGTTGATGGCCGAGGTGTACCCATCGGTGCGCTACCAGCCGACCGGGGGCAACTTCGACACTCTGCTCTCGATCCAGAAGGCACGGAGACTGCTCGGGTACGAGCCGCGATGGTCCTGGCGCGACCACATCGCCTGATTCACCACGGAAGATTGCCGGCTCGCAATTCGGTGATCGCCGCCTTGTCATGCTGGAGGTCGGGGGCTCGAGTCCGGGCGCGCCGCTACCTGGAGACGGCTGTTCGTGATGGCCGCTTCGGTGTCTTCCTGATCGGCGTCGCCCAGGAGAAGACGTCGCCCTGGCGTGGCTGGCATCAAGGCGCCCGGACGGGCATCCGCACTTCCGCTTCGGCCGCCAGAGCGTGTTCGTCGACCACTACTACTTCTACGTTCGCGACCGCGAGTGGGGGCCATCAACGAACGACTGCTCGATGCCCAGCTTCAGGCGTGCGCCTGGGCGCCGGACGCGACGACACTTGCCCGCGTCGTCTTGCCGTCCCGAGATGAGAACGGCCCCCGCCCCCGCCCCCGCCCCCGCCCCCGCGCTTCGCTTCGGCGACCCGCGCGTGCACGCACTGCTCGTAGCGCTCTGCGCCTTCTCGCACCTGCCGAAGGCGTTAGCAGCCGCAGTTTGTGGCTGCTCTTCGCCGGACTGCTGCCCGGCTACATGGCACGCCAGATGACCTACGACCTCCGCCGCCTGCGCCGCAACGGCTTCCCCTTTCGAACCGCCGGCAGCCAGCGCTACCAGCTCACAGCCGAAGAGCGGAGGCTCGCCGTCTTCTTCGCCAAGACCAGCACGCGTGTCGTGACGCCGTCGCTCGCGGAGCCGACCCGGCGCTCCCAGCAGCGATCGCCGAACGCAGCCCGCTCGCTCGCTCCGGGCGCGCTTTCGAGCGCGCCCTCGACGACAGGATCGCCGACGCCGCCCTCGCCGCCTCAAAAGATGACTCAACTGTGAAGCTTCCCTGGACCAAGCGGAGCTAGATCGGCTCGAGCCGGAGCTCCTCGTCAGCCTGCTCGAGGACGAGCGGGTCGTGCGTCGCGCAGACGACGGCCGCATTTTCCTCGTGGGCTATTCGGGCAAGCAGGATCGCGACCGCCAGCGCATTCCCCACGTCCAGACGTGACGTCGGCTCGTCGACGAGGAGGAGGCGGGGCCGGGCGGCGAGCGCCCGCGCGATCGCGACGCGGCCGCGCTCACCGCTCGAAAGGCGAGAGACCCGCTGGTCGATCCGCTCGGCGAGGCCGACCGCCTCGAGGGTCGCCCGCGCGCGTGCGGTGGCCTCCCCGGGCGAGATGCCACGCAGAGCGAGGCCTACCTCGACGTTCTCCCGCGCGCTCAGGAACGGCGTCAGCTCGGTCTCCTGCGGAACGAGCCCGACCCGTGCTGCCCGCAGGGCGGCGCGCTCGCCCCGATCGAGCATCGAGAGCCTCGTGCCGTCGACCGTCACCTCGCCGGTATTCGGCAGCCGGAGGCCGGCGAGCAGCTGCAGCAGAGTCGTCTTTCCCGAGCCGGACGGACCCGTGACCGCGTGCAGCCGGCCCGCCCGGAACCGAGCCGTCAGCCCGGTGAGGACCCGCTGCGCTCCGTACGTCTGCGAGACCGCTGCGAGCTCGGCGACGATCTGTCTCCCTTGCTCGGGGCGCCGCGGGGAGGGAGCGCGTACGTCACCGCCGCCCGCAGCGGCGGCCGAAGAGCGAAGCGGCGAGACGACGATTCGCCTGCCCTCGAGGCGCGCCTGCGCCCGCGACGTGATGCCCGCACGAGCGAGCAGGTCCTCCGGCAGGCGGAGCCAGCCCCCCCGCCCGACGACGATCGCCTCCGCGTCGCCCGTACTTCCTTCCCGCACGGTCTCCTCGGACACGCGGCCGTCGCGAATCCGTACGACGCGGTCGGCGATCTCGGCTGCGCTTGGATCGTGGCTGACGACCATCGCCGTGCATCCCTCCTCGCGGGCCAGCTCGCCGATCAGCGCGAAGACCGCGTGGGCATTCGCGGCGTCCAGCTCCCCGGTCGGCTCGTCGGCGAGAAACAGCGGCGGCCGGTGCGCGAGCGCGGCGCAGACGGCGATCCGTTGCTGCTCGCCCCCGGACAGCTCCCACGGCCGCGCACGCTTGCGCTCGAGCAGCCCAACCCGTTCGAGCAGCCCGTCCGCCCGCGCGAGCCGCTGCCGTCGCGGAGCCCCACGCAGGCCGAGCGGCAATGCCACGAGCTCGCGTGCCGAGAGCTCGCGGGCGAGCGCGCGCGAGTAGTGCTGGTCTGCGTAGCCGATCAGATCGGTCCGGAGGGAGGCCTGAGCGCGCGTCGCCAGCTTGCCCACCTCGACGTCGAAGATCCGGACGCTCCCCGCCGACGGACGGTCGAGCGCTGCGAGTAGGCGGAGCAGCGTCGTCTTGCCCGACCCGCTCGGCCCGAGAACCGCGACGACCTCCTGCTTCGCGACGGACAGATTGAGCCCCTGCAGCGCCGCGGCGTCGCCTTCCGGGGTCGAGTAGACGCGAAAGACGTCACGGAGCTCGAGCGCAGGCCTCACCGGCTCGGGTCCCGGAACGCGCGCCAGGTAGGCACGGCGATGAGCAGGGCGGCGAGCAGCACGTATCCGCTCGTGAGTGCCGTCGCCACCGGCCAGTCGACGGCGAGAACGAGAGGCGGCTCGGGGGCTGCCACGTTTGCCGTCAGGGCGACGAGCCTGACGACGATCCGGCTCAGGGCAGCGCCCACGCCGACGCCTGCGGCGAGACCCAGAACGCACCCCACTGCGGCCCGAAGGCAGAGGTGCTGCCGAAGTGCGGCGGGAGTGGCACCCTGTGCCTCGAGGTCGACGAGCTCGGCCCGCTCGTCGCCGAGGTCGGAGAGGACGGCGAGCAACAGGCCGGCGAGCCCGAGCGCCAGAGCGAGGACCGCTCCCGCCTCGAGCGCGAGGAGCGCTCCTCGCGCGAGCGGGTCGCCGCGCAGGGTCGCCTCGAGCCTCGAGCGCGATGCAACGGCGAGGTCGTCGAAGGGGGGTTGCTCGAGGGCGCCTTCCAGTTTCCGCTCACTCAGCCCGGCCGCGCGGTGGAGCCAGATCTCGCTCGTCACCGCCGATCCGGGAAAGCTCGCGTTCATCGCGGCGGACAGGGTCGCGCGGTCGGCGACCACGAAGTCGCCGCTCGTCGAAGGGAAGCGCCTGGCGGTCGCGACTATCCGGACCGGAAGGATTTGGCCCGTCAGGTCCAGCTGCACGATGCCCCCCGGACCCGCGGCAACCGCGACGCGCGGTGAGGCGATCACCGGCACGGGGCGTCCGTCGGTCGCCTGGCGAAGACGCAGCAAGGCGTCGCGGTCCGGTGTCACGACATAGCGCACCGCTGCCTCCCGCCCGCCGTCGTGCAGCTCGATCCCCCCGGTTCCGATCCACAGGGCCCAGTTCACCGGCAGCGTCCGGGACCCCGACGGCGTCTCGACCCGTGGCGGCTCGAGCAGGAGCTGGCCCTGCGCTCGAGGGGTGACATCCGAGGCGCCGTTGCCGGAGTCGTGGATGCCGGTCGGCGGCAGGTCGGCCGCGATCGCGACGAGCTTTCCGCCGGCCGCCTCGCGCGGGAGCCGCGCTCGCAGCTCGCCCGTCCGTGTCGAGCGCTCGAGCTCGGCCGAGACGAAGGCGCCGCGCGCCGTCTCGATTACGGCGTGCAGAACGAGGGAGCCGCCGCGCCGCCTGGCGGGAAACACGATGGCGCGTGCACCTGCGCCGAGCGGGACGCCCTGCGTCGCGACGGGCCGGGAGGGCTCGATCCGGCGCCCGAGCTCGGCCGGCGAGTGAGCGGCGAAGTCGCCGCGCCAGCCGTCGAGCCTGCCGACGGTGGCGGCTGGTACTCCGAGCAGTGTCATGCCTTCCGAGCCGAGGGGCCCGGGGACGTCTCCCGAGAGGCGAACGACAGGCGACGCCGAGCCCAGTTGTGCGTACCGGGAGAGCGGCGCCGCCTCGCCGACCGCCACGAGCTTCGAAAGATCCTCGCTCAGGACCGCGTCGCTCGGGACGGCGAATGTGGCCTGGTCGCGCTGTCCCCGAACCAGCGTTGCGCGGTACGTCTCGGCAAACAGGGCGAGGCCGATGCTCACCGCGCCGAAGGCAGCGACGAGGGCCGCTTGGCCGGGCCGCCGGGCGAGCGAGAGCGAGGCGAGGCGAAACGGGACGGGCAAGCGTCGGCCGGCGCGCTCGAGCAGGCGAAACAGGGGATGGACGATTCGCACCGTCACGATCGCGGAGATCAGCGCGATCAGGCCGGGGACGAGCAGGAGCACGGTTCCGGTGCCGCGCGTGCTCCCGGCGGTTCCGGTGCCGACGTCGCCGCGGACGAAGGCGACCGCCAGCACGGCGGCGGCCGCGGCGGCGGCGAGATCGACGGCCGAGACCGACAGCACGCCGAGCTGTACGGGCCGCGCGACGAGCGAAGCGAAGACGACAGCCCCGGCGCCCACCGCGAGCGCGAGGGCGAGGAGGAGGCCCGAGTCGGCGAGGACGCCGTGCCTGAGGACGGCGCCGGGCGAGGCTCCGAGGTGTCGCGCCACGAGTGCTCCGAGACCCAGTCCTAGAGCCCAACCCACCGCGGTTCCCGCGAGCGCGCCGCCTCCCACCTCCCCGGCTGAGCCGGCAAGCAGCTGCCAGCGGGAGGCTCCCGACCAGGTCAGGCGTCGCCACGAGGCCTCCGTCTCGCGCCTGAGCCGAACGGCGGCGAGCACGGAGAAGGCGAGGAGCAGAGCGAGTGCCTCTCCGCCGAGCAGTAAGAGTCGTCTCGCGCCGTCTCGCGCCCGGGCGGCCGCGGCCGCGAGCTCTTCCTCCGGCGCCGACACGTCGAACAGCTCGCCACCAGCCGCGAGCGCCGAGCGAGCTCGGTCGACCCGCGAGCCGAGTGCGTCCACGCTCCAGGGATGGACGTCCTCGGTCGTCAGCGGCACGAGCCAGGTGTACGTCCGGTAGTCGAATGCGAGCGGCTGCGCCCGGGAAAGCGCCTCGACTCCCCGCGCGAGCAGGAACGGCGAGGCGGACGCCGAGGAGCGCCCGCCGCGAACGGCGGCCGCGCTACCCGAGGAGAGCAGGCTGCCGAAGGCCAGGCTGGAGACCGCCGAGGCGCGGCCGACGCGCACGATCCGCAGGCCCGGCGCGCCGGGAAGAGGGCCGGTCCCTGCGAGTTGCACGACCTCGCAGCGAGTAGGGCGGCAGGTTCGAGGCAGGCGCCCGGAGCTGAGCCGGAGCGACGACGACGGGTCGTCCATCGCGCTGAGCGTGACGAGCGCTCCTCCGAGCCGGCGCTCGCGGAAGAGGGCAACGGCAAGGGGGCGCCGGTCGATCACCGGCGCGAGCGCGCGCCGCGCGGCCTGGTCGAGCGCTCCGAACCCCGGGGTTCCCTCCCCCGGGAGCCCGCCCCAGGTCGCCCGGACGGCCCGGTCGGGCTCGGGGATGCCCTGGGCGGCACGCCCGAGCGCTGCATCCTCCGCGGCCAGACCACCCGATAGCACTCCGGCGAGCAGAGCGGCGGCGAGCGCGATGCCGATTGGCGGCAGAATCGTGCGTCCTGGCCGGCCGCGGAGCCGCACGCCGGCGAGGGCCAGGGGGTACCCGATCCGCCGGAGTCGGCGGAGCCGCGAGCTGGATTCCATGCTAAGAGACACTGGCTAACTCATTTGACCGGTGTGCGAGCATACTTGCATGGCCTCTCATCTGCAACCGGTGAACAGCTGACGGCGGTGTCGAGGAAGGCGCCCCGCTACGACGTTCCGAACGCGGCGCCCGAACCCCTGCGCGCCGTGCAAGCGTTCGTGAACACGACCGACCGCGAGCACGGCCGCGAGTGGCTGGCGACCCCGGACGACCTGCGTGGCTTTCTCGGCGAGTGGGGGCTCTCGGATCCCGAGGCAGCCGTCACATCCGCCGGGCTGCGCCGTGCGCACGAGCTGCGGGAAGCCCTGCGGGCGCTGCTCGTCGCGAACAGCGGCGGTCCCGAGCCGGCCGCGGCGCTCGAATCGCTCAACATAGCGGCGCGCCGCGCGCGCCTGACGCTCCAGTTCCCCGCTCCCGCTGCGGCCGAGGTAGCGGTGCTCGCGACGGGAACAGACGCCGCTCTCGGCCGCATACTCGCGATTGCAGCGGCATGCATGCAGGACGGAACCTGGTCGCGCCTCAAGGCGTGCCGCAACTGCAGGTGGGCCTTCTACGACCGCTCGCGGAACCGCTCGGCTACCTGGTGCTCCATGACGCTCTGCGGCAACCGGCTCAAGACCCGTGCCTACCGCCGCCGCCGGGCGATGGACGAAGCAAGCGGCCGCCCGCGTGACGTAACGTCTGGGGAATGGAGCAGCTCGCGGTCGTCCTTTCACTGAAGCCCGGAAGCGCCGAGCGGGTCTCCGAGCTCCTTGCCGCCGGTCCGCCGTTCGACGTCGGAGCCACGGGCTTCGAGCGACATTCCGTCTACCTGGCCGGAGAGTTCGCCGTCTTACTCTTCGAAGGCTCCGTCGCGGAGGATCGCCACAGCGATCTCCTGGGAGACTTCTTCGAGGCAACCCTGCAGGCGGCGTTCGCCGGCTGGAGCGATGTGCTGGAGGGCGCGCCGCACATCGCCCGACACGTGCACGCCTGGGAAGGCGTCGGGACCGAGCCGGCCGCTTCCGCCGGAGCGGCGTAAGACTCCGCTCGAGGCCGACACTGACTGAAGACGTGAGAACACAGGGCTATGACATCCTCGTCGTCGGCGGCGGACTCTCCTCCGCGCGTGCGATCCGCTCCTACCGCGAAGCGGGCGGCACCGGCGCTCTCGCGCTCTTTTCACGCGACGACATGCTCCCGTACCACCGCCCACCGCTGTCGAAGCGGTATCTGCGCGGAGAGCAGGAACGAGAGGCCGCCCTCGTCGAGCCCGACTCGTTCTACGCCGAGCAGGGCGTGGACGTCTTTCTCGAGACGACCGTCGAGCGGGCCGACCCCGGTCGGCACGAGATCGAGCTGGTCGGGGGCCGGCGCGTTCGCTACGGCAAGCTTCTGTTGGCGAGCGGCGCGACGCCGCGGCGCCCGAGTGCACCCGGTGGCGATCTCGAGGGCGTGTTCACGCTTCGGACGATGGACGACTCGACGGCGATTCGCGACGCTGCCAGAGCGGGGCGCAGAGCGGTTGTGCTCGGCGCGGGGTTCATCGGCATGGAAGTCGCGGCCTCGCTGCGGCACGGCGGGCTCGAAGTGACCCTGATCAACCGCGGGGGCGGGCTCTTCGAGCTCCTGGGCGCTCCCGAGCTTGAGCGGCAGCTCGTCTCGCTGTACGAGCGAAACGAGGTGCAACTCGTGCTCTCCGACGAGGCCGTCGCCTTTCACGGCGCGTCGCGGGTCGAGACCGTCGAGACGAAGACGCGGCGCTCGCTGCCCGCGGATCTCGTCGTCGCCGGCCTCGGGGTGGAGCCCGCGGTCGGCTTCCTCGAGAGCAGCGGCCTCCACCTCGACAACGGCGTCGTCGTCGACGAGCGCTTCGCCGCGAGCGCGCCCGACGTCTACGCCGTCGGTGACGTGGCGCGCTTCTGGGATCCGGTCTTCGAGCGGCACCGACGAATCGAGCACTGGTCGAACGCGAACCTTCAAGGCGCCGAGGTGGGAAAGGTCCTCGCCGGGGCGCACGGGGGCTACGACGCTGTCTCGAGCTTCTTCACCGAGATCTTCGGCATCACGCTGAAGGTGCTCGGCGAGATCGGTGATCACGACGAGCTGATCTTGCGCGGGTCGATCGACGACGGCGGGCTCCTGGGGCTCTACCTTCAAGGGCGGCGCCTCATCGGGGCGCTCGCTGTCGGCCAGGACGAGGCGGTCGAGGAGCGCCTGAAGGGGGCGATCCGTGCCCGCGCCGACGTTCCGGACACGGCGAGCAAGGCGGATTCGCCCGCGGGGCTCGCCGAAGCCGTTCCGTGAGGAACTCCGGCTTCCACAAGCTGTCGTTTCTCGGAGCGCCCGGTCGCGCATGGCGCCGCGGCCGGCCGCGGCGGCGCTCGTCGACCGCGCGCTAAGAGCTGATCGCGGCGAACCTCCCCAACTCCTCGGGAATCACGACACATAATCTCGCCGCGTGCGGGTTCCTCAGGCGCTTGCGGAGCAGTGGCGGCACGAGCCGGACTGGCTTGTCTCGCTGCCGCGCCTTGCAGCCGAGTGTGCAGAGCTGTGGGACCTCGAGCTCGAAGAGCCGATCGACACCCGCACTCGCTCGTCGTGCCGGTAGCCGAGGCCGTGCTCAAGCTGAACGCGCCGTCGCACTTCGAGGCCGATCACGAAGCGGAGGCCCTCGCCCGTTGGGCGGGCGCGGGAGCGGTTCGGCTCCTGTGGCGTGACCCCCTTAGGTCGGTCCGCGCATAGAGAGTCTTACTGCCCGTTGTCGGGCGAGGAGGACAATCAGAGCGATGGGACGTGCGAGACGCCGGCATACGCCGGAGCAGATCATCAGGAAGCTGCGCGAGGCCGACCGGCTGCTAGGTGAGGGCCAAGAGGTCTCCGTGGTCGCGAAGCAGCTCGAGGTGTCGGAGCAGACGCTGCACCGCTGGCGACTGCAGTACGGGGGTCTGAAGGCCGACGATGCGAAACGGCTGAAGGAGCTCGAGAAGGAAAACAGCCGGCTGAAGCGGATCGTCGCTGATCAGTTGCTCGAGAACCAGGCGCTGAAGGAAATCGCGCGGGGAAACTTCTGAGCCCGCCCCGCAGACGCGATGCCGTTCGGATGATCGTCGAACGGTTCGGACTGTCTGAGCGGCGGGCGTGCCAGATCACCGGGCAGCACCGCTCAACCCAACGCCACGACCATCGTCGCGGAGGCGAGCGCGACGACGCGCTCCGCGCGCGGTTGAGGAAGCTCTCCTCGGAGCACCCGCGTTGGGGTTACCGGCTGGCCTGGGGCGCTGTCCGCGACGAGGGCTGGGCGGTGAACCGCAAGAAGATTCAGCGGCTGTGGCGCGAGGAGGGCCTGCGCGTGCCTCAACGCAAACGGAAACGGCTTCGCCTTGGCGACTCGACTGTGCCCGCGAAGCTGCTGCGGGCGGAGCGCCCGAATCACGTCTGGGCGCTGGGCCCGTATCGATGCCCACCTCCCCGGGACAGCATCCTGAAATCGCACCCTCCAACAGGCCCCAGGGTGGATGATTTGGAGGCGACCGGCGAACGGACAGGTCCTCACTCGACGTAGCCTGCCAGGTCAGGCTCGACGGTCTCGGGAGGCGGGGCGACACGACGCTGGATCGGCCACAACCGATAGTCCGGAATCGAGTCAGGGTAAAATGGGCCTGTCGCGTATACGAGCGGCTGTCAGCCGCTTCGGGTCGGATCGATGTTCTGGTTGAGGTGAAACAGGTTGTGCGGGTCGTAGCGCCGCTTCAGCTCGACTAGCCGCTCGTAGTTCACGCCGAAGGCTTGGCGCACTCGGTCGTGGTCGTCGGCGGGTAGGTAGTTCGTGTAGGCCCGTTCGGCCATGTGCGGCGCAAGCGCCTCGAATGTCGTGCGCGCCCACGCGATGCCGGCGTCGCTGGCCGCCGGATCTGTCCATTGCGAGATGAGGAGCAGGTTGTGACCCGGCTCGCGATGCGGGTAGGCGGTGGCGGTCGGCTCGACGCGAGCAGCCTCGCCGCCAAATCGCTCGATAACGAGCGCGCAGTTGTCGCTGGGTGCCCGCTCGAACGCGTCGGCGAGCACGGCGATCGCTGCATCCGAGAGCTCGGAGAAGAACGCTGACTTCCAATAGCAGAGCATGCCGGGCTCGAACAGCCAGTCGGCGCCGGTGTTCGCAACCGGATAGGGAACGCGCTCGATGAGGTCCGCAGCTGGCGATCCGAACTCCCGCAGCGGGCGGAGGTCGGCATCGGCCCGGTCGGTGTCCTTGCCGCAGTGGCAGATCGCCACCGCGCAGAGCTTCGCGCCCGAGCCGTCAGGTGCGTGCAGGAACGCGGCCTGCGCGCCAAGCTCATCGGGCGCGTCGGTGGAGAAGTCGCGGTAGAAGGCCAGCAGCTCGGGCGCCGCCTCTAGCGGGTGCAGGACAGGGCCGCGGAGGACGGTCGCGACCCCGTGGGCGCGGAACTCGAACGAGGTGACGACACCGAAGTTGCCGCCGCCACCCCGGATTGCCCAGAACAGGTCACGGTCTGCGTCGTCGCTCGCGGTCGCTACGTCTCCGGACGCGAGCACGACCTCGGCGGAGAGGAGGTTGTCGATCGCCATCCCGTAGCGGCCCATCAACCAGGCCAGGCCGCCGCCGAGCGTGAGCCCTGCGATGCCGGTGCTCGAGACCACGCCGCTGGGCGTGGCGAGGCCAAAGACACCGGTTGCGCGGTCGAGCTCGCGCACGGTGACGCCGGCCTGAGCGCGCACCGTTCGCCGTGCGGGGTCCACATGGATGCCCTTCATCGACGTGAGGTCGATCATCAACCCGCCTTCGGTCACGGCCTTGCCGGCGACGTTGTGCCCGCCGCCGCGCACGGAGATCTCGAGGTCAGCCTCCCGAGCGGCGTTCACTGCGTCGACGATGTCGGCGGTATTGCGGCAACACGCGATCAGCGCTGGGCGCTTGTCGATGAGGCCGTTGTGGATCTTGCGCGCCGCGTCGTAGCCGGCGTCGCCGGGCGCCAGGACCACACCCGAAAAGCCCTCGGCGAGCGACTCCAGGGCATCGATGGTCGTCATGACGGCGACCTTACGCCTGAATCGGCGTGCCGGAAAGCTGGAAATCCCTGTACTTTGGCCGGGGCTTGGCGGGAGAATGGCGCCGGTGACCACGGTCAACCAACTCAGCGGGCGCGAGAACGAGCTGCGGTCGCTCGAGGACTTCCTCGAGCGCGCGGCGGCCGCGCCTTCGGTGCTCGTGCTCTCGGGCGAGGCGGGAATCGGCAAGACGGCGCTCTGGCAGGCCGGACTGCAACAAGCGGGGGCACGCGGAACGCGTGTGCTCGCGCACCGCGCGGTCGAGGCCGAAGCCGTCCTCTCCTTCGCAGGGATCGGCGAGCTGCTGAGCCCGGTGGCAGCCGACGTGTTGCAGGCGCTCGACGAACCCCGCCGACGCGCGCTCGAAGCTGCGCTCTTGATCGAAGGATCCGGCGGCGACCGTGCCGTGGAGCCGCGCGCAGTCGGGCTCGCGGTCCTCGACGTCCTCAAGGCGCTCGCGGCCGACGCGCCGGTCATCGTCGCAGTCGATGACTTCCACTGGCTCGATCGACCGTCCGCCCGGACGCTCCTCTTCGTGCTCCGGAGGCTCGCGAACGAGCGCGTCGGCGCGCTGCTCGCCGTTCGCGGAGGATTACGCGAGCTCGATGGCGGGCTCGCGTCCGACAGCGTGGATTGGCTGTCGGTCGGGCCGCTCGCGCCTACGGTGCTGTTTCAGATCCTCAAGCACCGCTTGGGACTGGAGCTCTCACCGCCGCAATTGACGCAGCTATGGGAGATGACCGGGGGCAACCCGTTCTTCGCGCTGGAGATCGGCCGCGAGCTTTCGCTCACGTTGCCCGCGCCCGGCCGCTCTCTACCGGTTCCCGACAGTCTCCGCGAGATCGTGGGCGCGGGCCTTGCCCGGCTTCCACCGGCGAGTCGCGAGGTTCTGCTCCTTGTCGCTGCCCTCTCGCGGCCGACAGTCGGAGCGCTGGTCGCCGCGCACGGCGAGCGAGCGGAGGTTCTCCATGGGCTCGAGCAGGCCGCCCGGGCGGGAGTTGTCGAGTTCGACTCCGAGCGTGTGCGCTTCGCCCATCCGCTGCTCGCGTCGGTCTGTTACGAAGACGCGACGCCGTGGCGACGCCGCGAGGCGCACGCTCGCCTCGCTGCCGTGGCGGACGACGAGGAGGAGCGGGCGCGTCACCTGGCGCTCGCCGCCGAGGGGCCAGACGCGGCCGTGGCCGCGGCACTTGACGGGGCGGCGCCGTACGCGCTGGGTCGGGGCGCGCCGGCCGCCGCTGCGGAGCTCAGCGAGATCGCCGCGGCGCTGACGCCCCCCGGTGATCCGTCAGCGCGGCGCCGGCGGCGTTTGGCGGCCGCCGAGGGGCATCGCCTGGCCGGCGACCCCGACCGCGCTCGCGCGATCCTGGACGAGCTGTTGGCCGAGGCGCCGCTGGGGGAGCAGCGTGCCGACGTGCTGTTCGCGCTTGCTCGTGTGCGGCGCGCCGACTTGCCGACGCTTGCTCGATGGTGCGAGCGCGCGCTCGCCGAAGCGGTCAACGATCACCGGCGGGCGGCGGAGATTCTGGTCTACTTGAGTTGGGTACGCCTGCTCGAGGGTCGCGTCCGCGACGCACTCGCGCATGCTCGCGCCGCCCTGGAGCACGCCGAGCATGCCAGTGACGACGAGCTGCTCGCGCGCGCGCTCGCGCGAGTCGCGATGGCGGAGACATGGACGCTCGAGATCACGCCCGGGCTGCTCGAGCGGGGCGTGGCGATCGAGCGGCGTCTCGGCCGCCGGCTGGAGTTCCACGAGAGTCCGAGCATCACGCACGCCCGCCGGCTGATGTGCCTCTCCGACTTCGACGCCGCCCGTCCACTGCTGGCGGACGCCGACGACCGGGCGAAGGCGACCGGGGACGAGGGCACGCGCGCGCACGTGCTGTTCCATCGCTTCCAGGTCGAGTGGTTCACCGGGCGCTGGGCCGAGGCGGACGAGCTTGCGGCCCGAGCGCTCGCGCTCGCCGACCAGCTGCGGGACGACCAGTACCGTGTGATCGCGCTCTACGCTGGCGCGCTCCTCGACGCCCACCTCGGCCGCGTCGAGCCGGCTCGCACCCGCGCCACCGAGGCCGTAGCGATCGCCGACGCAGTTTCCGACGCCCTGTTCGCTGTTCAGAGTCGAACCGTGCTCGGCTTCCTGGCGCTGTCGCACGGAGACGCGGTGGCGGCGGATCGTGACCTGCGCGCCCTGCCTGCCTGGCTGTATTCGAACGGCTGGCGTGAGCCAACAGACTTCGCATGGGCGAATGCGATCGAGGCGATGATCGGCACCGGCGATCTTCAGGAGGCGGAGACATGGCTCGAGCGCTATGAAGACCTCGCGGCACGCTCCATGAGTCCGTGGGCGCTCGCCACGGCTGCCCGCAGCCGCGGGCTGCTGTGCGAGGCTCGCGGCAACATCGAAAGCGCATGCGAAGCGCTCGACCGGGCGCTGGCTGAGCACGCTCGCATGCGCTGCCCATTCGAGCGCGGACGCACACTCCTGGCAGCCGGATCGATCCGACGTCGGGCGCGTGAGAAGCGCGCGGCCCGCGAGAACCTCGACGAAGCGCACCGGATCTTCGACAGCCTCGGCGCCCGCCTCTGGGCCAGTCGCGCCCGCGACGAGCTGGCACGCATCAGCGGGCGTCGCCCCGCCGCAAGCGACCTCACGACGATTGAAACAAGGCTCGCCGCCCTCGCTGCCGAAGGCCTCTCCAATAAGGAGATCGCCGCCGCTCTTCACATCAGCATCCACACGGTCGAAGCCCACCTCACCCGCATCTACCGCAAGCTCGGCATCCGCTCACGCGCCGCGCTCGCGCGGCGCCTGAACTAAAGTCAGGTGCTCTCTGGGCCCGCAGAATCAAGCTCGTCCGCACGGCCAGCGGGGTCGGAAAGCCGCGATCGAGCAGGAAGCACACGAGCTGACGCCCGCTAATCAGCTTCGGCACGTACACCTGCGTGAACGACGTGTCGATAGGCCGCAACTGAAGCGTCAGCCGACGGGGGCAGTGATTGAAGACTGGAGAACCATCTACAACCTCAAGCGACCCCACAGCAGCCTCGGCTGGAAGCCCCCCCGGCCGCCTATGCCGCTAGCCTGAACAGACAACCCGGAAGGAAACAGCCCGACTCTCATAACGGCTGGACCGACAAACGGGGGCCGGCCACCTGGCCCGGACGACGTGCGGCGTGCATTACTGATGGAGCGCTGCCTACCCGGTACGCGACTATGGGAGGCCGGGGTAGACGAGCCGGGCTGTCTTGGCGGAGGTTCTTCCGCGGCTATGGCTCGAGCCGGGAGCCACGCCCATTCAGACTCCTCGCGAACGAGGCGGAACGGTGGGCGGAGGAAGTTCCGACGCGCTACGAGCTGGGCGAGCGGCCGTTCGAGCGCCCGCTGCTCGACTTCGCCGTGGAGGTCTTCCGCAGCGCCGACCGAAGCGCGGGCTTCCTCGCGAGCCAGGATTTCCACGGCGGCAACGTCCTCCAGGCCGAGCGCGAGCCGTGGCTCGTGATCGACCCCAAGCCGCTTGTCAGCGAGCGCGCTCGACGGCGTTGGGCTCCTGCGGAACGCCGCCTTCCGCAGCGAATCCTCGAGCGCGTCGGCGCAGCGGTGGCTCGACGTTCTCCACGACATGGGCCTCGACCGCGAGCGACTTCGCGGCTGGGGCGTGGCGCACGCGCTCGCTTGGGCTGGGACGTCGAGAGCCGGTGGTCGCCGCGCTCTGTCACGACGGCGCGCGTCATCCTCGCTGCGTAAGCGCGAACTGACGCCTCTCTTGCGGCGGGGGCTATCGTGGAGGGCATGAGCGCGCTTCGAGCCCTTCGCTCGATGCTGGCCCCGCCGCCAGGGTCCTTCGCGCGCGTTCGCAACTAGAGCACGATCGCAACCGGCCTCGCACGTGGGGCCGGCCCGTCGGTGTCGACCTCTGCGAGGCCAGAGGAGATTCCGATGACTCACCGCCTCTACCTCACGACCTCGATCCCATACGTCAACGGCGAGCCGCACCTCGGCTTCGCGCTCGAGCTCGTACAGGCCGACGTGCTCGCTCGTCACGCGCGACGGCGAGGAGCCGCGGTGCGGTTCCTGACCGGAACCGACGACAACGCGCTCAAGAACGTGAGCGCCGCGGAGGCGGCCGGCATTCCTGTCGGCGAGCTGGTCGCGCGGAATGCCGATCGCTTTGCCGCTCTGCGAGAGCCGCTGCGGCTCTCGCACGACGACTTCATCCGGACGAGCGCGGACCTGCGCCACCGCCCGGGCGTCGAGCGGCTGTGGCGCGAGTGTGCCGAGAAGGGCGACCTCTATCCGCGCGAGTACGAGGGCCTCTACTGCGCGGGCTGCGAGGCATTCCTCCCGCCGGGCGAGGCGATCGGCGGCCGCTGCCTCGAGCACGGCGAGCTGACTCTCGTGGCGGAGCGAAACTGGTTCTTCCGGCTCTCGCGCTACCAGCGCGTGCTCGCCGATCTGCTCTCCAGCGGGCGGCTTCGCGTCGAGCCCGAGAGCCGGTGCGCGGAGGCGCTCTCCTTCGTGCGCCGTGGGCTCGAGGATTTCAGTGTGTCCCGGGACAGCTCTCGTGGGCCAGGTTGGGGTATTCCCGTTCCGGGCGACGCGAGCCAGGTGATCTATGTCTGGTTCGACGCGCTCGCCAACTACGTCACCTCGCTCGGCTATGGAGACGGCGGAGATCTCTACCGCGTGTGGTGGGCCGGCGCCGACGAGCGAGTGCATGTGATCGGCAAAGGGATTCTGCGCTTCCACGCGGTCTGGTGGCCGGCGCTCCTCCTCTCCGCGGGCCAGCCGCTGCCAACGGCCATTTTCGTCCACGACTACGTGAGCGTCGGGGGGCGGAAGCTCTCGAAGAGCTCGGGCGGCGGGGCAGACCCCGCCGCCCTGGTCGAGCGGCTCGGCCCCGACTCGGTGCGTTGGTGGCTGCTGCGAGAGCCGCGCCCGAGCCGCGACGTCGACTTCCGGGAGGACCGCCTGGTGGCCAGGGCCAACGCCGAGCTTGCAAACGGGCTCGGGAACCTCGTCAACCGGACGGTCTCGCTGACCACCCGCTATGGGCGAGGCACGCGCGAGGCTGCACCGGGCCGTGAGGCGGCTCGGCTCCAGGCCGCGCTGGCATCCCTCGAGGACGACGTGGACGGGGGGCTCGCGCGGTTCGACTTCGGCGCTGCGACGGATGCCCTCTGGCGGGTGGTGGCCGAGGCGAATCGACTCGCTACGCTCGCGCGTCCCTGGCAGCTCGGCCCCGGTCCTTGCCGCGACGCCATCGTCGGCCTGCTCGACGTGGCCTGCCGCCGCGTCGCCGCCGAGCTGGAGCCGTTCCTGCCGGACGGCGCCGCTCGGATCACCGCGCTGCTCGAAGGCGGGCAAGGCGAGGGGCGGGCGCTGTTTCCGAGGCTTTGACCTACCTACCGCTTGCGCAGGGCGTGGATCGCCACGCTCGGCCGCGCTGGATCGGGCCGGCTCGTGACGGTGAAGGCCTGTGCGACCGCTTCGAGGAAGGCGCTCGTATGCGGCCGTCCCGGGTCGGCAATCAGAATCTCGGAGCGACCGTGCACGAGGCGGGAAAGCAGCTCGAGCAGGAGCTCGCCGTTTCGCCGCTCGTAGAGGAGATCCGAGCCCAGCACGACATCGAACGGCCCGCGGGCGACGAGCGGCTCGGGCTCGGCCCAGGTCACGAGCATCGTCTCGAGCGCCGCAGCGTTTCGCTCCGCGTTCAGCGTTGCGAAGCGGAGCGCGTCCGGCGACCAGTCGGTAGCGAGAACCCGGGCGCCGCCGAGCGCAGCGACTATGCTCGGCAGGGCGAGGCCGCAGCCGAGCTCGGCGATGCGGCGGCCGCCCAGCGAGCGGCGCTCGACGGCGCGCGCAAGCGCCGCGCCGCTCGGCCACAGCTCGGCCCAGTAGGGGAGAAACTCCTCGTGCTCGAAGGCTTGCTCGTCGAGCAGCGCATCACGGTCGCGCGGACGCAGGATCTCGAGCTCGCGCCCGCCGAGAACGATGGTCTCCTCGACCACATCGACCCGGACGCCTCGCACCTCCACGCGCGAAGCACCTACCGCGCCGTCCAGCCGAGGTCGAGCGTCACCGGCGCGCCGCTGAACGCGGCGCCGGGCGGGCCGAGCAGGAACGAGACAACGCCCGCGACCTCCTCGGGCTCGATCAGGCGCTTGACCGCGTGCGGTGCGAGGATCACGTCCTCGAGCACCCGCTCCTGGGGCAGCCCATGGGCCTTCGCCTGGTCGGCGATCTGGGCCTCGACGAGGGCGGTGCGGACGAAGCCCGGGCACACTGCCGTGGCGGTGATCCCGCGATCGGCTCCCTCGAGCGCGAGCGTCTTCACGAGCCCCAGTACGCCGTGCTTTGCGGCGACGTAGCCTGCCTTGAACGGCGACGCGACGAGGCCGTGCACGGATGCGATCGCCACGAAGCGGCCGCGGCCCGACTCGGCCAGGGCGTCCCAGGAGTACTTGGCGAGGAGGAACGGGCTTGTCAGGAGCAGGGCGAGCAGCGCGTCCCAGCGATCCTCGGGGAAGTCGGCCACCGGCGAGACGTGCTGGAAGCCGGCATTCGCCACGACGGCGTCGAGCCCGCCGAGCCGCTCGAGGGCCGCGTCGACTGCCGCGCGGTTCCCCGAGCGCGTGGTCAGGTCGGTGGCGAACGGCTCGCCCGGGCCCTCGGGGTCGGGCTCGGAGTCCACGGCGAGCACGCTGGCCCCTTCGGCCACCAACTGCTCGGCGATCGCCCGGCCGATCCCGCGCGCGGCGCCCGTGACGAGGATGTTGCGCCCCTCGTGCATCACGGACGCAGATAGAGCAGGATCAACTCGGCCACGCATGCGGGCTTGTGACCGTCCTCGACCTCGACGGTGGCCGTGGTCGTGAGTTGGAGGCCCGCCCGTCGCCGCTCGACTCCGTCGATCCGGAAGACCGCGCGGATCCGGCTCCCCGCAGGCACGGGCGCGGGAAAGCGGACGCGGTCGACGCCGTAGTTGACCACCGCGGCGGCCCCTTCCACCGAGACAACGTCGGACCACAGCCGGATCACGAGGGTCAGCGTCAGGAAGCCGTGGGCGATCGTCGTCCCGTAGGGGCCGTGGGCCGACCGTACGGGATCGGTGTGGATCCACTGCTCGTCGTCGACCGACGCGGCGAAGCCGTCGATCCGCCCCTGGGTCACATCGAGCCACGGGCTCGGCCCGAGAGTCGTCCCTTCGATCGACGGCAACTCGTCGAGGCTGATCTGCAGCGCGGAGACAGTGTTCATGGGGCAACTTCTCGAGGCTGATGCGGAGCGAGCGACCGACGACCGGAGGCGTCACTCCGGCGATCCCGGACGCGTAGCGTGCTCACGCCACCACCGGGCCCCAGCGGACGACGCTCGCCGCCCACGTGTAGCCGGTTCCGGCCGCCAGCAGCAGGATCACGTCCCCATCCGAGAGCTGCCCGGCCCGAGCCGCACGATCGAGCGCGAGCAGGGGATCGACGCCGCTCATGTGCCCGGTGTCATCGAGGTACACGGCTCGCGTGGGCTCGACGCCGAGCAGCGAGACGACCTCGGCCTGCATCGAGCGCTTCATGTGGATGCCGCAGAGAAGCGAGACGTCCGCCAGCGCCAGGCCGGACTCAGTGAGCGCGCCCTCGGCGGCTCGCAGGAAGTTCGGGAGGCTGATCTCGTCCAGGCGCCGTTTCATGCCCTGCGGGTCATCGACGTCGAGGAACCGGTAGCCGCCGTCTTGGTTCACGCTGCCCCCGGCTGGAACCTTCACGTGAAGCGAGAGCGAGCCGTCGGTCAAGGCGTGCGAGCCGAGCAGCTCGTTCGCTCCGTGGTCGTACGCGAAGAGCCCGGCAACGGCCCCGTCGCCGAAGTTGAACATGAAGCGCGAGCGCTCGTTCGTGTAGTCCAGGAGGTGCGATTCCCGCGAGGCGGCGACCGCCAGGATGGTTCGAGCTCGCCCGTCGGTCAGGAGGTAGTTGCGGACGAGTCGGAGGGCAAGCGGCGTGCCGCACGAGACGTTGTCGAACTCGATCGCGAACGCGTTCTCGCAGCCGAGCCGGTGGGCGATCCAGGGTGCCGCCTGCCAGACCGGGTAATCCTTCCAGATCGAGCCGAAGTAGACGACGGCATCGATGCTCGCGGGGTCGATCCCGGTCTCGTCCAGCAGGCGGCGGCCCGCGGCGACCGACAGATCGCTGACGTGCTCGTCGTCGGCGGCGACGTGCTTGCCTCGCAGCCCGAACTTCTCGACGATCACCTGCTCGGGGATGCCGCTCACCTCGCCGATCTCGGCCGCCGTCAGCCATCGCTCCGGAAGGTATGTCGCGGTCGCCATGATGCCCGCGCGGGTCATGAGCCCTCCGGGATCCCGAGCACGCGGGCGACGATGCGCCCGAGCTCCGAGAACACGTGCTCCGGCACCTCGGCCGCCTCACTCCAGAGCACCCAGCGCATGCCGATCAGCTCGCCCATCGCCATCAGCGCCCAGGCCGTCACCTCCGGGTCGGCCGGCGCGATCTCGCCCGATGCGATTGCCTCGCGCAAGGCCGCGGAATAGCCTTCGACGATCCGCCCGTAGTGGAACTGCAGCATCTCGGGCGAGACGAACTCGGCCTGGCGAACGATGCGGTACAGCGCGGAGTGCTCCTTCGTGAACCCGAAGTAGGCGCGAAAGCCGCGGAGCTCTGAGTCGAGGCGGCTATCGCCACCAGCCGCCGCCTCCGACATCGCGCGGCGCACGCGGCGATTCAGGTCGCGGACGAGGTCGTCGAAGATCTCCTTCTTGCTCGCGAAGTAGAGGTAGAAAGTGCCCTGCGAGACGCCGGCTGCCTCCGTGATCTTGACAATCGAGGCTTCGTGGAAGCCGACGTCGCCGAAGACGCGCTCGGCTGCCTCGAGCAGCCGCTTGCGCGTCCTGAGACCCCGGGTGGAGAGAGCGCGGCCGTCCGGGCCGGTCGGCGGGGCCGCGGTCTCGGTCACGCGACCACCTCTCTCTGCAGGAGAGCTTGCAGCTCGTCCTTTTGCACCTTGCCCATGCCCGAACGTGGCAGTCGCTCGACGAAGCGCACCGTGCGCGGCACCTTGAAGCGCGCGAGCCGGACTGTGAGGTACTCGATCAACTCGGCCGCGGTCGTCGATCTGTCGGGACGGGGGACGACGAACGCGACGCCGGCTTCGCCCCAGCGCTCGTCCGCCACCGCGACGACGGCCGAGTCCGCGACTGCGGGGTGCTCGTGCAGTACCGCCTCGATTTCGGCCGGATAGACGTTCTCGCCGCCCGAGATGTACATGTCCTTGAGTCGGCCGGCGATGCGAAGGTAATCCTCGTCATCCCGCTCGGCGATGTCGCCTGTCAGCAGCCAGTCACCCGCGAAGGTCTCGGCCGTCGCCTGCGGGTTGCGCCAGTAGCCGGCGAAGACATTGGGCCCGCGGACGGCGAGCTCGCCGCTCGACGCGCCGTCGAGGAAGTGTCCGCTCGCGTCGTCTCGGAGCGCGACCTCGACATATGGATATGGCTTGCCGGCATAGCCGGCCTTTCGAACCGCGTCCTCGGGCGGCAGGCAGAGGACGTTCGGCGCGGCTTCGGTCAGGCCGTAGCCCTGGACGATCGCGACGTCGCGCGCCCGCCAGGCTTCGAGCAGCGAGACGGGCATCGGGGCTCCGCCCACGACCGCCTTGCGGAGGCTCGAAAGGTCGGTGGCGGCGAACGAGGGGTGCTGGGCCATGAAGAGGTAGATCGAGGGGACCCCCATCATCGTGGTCACCCGCTTCTCCGCGATCAGCGCGAGGCAGCGCTCTGCGTCGAAGGCGCGCTCAAGCACGACCCGAGCGCCCTTCCACCAGGCGAGTAGCGGCTGCACGTTCCAGCCGCCGCAGTGGAACTGAGGCAGGACCTGCAGGACGACATCGTCACCGGAAACCCCTGTCGCGAGGTCGAAGCCGAGATTCGTCCAGAAGCAGTTCGCATGCGTGAGGAGCGCGCCTTTCGGCCGGCCGGTCGTCCCGGACGTGTAGACGAGCAGGAGCCCGTCCTCGTCCGACGATTCACCGACCTGGTCCCCGAGCATGTCCCGGGACCCCGTCCCGTTCAGAGGCTCCCGCCGGGGAGCAACCGACGCCGCGGCCAGTGCCTCGCCGGCCAGGTCGTCGAGCCCCGGCTCCACGAGGAGGGCGGCCGGGTCGGCGTCGTCCAGCTGGTAGGCGAGCTCGGCCGGAGCGAGGCGCCACGAGAGCGGCGTCAGGATCAGGCCGGCCTTCGCGCAGGCGAAGAAGGCGGCGACGTGCTCGGGCGAGTTGCCGGTGAGGGTGGCGACGCGGTCGCCGCGGCGGGCACCGGCCGCGAGCAGAGCGCTGGCCATGCGGTCGGATGCCTCGTCGAGCTCGGCATAGGTCACGAGCCTGCCGTCTGAGTCGATCGCGATTCGGCGCGGCGTCGCGCGCGCCCGCTGGCGGATCCACCGGTCGAGCGTGAGCGATGAGCTCACTCGGGGGTCCCGGGCGCGTAGCTTGTCACCCGCAGAAACTCGCTCACGAGCTCGACGAAGCGGCCGGGCTGCTCCCAGAAGAAGAGGTGCCCGCAGCCGGGGAAGAGCTCCAGCCGCGCGTCGCGGATTCGCTCCGCGAGCAGATCGGCGTTCCGGACGTCGACGACACCGTCGTCGGTTCCATGGAGGACGAGCGTCGGCGCCGCGATCCGCCCCAGGCGCCCGTAGCCGTCGAACGCCGCGCCAGCGGCGGCCTGCGCCTGCCACGCCGCCGGATCCTGCGGATTCGAGAGGCGGTGGTAGAGGATGCGCTCGACGAGCTCAGGCCTCCGCTCCAGCGCATCACCGCCGAGCGCATTCTCGACGAAGCGCCGGAGGGCGCGCTCGGGCGAGAGGGTGAGCGCCTCCTGCATCAGCCGGAGCGTTCGCTCGTGGAGCGGGTAGGCGTGCCGCCCGCCCGGTGTCGTGCAGGCGAGGACGAGCCGGTCGACGCGCTCGGGCCAACGGGTGGCGACCTCCTGCGCAACCATGCCGCCGAGACTCGTTCCGACTACGTGCGCGTGATCCATTCCGGCCGCGTCGAGGACAGCGACGGCGTCGGCCGCGAGTTGCCGGGCGGTGTACGGGCCCTTCGGGGCGTCGCTTCCTCCGATGCCTCGGTTGTCGAAGAGCGCGATACGCAAGTCTCGTGCGAGCGCGTCGACGACCGGCTCCCAGCCCCAGCGGGCGTAACCGAGGCCGTGGATCAGAAGAACGGGATCGCCGGAACCGCGCACCTCGTACGCGAGGCAGACGTTCCCGTTCCGGGCGTGCAGCTCGGTCTCGGTCATACGACCTCCTGCCCGACGTCCTCGGCGCCGCCCGCCGTTCCTTCGGGCCGGACCGCGTCTTGGAGTCGGCGCAGGCCCGAGCGCCCGCGGCGACCGCGTGCCGCGAGCCCGGCGATCCCACCCGGGAGGAAGAAGACGAGGAGCACGAACAGCGTGCCCAGGATGAACAGGGGCTCGGAGAGCGGCTTCCGCAGTACGCCTGGGAGATCCTGCACCGCGGACGAGCCGGAGAGCGCGGCGAGCCGGTGGTCGGCGAACGTGTAGAGCGCCCCGCCGAGCACTGCGCCCCATCGCGTCCCCGTGCCGCCGATCACGACCATCAGCAGGAGGGTGAGGGTGAAGCCCGGCGTCGTGATCTCCGGAGTGGCGCCGCTTCCCTGCACGATCAGGTAGACGACGCCGCCGGCCGTCGCGAGGAACGAGGAGAGGACGAACGCCATCAGCTTGTACGGCAGGGGGTGCAGGCCAATCACCTCGACTCGGCGCTCGTTCTCCCGGATCGCCTGCCACACGTGTCCAGGGGACGAGCCGACCGCCCAGCGCACGATCACGAAGACGGCCGCCGCGTAGGCCAGCGCCAGCCAGTAGAGGTACTTCGTGTTGAAGACGCCGACGAAGAAGTCCGGAAGCTTGTAGAAGTCGAGCCCGAGGCCCTCGTCACCCCCGGTCCAGCCGCGCGGGTTCTTCTGCACGAGGATCGAGCCCGCCTGGGCGAAGGCGAGCGTCACCATGGCGAAAGCGATCCCGCCGACCCGGAGGCTGACGATCCCGAGCAGTGCCGGCAGCACGGCGCCGACGAGGCCTGTGAAGGCGACCGCCGTCCAGATGCTCCAGTGCCAGCGGGTCATGGCGATGTCGGCCATGTAGACGCCGACGGCGAAGTAGAGCGCGTGCCCGAACGAGAGCAGGCCGGTGAAGCCGAACAGGAGGTCGTAGGTGAGCGCGATGCCGGCGAACACGAGGCAGAGAGCGAGTAGCTGCAGCGTCCCCGGGCTGTTCAAGGGCCCCGGGAGGACGCCGTGCGTTCCGAGCGACAGCTTCGGCACGACGAGCAGGATCGCGAGCAGAGAGGTGGGTACGGCGACGCCGATGATGCGCGACCCGAGGTTCACGGGCCAACCTCTTGGAGCTCATGCGGAGCGAGCGACTGACGACCGTGGGCGTCACTCCGGCGCTCCCAGACGCGTAGCGTGCTCATGGGCCAACCTCTTGAAGCTCACGCGGAGCGGGCGACTGACGACCGTAGGCCGCACTCCGGCGATCCCAGACCCGTAGCGTGCTCATCGGCCAACCTCTTGAAGCTCACGCGGAGCGGGCGACTGACGACCGTAGGCGTCACTCCGGCGATCCCAGACCCGTAGCGTGGTCATGGGCCAACCTCGTGAAGCTCATGCGGAGCGGGCGAGGGACGACCGTAGGCGTCACTCCGGCGATCCCAGACCCGTAGGGTGGTCATCGGCCAACCTCTTGAAGCTCACGCGGAGCGCTCACGCCGTCGCTCCGCTGAGGCCGGCCGGGCGTACGAGCAGGACGACGGCGAGCAGGAGGACGACGGAGAGGTCGCCGAGGCCGGACGAGGCGTAGTAGTTCGCGTACTGCTGTGAGAGCCCGACGACGACCGCGGCGACGGCCGATCCCCCGATCGAGCCGAGGCCACCGATCACGACCACGATGAACGCGAAGATGAGGAAGCTCGTGCCGCGGGCCGGATCGACCGTACCGAAGTAGACGCCGGAGAGGATCCCTGCCAGGGCGGCCGCCGCGCCTCCGATCGCAAAGACGAGCGTGAACGCCCGCCGGACGTCGATCCCGAGCGCCGTCACCATCGCGCGGTTCTCGACTCCGGCGCGAATGATCAACCCGTAGCGGGTCCGTGTTAGGAAGAGCTGCAGGCCGCCGAGGAGGGCGGCCGCCGCCGCGATCGCGATGAAGCGGTCGTTCGGTATCGCAGCCCCGAGCAGGTGCGTCGTCCGGCCCGTCCAGGGCGGCGCAGTGAAGACCCGTCCGTCCGCCCCCCAGATCGCCTGGACGAGCGCAAGGGAGGCGAGCGACAGGCCGACCGTGACGAGGACTTGCTCGATGTGGCGCTGATACAGGGGCCGGATCAGGACGAACTCTGTCAGCACCGCCGCGAGCGCGCCGACCACAAGGCCGGCAGCGGAGCCGAGTAGGAAGCGCACGAGCACCGAGCCGACCCCGCCCAGCTTGGTCTCGGTCCACCAGGCTGCGTAGGCGCCGAGCGTCATGAACGCGCCGTGGGCGAAGTTCAGCACCCCGGCGAGGCCGTAGATGAGCGAGAGCCCGGACGCGATCAGGAAGTACATGGCGCCGAGGCCCAGGCCTGTGACGGTAAGAAGTACGAAGGTACTCATAGGGCAGCCTCTCGAGGCTCGTGCGGAGCGAGCGACTGACGACCGTAGGCGTCACTCCGGCGATCCCGGACGCGTAGCGTGGTCATGCAGCCCCCTCCTCGCCGCGCGCCACGCCGAGCAGCCGGCGCACGCGCTCACGGTCGGCCAGCAGCTCCTGCGCCGGCCCTTCGTAGGCGACGCGACCCTGCTCGAGCACGACCGCGTGATGGGCGAGCCGTGAGACGACGCCCAGGTTCTGCTCCACGAGGAGCACGGTCGTCAGCTCTCCGGCACGCGCGAGCGCCTGCGTGACCTCCGTGACGAGGAAGGGGGCCAGCCCTTTCGTCGGCTCGTCGACGAGCAGGATGCGGTTCTCGTTCAGGAGCGCCCGCGCGATCGCGAGCATCTGCTGCTGGCCGCCTGACAGCGTGCCGGCACGCTGACGCGCCCGCTCGCGAAGCTCCGGGAAGAGGTCGAAGACAAGGTCGTAGCGCGCCGAGCCGTTTCGCTCGGCGAGCCGAAGGTTCTCGGCAACCGTCAGCCCCGCGAAGACATCGCGGTCCTCCGGGACGTAGCCAACCCCTCGCCGGATGATCCTGTAGGTCTGGACGCGGCCGATCTCGTCACCGGCGAGGACGATGCGGCCACTCCCCCGCACGAGCCCGACGATCGTCCTCAGCGTCGTCGTCTTACCCGCGCCGTTGCGGCCGAGAAGCGCGGTGACGCCGCCCTCGGGAACGCTGAACGAGACGCCCTGCAGGACGTGCGACTCCAGTAGTCGGACGTGAAGGTCGCGCACGTCGAGGAGCGGTGGCGTGGCGCTCATAGGCCAACCTCTTGCGGCTCATGCGGGGCAGGCGACAGGCCCCCGCCGGCGCCAGTCCGGCGATCCCGGACGCGTAGCGTGGTCATAGGCGAACCTCTTGCGGCTGATGCGGAGACGTCGCCGGTCGAACGCCGCCGTTCCTCCGGCCATCCCAGACCCGTAGGGTGGTCACAGAGGCTCTCCGACGTAGGCGGCCTGAACCGTCTCGTTCGCCATCACGTTGTCCGGTGTGTCGCACGCGAGGAGCGCGCCGTGGTGCATCACCGCGATCCGGTCGGCCAGCCGCGTCACGACGGCGATGTGGTGCTCGACCATCAACACGGTCTTCTGCTCCTCGCGGTGAACCGAGCGGATCAGCTCGACGAGCTCGCCGGTGTCCTCGACGCTGACCCCGGCCATCGGCTCGTCGAGGAGCAGCACGCGTGGGTTACCGGCGAGGAGCATCGCGAGCTCCAGCTTTCGCTTGTCGCCGTGCGACAGCAGGCTTGCGGGCGCCGCCGCACGCCGTTCGAGGCCGACGCGGCGAAGTGCCCAGTCAGCTCGCTCGAGCGCGTCACCGGCTCGTGAGGCCCGACGCCAGATGCGCGCCGTCCCACCAAGACTCGCTTCGGCGGCGAGCCGGACGTTCTCCCCGACCGGAAGCAGCGGGAAGACGCTCGAGATCTGGAACGTCCGACCGAGACCGGCCCGCGTCCGGCGGTAGGGAGGATCGTCGGTCACGTCGCGACCGGCCAACTCGATTCGTCCAGCCGTCGGGCGCATGAGCCCCGAGAGCAGGTTGAAGAGGGAGGTCTTCCCGGCGCCGTTCGGGCCGATGATGGCCAGGAACTCGCCTTCCGGGACGGCCAGGCTCACGTCAGCGACGATCTCGGCGCCGCCGATCAAGAGCCCGAGGCCGTCCGTGGAGAGGATGGGGCGATCGCTCATCGTCGGCCGCCGCCGGTCGTCCTCCTCGTTCGCCGCTTCGCTACTTCTTGACCGGCGGCGCGACCCGACCCGGCGTCAGCCGCTTCAGGATGACCGGCGCGAAGCCCTTGCCGGACTGCTTCAGCTTCACCTGGAACATCGGCTGCAGCATGGCGTGGTCCGCCTTGCGGATCGTCTGCTTGCCCTTCGGGGCCTGGAAGCTCCAGCCCTCGAGCGAGGAGATCATCTTGTCGACGTCGTCGCCCCCGGACTTCTGGATCGCATGCACGATCATCAGCGCCGCGGTGAAGCCGTCGGGCGTGAAGAGGTCGGGCACCTGGCTCCTCTTTCGCATCGTCTTCACGAGGTACGTGTTGACCTTGCTCTTCGGCCCGTTGTAGACGTAGTGGGACAGGAAGCTGATCTTGCTTCCGAACCCGGCGAACGTCGGCCAGGTCGCGCGTTCCGCGAGCCCCGTGACGACCTTGTTGGAGGTCTGGAAGACTCCCTGCTGGTCGAGCGCCTTGAACATCGCGGGGCCCGTCGTGCCGGCCCAGGCGACGAAGAGCAGGTCCGGGTTCGCCTGCTTCGCCTTCTGCGCGAACGGCGTGAAGTCAGTCGCGGAGAAGGGGACGAGGATCTTGTCGACGACGTGGCCCTTGCCGCCGAGAACGGCCTTGACCGCGGCGAAGTTGCCGTTCCCGAACGCCGTGTCCTGAGCGAAGACGACGATCTTGCGGCCGGTTCCGTTCAGGAACGCATCCGCCGTCGCGATGTCCTGGTAGGTCTGGCGGCCCGAGCGGAACGTGTAGCGGTTAATCCCCGTGATCGCGTCGCTGGCGGCCGGACCCGAGATGAAGAGCACGTGGTTCTGCTCGGCGAGAGGCGCCATCTGCAGCGCGACTCCCGATGAGGTCGAGCCGGCGAGGATCTTGTAGCCCTGGCCAATCAGGTCCTTGCCCGCCGCCACCGCCTTGGACGGATCGCCGCCGTCGTCGGAGATGTTGAGCTCGATCTTGCGCCCGTTGACCTTGTTCGTGCCGTGGGTGGCGTAGGCGAGCCCGATCTTCAAGCCCTCGATGTACTCGGCGCCGAAGGCCGCGAGCAATCCCGTTCGCGAGTAGATGATCCCGACGTTCACGGGGCCCTTGTCCGCCCGGCTCGTGCCTGCCGAGGACTGCGCGGCGGCCCACACGGCGGCGAGCATCGCCACGGCGACCACGGCGACCGCCGCATGCCGTTTTCCTAGCATCACTTCCCCCTCTGTCGCGCTTAAACTGACACCTGATTCAGGTCTTAGCTTACGAGGGTGGTGCGGACGCTGTCAAGAGGGCGATCGCCAGAAGCTGGCGCCGAGTCCGTCCGGGCCTCCAAGCAGGCTTGGGTCATTGTGGGAGAGCAGAGCAAACCGAAGACCGCGCGGTGTGTGAATATGTCCGACCCGACAGCCGCCGCCGCTTGCGGCTCGACACCCCCCTTTCGAAAGACGCCAGCCCACCCGTGATCCACAGCGAGCGGAATCTCCGCGGCGCGGACGGCGCGCCACTACTGCCCGGCCACGATCTCGCCCGACGCTTCGAGGCCATCGTCTTCGACTGGGACGGGACCGCCGTCGTCGACCGGCACGCGGACGCGACGCGTCTGCGAGGTGTAGTCGAGGAGCTCTGCGGCTTCGGGATGGAGCTCGCCGTCATCACCGGGACGAACGTCGACAACGTGGACGGTCAGCTCCACGCGCGTCCGCCAGGCCCGGGCCGGCTCCTCCTCTGCATGAACCGGGGGTCGGAGATCTTCGTCGCAGACGAGTCGGGCGTCCACCTCGTCGAGCGGCGCATCGCGACTCCGCAGGAAGACGCCGCGCTCGACGCAGCTGCGGCGAGGATGGTCGAGGCGCTCGCCGCGCGCGGTCTCCGCGCCGAGATCGTCTCGCAGCGCCTGAACAGGCGGAAAGTCGACCTGATCCCTGAGCCGGAGTGGGTCGATCCACCGAAGGCCCGGATCAGCGAGCTGCTGGCCGCGGTAGAGGCGCGCCTCCACGCAGCAGGCCTCTCGGGCCTCGACGAGGCCGTCGCTCTCGGGGAGGAAGCGGCCAGGGGCGCGGGTCTCCCGGACCCCCGCGTGACGACGGACGCGAAGCACGTCGAGATCGGTCTCACCGACAAGTCCGACTCGGCTCACTGGGTGTACGCGGATCTGCTGCGGCGCGGCATCGCGCCGGGCCACGTGCTGGTGGGCGGCGACGAGTTCGGCTCGCTCGGAGGCCTGGCCGGAAGCGACTCGCTGCTCGTCGTACCCGAGGCGGCGAGGGCGACCGTCGTCTCCGTCGGCGCCGAGCCGACGGGCACGCCTGCCGGCGTGATCGCGCTCGGTGGCGGGCCGGAGCGCTTCGTCGAGCTGCTCTCCGATCAGCTCGAGCGCCGCAGTCGCGGCGACGTGCCGGAGGTGGACGACGACCCTGTGTGGACAGTCTCGGTCGACTCGCTCGAGCCTCGCCTGGAGGGAACCCACGAAGCGCTCTTGACCCTTGCCGACGGCCGTCTCGGGACGCGCGGAAGCGTCGTCCTGGCGCACGCCGCCTCTTCGCCCTCAGTGCTCGCCGCGGGTGTGTACCAAGGGGAGGGCTCGAACCAGGAGCTCGCCCCCAATCCGGAATGGGCTCAGCTCGGCCGCCTCCCGGACGAGTCGCAGGTTCGCCGGCGGCTCGACCTGCGCACCGGGGTGCTCGGGCAGGAGCTCGCACTGCCCGACGGGCACCTCAAAGCATTCCAGCTCGCCTCGCTGGCGCGGCCGGCGACCGTGATCCTGCGGGCGCAGGCACCGGACGATGACTTGCCCCCGCCCGGACGTAGAGCCGAGCACGGCGGCCTGACGGCGGCGTTCAGCGACTCTCGCCGTGACGGGACGCTTGAACGCCTCGCGGCATACCGAGCGAGCGAGCCGGAAGCACTCGCCGACCTCGGCGCCGCCGCCGAGATCGGTTTCGATCGGCTCCTAGCCGAGCACCGCGAGGCGTGGGCGCAGCGCTGGGAGAGCTCGGACATCGTGATCGACGGCGACGTGGAGCTGCAACGGGCAATCCGCTTCACGCTCTTTCATCTAACAGCCTCGGTCGCCGATCAGGGAGAGGCCGCCGTCGGTGCGCGCGGCCTCTCCGGGCCGGCCTACAAGGGCCACGTCTTCTGGGACAGCGACGTCTTCGTGCTTCCGTTTCTCGCCGCCACCCATCCCGCCGCGGCGCGGGCGATGCTCGAGTACCGCGTCCGCCGCCTCCCCGCCGCCCGGGAAGCTGCGCGCCGCCTCAACCGGTGTGGCGCCCGCTTCCCGTGGGAGTCCGCGAGCGACGGCTTCGATGTGACGCCGCGCGGTATTCGAACGCCCTCCGGCACGCTCGTGCGCGTCCGGACGGGGGAGCTCGAGGAGCACATCGTCTCCGACGTCGCCTGGGCGGCCCAGTGCTACGTCGACTGGAGCGGTGACGACGCCTTCGCCGCCGGCCCAGGGCGCGAGATCCTTGTCGAGACCGCTCGCTACTGGGCATCCCGCATCCGTGTCGATCACGGAGGCCGCGGTCACATCTACGGCGTGATCGGACCCGACGAGTACCACGAGCCCGTGGACGACAACGCCTTCACGAACGTGATGGCGCGGTGGAATCTCCGGCGCGCTGCCGAGCTCGACGGCGTTGACGCGGAGCGCGGCGAGTGGCTGCGTCTGGCCGATTCGCTCGTCGACGGGTACGACCCCGAGACGCGCCTCTACGAGCAGTGCGCGGGCTTCTTCGGGCTCGAGCCGCTGATCATCGCGGACGTCGCGCCTACCCGGCCGGTCACGGCCGACGTCCTGCTCGGCTTCGAGCGGGTCCGGCGCGCGCAGGTGCTGAAGCAGCCGGACGTGCTCATGCTTCACCATCTCGTACCCGACGAGGTCGCCCCAGGGTCTCTTGCCCCGAACCTCGACTTCTACGAGCCGCGGACCGCTCACGGCAGCTCCCTCTCGCTCCCGATCTATGCCGCCGTCATGGCTCGCGCCGGCCGGACGGCCGAGGCGCTCGCCGCGCTGCGGCTGGCGGCGACGCTCGACCTCCACGACGTGGCCGGCAACACTTCCGCGGGCCTTCACCTCGCGACGATGGGCGGCGTCTGGCAGGCGCTTGCGTTCGGCTTCGCCGGCGTGCGGCCGCGCGGCGACACGCTCGTGGTCGAGCCGCACCTTCCGTCGGAATGGAGCTCGCTGGAGGTGCGGCTGCGCTTCCGCGGCGCGCCGCTCGCGCTTCGGATCGCCGGTGGAGAGCTTTCCGTGCGCGGTGACGGCTTCACGGTGAGCGGCGGCGATGGGAGCTGGCAGCTGAACCGGCAAGCGTAGAGTTCGTAGGGTGGGGACCGCGAAGGGGCAACGGGACGACCTTCCGGTCGGACAGGGCGACGTCCTCGCCTACCCGCTGCCTCCCGTCCGCCCACCGGGCTTCTGCGACTGGGTCTGGCCGGACTGAAGGTACTGGTCGTCAACGCAGGCTCGACGAGCCTGAAGCTGTCTGCCGTCGCCGAGGACGAGGCGTCGGAGCCAGTGGAATCGCTCGAGGTCGTCCCGCCGGGTATCGGCGCGGTCGCGCACCGGATCGTCCACGGCGGTGTGCGCTTTCGCGATGCGGTCCGGGTCGACGACGGCGTGGAGCGGGAGCTCACCACCCTCGGCGACCTCGCGCCGCTGCACAACCGGCCGGCCATCCAGACGCTCCGGAGTGCCAGGCGCGCCCTGCCTTTCGTTCCGCACGTCGCCGTCTTCGACACTGCCTTCCACGCGACCCTGAGCGAGGAGGCGGCTACCTATGCTCTCCCGCGCCTCTGGCGCGACCGCTGGGGAATCCGCCGCTACGGCTTCCACGGACTGTCGGTGCAGTGGGCGGCGGAACGTGTGCTCGTGCCGCGCCTCGTCGTCTGCCACCTCGGCGGAGGCTGCTCCGTGACGGCGGTTCGGGACGGGCTTTCGGTCGACACGACGATGGGCTTCACCCCCCTCGAGGGCGTGCCCATGGCGACGCGGTCGGGGTCGGTTGACCCCGGCGCCCTGCTGCATCTGCTCCGGTCGCGTGCGCTGTCGGTGGAAGAGCTCGACCGCGGGCTCGAGCAGGAATCGGGGCTCGCGGGGCTGTCCGGCGTCTCAGGCAGCGTCGAGGAGCTGGAGCGGTCCGGCGATCCCGGCGCTGCGGCGGCGCTCGCCGTCTACACCTACCGGATCGCGGGCGCCGTGGCGGCGATGGCGTGTGCCCTGGGAGGCCTGGACGCCCTCGTGTTCACTGCCGGCGTCGGCGAGCACTCCGCTCGTGTTCGCGCGGCGGTGGCGGCTCGGCTTGCCTTCCTCGGGGTGAGGTTGGACGACGAGGCCAACGCCTCTGCGCGGCCGGACGCGGAGATAGGTGCCTCTTCGGCGCGCGTAGTCGTGCTGCGGGCGCGCGAGGATCTCGTTGCCGCCCGTATGGCCCGAGAGCTTCTGGCACCCTAAGCGACCCCACCGTGTTCGACTCGCTCCCGCTCCCGGTTCTCGTCGCGATTTTCGCCGCCTCGGCGGCTCTGATCTGGGTCGCCGGCATCCGACTCTCGAACGAGACCGACGTGCTGGCGATGCGCCTGGGCCTCGGCGAGGCGCTCGGAGGGCTGATCTTCCTGGCGATCGCGACCGACCTGCCCGAGGCCGCGATCACGGCTGCTGCGGCACTCAGCGGCAATCTCGGGATCGCAATCGGCAACCTGCTCGGCGGCGTGGCTGTCCAGACGGTCGTGCTCGTTCTCCTGGATGCGGCCCTCCGTGGCTCGCGACCCCTGACCTACCGGGCCGCCTCGCTGGTGCTGTTGCTCGAGGGCGCGCTCGTCGTCGCGCTGCTCGTCGTCGCGATCATCGGCACGCAGCTTCCGCCCGGGCTGTCGTTCGCCAGGCTCGAGCCGGCGAGCGCCTCGATCGTCGCGCTCTGGGTGACGGGGATCTGGCTGATCGGCCGGGCGCGCACCCGCCTTCCGTGGCACGAGGACGGCAACCCGCCCGACGGCCAGGACGTCCCTCGCGGCTCGGCGCAGAAGAAGCGGGAGCAGGCCGCGAGGGAGCGGGGTCAGAGCAGCAAGCAGGCGACTGTGATCTTCGCCGCGGCGGCGCTCGTCACCCTGGTCGCCGGCGTCACGATCGAGCAGAGCGGCGAGGCGCTCGCAGGGTCGATCGGCATGAGCGGCGTGATCTTCGGCGCGACCGTGCTGGCCGCGGCGACTGCGCTGCCCGAGGTGTCAACGGGGCTCGCGTCCCTGAAGGTCGGAGACCTCCAGCTCGCGGTCAGCGACATCTTCGGCGGTAACGCCTTCCTGCCCGTCCTCTTCTTCCTCGCGACGCTGCTCTCCGGCAAGGCGGTCCTGGCGCACGCGCAGAGCACGGACATCTACCTGACCGCGCTCGGCGTCCTCCTGACCGTCGTCTACATGGTCGGGCTCGTTTTCCGGCCGGGGCGCCGGATCGGCCGGCTGGGCGTCGACTCCCTCGTCGTCCTTGCGCTCTACGCGCTCGGCCTGATCGGTCTCGTCGCCGTCGCGCACGGGTAGCCGGGCCAGGCGCCCGCCCGCGCACTGACCACGGGCAAGGATCCGCCGGCGTTCGGCCGCGTGGAGCCGCCGCCGCTCGTGGTCTACGTTCCGGTACTGCTGGTCGATCGTGCGGACGGCGTCCGCGTGAACTCTGATCCAGACGCCCGACTGCAAGGGCTCGAACAGCTCGAGGTGGCCCCTGCCCTGGACGATCTGGGCCAACTCAGAGACCTTGATCGGCGTCGCGCCCAGCTGCGCCGGGTTGCCGTGCCTGGTCAGAACTGTGACATGCGCGTCGCTCGGGACGAGGTAGGTCAGCAGCTGGTGACCCTCCTCGACGACGTAGTTGTCGTTCGGAACCGGCTGGCCGGGTTCGACTGCCCCGTCCTCGGCAGCGGCCTCTTCGCCGTCTCTCTCGAGAGGAACCAGGCTGGGTCGAACCGCAGCTGGAAGCGGTCGCCCTTGCGGGTCAGCGACTTGATGTGGCCGAACTCGACACGCTCGCCTGGCGCACCGAGCCCGGTCTTCGTCGTCGCAGGGGCCGTCAATGTCACCGTCTCGTCTCGGTGACCGTCTTCGTGCCCCCGCACCCCGCCGCGGCGACTGCGACGACGACTGCGGCCGTCAGGCCGAAGTCACTCCGTTGCACGCTTCGAGTCTACGCCTTCCATCCACCACCGGCCGACTACCTCAGCCGTTCACAACCTCTGTAGGCGGGACACTTAGCTACGTAGAGCCAGCCGAGCGCGGGCGGCAACGAGCGCCGCCTGAACTCCGCCGGGGCCGGGCGCTGCGCGCACGGCGCCCTCGCCGCCGGGGTCGAAGGTGCCGTCCCGCACAGCTGCTGCGATCTGCTCGTGGGCGTCGCGAAACGGCGTGCCCGAGGCGACGAGCCGCTCCGCCGCATCAGTGGCGCGGAGCGCGGGGTCGGTGCAGGCTGCGGCGATCCGCTCCCGCACGAAGGTCAGCCCAAGTACGAGCGCCCCGAGCGCCGCGAGCGACCCGCGGACGTCGCGCCGGGCGGCGAAGACCGGCTCTTTGTCCTCCTGCAGGTCGCGGTTGTAGGCGAGCGGGAGCCCCTTCACGGTTGCGAGCAGGCCGGCCAGGCGGCCGAGCGCCGTGCCCGCCTTGCCCCGCACGAGCTCCGCAACGTCCGGGTTCAGCTTCTGGGGCATCATCGACGACCCGGTCGCCGCCTCCTCCGGCAGGCGGACGAAGCCGAACTCGCTGGTCGCCCAGAGCACGAGCTCCTCGCCGATCCGCGAGAGGTGGCTCGCCAGGGCGGCGCACGCATACAGGTAGTCGAGCGCGAAGTCCCGGTCGGCGACGGCGTCCAGGGAGTTCCGCATCACCTCGCCGGGCGGCGGCGGCAGGCCGAGGGTCGAGCCGGCAAGCGCGCCCGAGCCCAGGGGAGAGGGCCGCGCTTGCCCCGCGGCGAATCGAAAGCGCGCGCGGTCGCGCTCGAGCATCTCGAGCCAGGCAAGCAGATGATGGCCCACCGTCACGGGCTGCGCCCGCTGGAGGTGCGTGTAGCCCGGCATCGGCGTCTCCGCTTCGCGCTCGGCGCGCTCGAGCACGGCGTGCCCGAAGGCGCGGATCGCGCCGTCGGCCTCCGCGCAGGCGTCCTCGACGTACAGCCGCATCGCCGCCGCGACCTGGTCGTTTCGCGAGCGCCCTGCGTGAATCTTCCTGCCCACGTCGCCCAGGGCGCGCTCGATCGTGGAATGGACGTCCTCGTCTCCGGCCTTCAGCTCGGGCTTGTCCGAGATTCGCTGTAGCCCAGCGTCGGCGTCGGCGAGCTCGCCGTCGGTGAGCAGTCCGGCCGCGTGGAGCCTGCGGGCGTGTATACCCGTCGCCTGGACGTCGTAGGGCAAGAGGTCGGCGTCCGGTGCGCGCAGGAAGGCCCAGACTTCCGGTGCGAGCGCCGCCGCGACCCGCCCGCCCCAGAGCGTCACGCGGGAAGTGCGGTGCGGTGGAGCGCGGCGAGCAGCTCCGTCTCCAGGGCGGCGAGCCGGATGAAGCCGGCCGCGGCCTCGTGGGGAAACGTCTCGCCTGTCCCATACGACGCGAGCGTCTCCGCATAGAGCGCGGCCTCTGAGCGGCGACCCGTCACGACCGGCGCACCAGGCTGCAGCGAGACGCGCACGTCGCCCGTCACTCGCTCCTGTGTCGCCCCGAAGAACGCGTCGTAGGCGAGGCGGAGCGGGTGGAACCAGTGACCGTCATAGACGAGCTTCGCCCAGCGCGGCTCGAGCTCTCGCTTGGCCTCGAGCTCGCCCTTCGTCAGCACCAGCTCCTCGAGTGCCTGGTGCGCCGCGATCAGGGTGATTGCGGCGGGCGCCTCGTAGAGCTCGCGGCTCTTGATCCCGACCGCACGATTCTCGATCATGTCGATGCGGCCGATCCCGTACGGGCCTGCCTGGGCGTTCAGGCGCGAGACGAGCTCGTGCAGCGGCAGCGCCTCGTCGTCCAGCGCCACCGGCAGGCCGGCCTCGAAGGCGATGACGACGTCGACCGGAGCGGGTGCGGAGGCCGGATGCCGCGTGAGCAGGAACGCATCCTCGGGCGGCGCCTCCCAGGGATCCTCCAGCACGCCGGCCTCGATTGCACGGCCGAAGAGGTTGTCGTCGATCGAGTAGGGCGTCTCCGGCCTGGCCTCGACGGGGATCCCGCGCTCGCCTGCGTAGGCCATCTCCTCGTCCCGGCTCCAGATCCGGTCCCGGAGCGGCGCGATCACGTTCGCCTCGGGGTAGTTCGCCTTGAAGGCGAGCTCGAAGCGGAGCTGGTCGTTGCCCTTGCCCGTGCAGCCGTGGACGACGGCATCCGCACCGACCTCGCGGGCCACCTCCGCTATCGCCTCAGCGATGACGGGCCGCGAGAGCGCCGAGATGAGGGGATATTTGCCCTCGTAGAGCGCGTTCGCGGCGAGCGCCTTCGCGACCGGGTCGGCGGCGAACGCCTCCTTGCGGTCGACGAGGAGCACGTCGTCGGCACCGGCGAGCCGGCCGCGCATCTTCGCCGGCTCGAAGTCGGCGTCCTGGCCGACGTCGACGAGGACGGCGACGACCTCCTCGAACCCGTAGTCCTCCTTCAGCCATGCGATCGCGCAACTCGTGTCGAGGCCGCCCGAGTAGGCGAGAACGGCAGTCCGTGTCATAGCGTGATTCATGCGTGGTCTCCTTCGAGGTGGTGTCTGAGCTGGTCTGCAAGGACCGAGCCGGGAATGCCGTCGCGTGCTGCGACGAAGATCGTGTCGTCGCCGGCGATCGTTCCGGCGACGTCCGCGAGCCTGGCGGCGTCGATCGCGCGTGCCAGAGCGTTCGCGTACCCGGGCGGCGTCTGAAGCACCAGGAGGTTGCCCGTCGGCACGAGCGCGAGCGCCCAACGACGCAGGGCCGAGGCGAGGTCCGCGAGCCTCGACAGGTCGCCCGCTCCGGGAAGCGCGTAGATCAGGTGGCCTGCCTCGTCGCGCACCTTGACGAGTCCGAGCTGCGCGATGTCCCGCGAGATCGTGGTCTGCACAGCGTCCATGCCGCTGTCGCGAAGCGCGTCGGCGAGCTCGGCTTGCGTCGAGAGCTTCCGCTCGGAGACCAGGCGCAAGATCTCCCCGCGCCGCTCGAACTTCCTCACGTTCCTGGCCGCCTTTCGCTTCCGCCCGGCGGAGCCGCGGAAGCATCTTTCTTGCGGTCGCGGAAGGTGAACTTCCGCTCCCTTGGCGAAAGGCTGACGACGCTGGCGGCAGGATGCTGCGCAAGCGGCGCTTGTCCGTACTCGTTTGTACTGTCCTGCGCGCCGCTTGCTTGCCTCCTTGGCCAGCGACGCCCCAGAAACGTGAGGCTCCTCACGTCCCGAGCACCTCCTCGAGTACGTCGAGACCGCGGTCGAGATCGGCGCCCGCGATGGTCAGGGGCGGAGTCAGCCGAAGGACGTGCTCCCCCGCGCTGCCGACGAGCACTCCGCGCTCCCGGCAGCTCTCGATCACGTCTCCCGCTGGGCGATCGAGCTCGGCGCCCAGCAGAAGGCCGGCGCCGCGTACCTCGGCCACCGCGGCGAGGGGCTCGAGCCGCTCGCGAATCCTCGTTCCTGCCGCCTCAACCGCAGCGAGCAGCTCGTCGTCGATGGTGTCGCACACCGCGCAGGCCGCAGCGCACGAGACCGGGTTGCCGCCGAAGGTGGAGCCGTGGTCGCCGGGCGCGAAGCCGCCGCCGGCGGCCTCGGCGACGAGCAGGCAGCCGATCGGCAGCCCGTTCGCGAGGCCCTTGGCCAGCGTCACGGCATCGGGTCGCACTCCGGCGTGCTCCCAGGCGAAGAAGCGACCGGTGCGTCCGACGCCCGTCTGGACCTCGTCGAAGAGGAGGAGCGCCCCGGTCTCGTCGGCCAGCGCGCGGGACGCCGCGACGAAGTCACGGCTGAGCGGTTGCACGCCCCCCTCGCCCTGGACCGGCTCGAGCAGGATGCAACCGGTCTCGGGACCGACGGCGTCGGTCAGCGAAGCGACATCGTTCCCGGCGACGAAGCGGACGCCGGGCACGAGCGGCGCGAACGCCTCCCGCTTGCCCGGCTGTCCCGTCACCGAGAGCGCTCCGAACGTGCGGCCGTGGAAGGATCCCTCGAGCGCCACGACCTCGCTCTTGCCCGCCGCCTTGCGGGCGTACTTCAGGCCTGCCTCGACCGCCTCGGCGCCCGAGTTGCAGAAGAACGCCTGCGCTCCGCCAAAGCGCTGCGAGAGCCGCTCGGCAAGTGCCTCCTGCGGTTGGGTGCGATACAGGTTCGAGACGTGCCAGAGCCGGTCGAGCTGCTCCCTCGCCGCGGCGAGCGGCGCCGGGTGCAGGTGGCCCAGCCCGACGACGGCGATGCCCGCCAGGAGGTCGACGTACTCTCGCCCCTCCGCGTCGACGACACGGGCTCCCTCTCCCGAGACGAGCAGAAGATCCTGCCGCGCGTAGGCCGGGAGGAGAACGGACTGCTCGGACGCGGAGACGGTCATGCGGTCACCGCCGTCGCGCCGATCTCCGACACGATCCCGCTGCGGGCGGCGGCGACCGCGGCCCGGAGCTTCGGCACGATTCCGCCCTCGAAGAGGCCGGCGTCGAGCAGCCGGCCGGCCTCGCCCGCGTCGATGCGGTCGACGACGGCGCCGTCGCGCAGCACGCCGGGGACGTCGCTCACGAAAAGGAGCCGATCCGCCTCGAGGCCGACCGCGAGCGCTGCCGCCGCCTCGTCGGCGTTGATGTTCAGCGGCCCGACCCCGAGTGGGGCGATGACCGGCAACCGACCGGCCGCGAGCGCGTCGACGATAGCGCGAGGCCTGCTCGGAAGCGGCTCGCCGACGAGGCCGAGCGCCGGGACCTGGACGGCGTGGAGGCCGATCTCGTCCCCGAAGAGGCCGAGGGCGTCCTGCCCGAGGGCGGCGCACAGTGCGCGGTTGACCGCGGCGAGCGACGCGCGGACCACGGTGAGGCCCGCGTCGGTGGTCACCCGCCGTCCGCCGACGAAGCGAACGGGGATCCCGAAACGCTCCATCTCCTCCGAGATCTGCGGCCCCGCTCCGTGCACGACGGTGACGGCGTTGCCTCCGGCAACGAGCTCGCCGATCAGGGAGTGCGCCGGCGACTCGGTGGCGACGCGCCCGCCGACCTTGACGATCACGCGGCTCACGTCGTGTACTCCGCGTTGATCCGGACGTACTCGTACGACAGGTCACTCGTCAGGTACTCGGCCCGCCCGTCCGCAAGCGCGAGGTCGAGCGCGATCGTGCAGGCATCGCCGTCGAGCTCGGGCTGCACGTTCTGGGGCGTGCCCGCCGTCAGGACGCGCAGGTCATTGACCTTCAGGCTGACGCATGCGGGGTCGAGCTGCGCGTACCCGCCGTTGAACGGAGCCGAGCCGGCTGCAGCCAGGATCCTCCCCCAGTTCGGGTCGCGGCCGAAGAGGGCCGTCTTGACGAGCGGCGAGGTGGCGATGCGGCGTGCGATCGCCTTCGCCTCGAGGTCGCTGGCGGCTCCCGTGACACTGACGTGGGCGCGATAGGTGGCGCCCTCGCCGTCGGCGACGATCTGGTGCGCCAGGTCAGCGCAGACCCTGCCGAAGGCGTCGACGAAGTGGGCCTCGGTCACGCTGGTGCGCTTCAGGCCGCTCGCACCGTTCGCAAGCAGGACGACTGCGTCGTTCGTCGAGCACTCCCCGTCCACCGAGATCGCGTTGAAGCTCCTCTCGACAGCGGGGCGAAGCAGCTCGATCACCTCACCTGGCTCGAGCGGGTAGTCGGTCGTGACGACGGCCAGCATCGTGGCGAGGTTCGGGTGAATCATTCCCGAGCCCTTCGCCATCCCGCCCACCGAGAAGCCGGGTCCGGTGACCATTGACTGCTTCGTCTTCGTGTCGGTGGTCAGCATGGCGTCTGCAGCGTCGGCACCGCCGTCGGGCGCCAGAGCGGATGTCCCTTCCGCCAGGCCGGCAAGGACTCGGTCGAGCGGCAGCCGCTTGCCGATGACGCCGGTCGAAAGCACCAGTACCTGTTCTGGCTTGACCCCGAGCAGGTGGGCCGCCTCGGTCGCGGTCGCGCGCGCATCGAGCTCGCCGCGGACGCCGGTTGCCGCGTTCGCGTTGCCTGAGTTGACGACGACTGCCTGCGGCTCCGCAAGCGTCAGGTGCTCGCGCGACACGAGGACCGGAGCAGCCTGCACGCGGTTCACCGTGAACATGCCCGCCCCCGTCGCGGGCACGAGCGAGTGGACGAGAGCGAGGTCACGGCGGCTCTTGCGGATTCCGCAGGGGATACCACTCGCTACGAAACCACTGGCACTGGTCACGCTCATGGGCCAACCTCTCGAGGCTCATGCGGAAGGGGCGCCTGACGACCGCGGGCGTCACTCCGGCGATCCCCGACGCGTAGGCTGCTGATAGGGCCAACCTCTCGAGGCTCATGCGGAGCGGGCGACAGGTCGTTGCGGGCGTCACTCCGGAGATCCAGGACCCGTAGGGTGGTCATACGAGAACTCCGGCCAAGCGCAAACCTGCGGTCTCGTCGAGGCCGAGCGCGAGGTTCGCGTTCTGCACCGCCTGTCCGGCCGCTCCCTTGCCGAGGTTGTCGAGCGTACAGATGACGATCGCCTTGCCCGTGGCGCGGTCCTCGAAGAGGGCGATCTCTGCCTCGTCGCTTCCCTGGACACGTCCGAGCTCCGGCGTGAAGCCCTCGGGGAGCATCCGCACCACGCGGCTGCCGGAGTGGGCATCCTCGAGTCGCTCTCGCAGCGTGTCGTCGGTTGCCGTTGCGTAGCACGTCGCGAGCAGGCCGCGGCGGATCGGCAGCAGGTGCGGTACGAAGCAGACGGGAAAGCCGAGCGCCTGCTCGATCTCCGGGCCGTGCTGGTGCTGTCCGATCCGGTATGCGGAGAGGTTCTCGAGCACGAAGCCGGCGTGCGAGCTCTCCCTCAGCGAGCGCCCGGCGCCCGAGACCCCGGACTTGGCGTCGACGACAACGCTGCCGGGGTTGATCGCGCCCGCGAGCGGCGCAAGCGCAAGCAGGGCAGCGGTCGCGTAGCAGCCGGGATTGGCGAGCAGTGAGCCGCGGGGCGGAAAGAGCTCGGGGAGTGCGTAGCTCCAGCGGCCGAGCTCCTCCGCGCGCGGGTGCTCGAACCCGTACCAGTCGTCGTAGAGCGAGCCCTCCCGCAGCCTGTGCGCTCCGGAGAGATCGACGACCACCGTGTCCGGCGGCGGCTCGAGCGCTGCGGCGCGCTCGTGGTCGAGGCAGACGAAGACGACATCAGCGCCGCTCGCCAGCGCCTCGTCGTTCGTGACGAAAGGCGGGAGATTTCCGTTCAGCCGCACGTCGAGCGTCGCCGCCGGTCTGCCGGCAAGCGAGTCGGATCCAAGTGCGACCGGCATGAGGTTCGGGTGCAGCAGCAGCCGATCGAGCAGCTCCTGTCCCGAGTAGCCGGCGCAGCCGAGAATGGCAGCGGTAAGCATTCGGCGTAGTATGCAGGCTAGATAGGTAATATGCAAACGTGACGAGAAGAGCAACCCTCGTGCTCGAGGACGGCACGGTGTTCGATGGCGTTGCCGTCGGCGCGCCTGGTGTCGCCGCGGGCGAGGCCTGCTTCACGACGGCGATGGCGGGCTATGAGGAGGCGGTCACCGACCCCAGCTACGTCGCGCAGGTGCTGTGCTTCAGCTATCCGCTGATCGGGAATTACGGCGTCGACCCGGCCCGCCTCGAGTCGGAGCGGGTGCAGGCCGAGGGCGTCGTCATGCGGCGGGCGCGCCCCAGCTGGGCTGCCTGGCTCGCCAGCGAGGGAGTCGTGGCGCTCGAGGAGGTTGACACGCGGGCGCTCGTCCGCAGGATTCGCGATCGAGGGGCGCTGCGCTGCGCGCTCGGCGAGGCGCCGGTCAGTGAGTTGCACGCGCGCGCGCTCGCGCAGCCGCCGATCGACGGCCGTCCGCTCGCGCGCGCCGTGGGGCCCGACGAGCCCTACCGCATCGGCTCGGGGCCGCGTGTCGCGCTGCTCGACCTCGGCTGCAAGCGCTCGATTCCGCGCCGGCTCGCCGCCTGTGGGCTCGAGGTCGTCGGTGTTCCCGGCTGGTGGACCGCCGATGCCCTGCTCGAGCTGGAGCCGCGAGCCGTGGTGGTCGGCAACGGCCCCGGAGACCCCTCTGTCCTCAAGGGCCAGATCGAGACGGTCGCCGACCTCCTCGGCCGCGTGCCGGTCTTCGGAATCTGCCTGGGGCACCAGCTTCTGGGCCTCGCCCTCGGGCTGGAGACCTTCAAGCTGCCCTTCGGCCATCGGGGCGCAAACCACCCCGTCCGTGAAGCGCGGTCCGGCCGCGTCCTCGTCACCGCTCAGAACCACGGCTACGCCGTTGCGCCCGGGGACAGCGCCTGGGTCACGCACGTCTCGCTCAACGACGGGACGGTCGAGGGCCTCGCGGGCGATGCGTTCCGCTCCGTGCAGTTTCATCCCGAGGCAGCGCCCGGCCCGCTCGACGCCCTGCCCTTCTTCGAGGAGATCGCCGCGACATGCCGAAGCGCACCGACCTTCGCTCTGTCCTGATCGTCGGGTCCGGCCCGATCCGCATCGGGCAGGGCTGCGAGTTCGACTACGCGGGCGCACAAGCGTGCCGCGTGCTGCGCGCCGAGGGTTACCGCATCGTGCTCGTGAACTCGAACCCGGCGACGATCATGACCGACCCCGAGTGGGCCGACGCGACGTATCTCGAGCCGCTCGATCTCGAGGCGGTGACGGAGGTGATCGAACGCGAGCGCCCCGACGCGCTCCTGCCGACGCTCGGCGGCCAGACCGCGCTCAATCTGGCCGTCGAGCTGCACGAGGCCGGAGTGCTCGAACGGCTCGGCGTCGAGCTGATCGGTGCGAGCATCGACTCGATCCGCCGCGCCGAGGACCGCCTCGAGTTTCGCGCGACCCTCCAGGCAGTCGGGCTTCCGGTCGCCGAGAGCCGCATCGTCTCGTCGCCAGACGACCTCGACGGTCTGCCGCTGCCCGCGATCGTCCGGCCCGCCTTCACCCTGGGCGGCACGGGCGGCGGCCTCGTGGCCACCAGGGACGAGCTGGCCGCTCTCGTGCGGCGCGGGCTTGCGGCGAGCCCGATCGGGCAGGTGCTCGTCGAGCGCTCGCTCGCGGGCTGGCAGGAGCACGAGCTCGAGGTGATGTGCGACGCGGCGGGCAACTGCGTCATCGTCTGCTCGATCGAGAACCTCGATCCGATGGGCGTCCACACCGGCGACTCGTGGACCGTCGCGCCGCAGCAGACCTTGCCGGATGGCGAGTTTCAGCGCCTGCGCGAGGCGGCCTTCGCGTGTGCGCGCGCCGTCGGGGTCGCGACGGGCGGCGCGAACGTCCAGTTCGCGTACGAGCCGGAGACACGAGCGCTGGTCGTGATCGAGATGAACCCACGGGTGTCGCGCTCCTCGGCACTCGCCTCCAAGGCGACCGGATTCCCGATTGCGAAGCTCGCAGCCCTGCTTGCGGTCGGTTACACGCTCGACGAGTTGCCGAACGACATCACAGGCGAGACGACCGCCGCCTTCGAGCCGGCGCTCGACTACGTTGCGATCAAAGCGCCGCGCTTCGACTTCGCGAAGTTCCCCGGTGCGGACACGCTCCTCGGAAGCGAGATGCGCGCGGTCGGCGAGGCGCTCGGGCTAGGTCGAACGTTTCCCGAAGCGTTCCTGAAAGCGCTCTTCGGGCGCGAGGACTTCCCGGTCGACCTCGATCTCTCGCGCCGCTCCGAGCCGGTGTCGGAGCGGTGGGACCTGCTGCTCGAGGCCGCGCGGCGCGGCCTCGATCTGCCCGGCATCGACCCTTACTTCGCCGACGAGCTTCGAGCGATCGCTGCGGCCGAGGCGGATCTCACGTCGACCGGCGACATCCACGCCGCGAAGCGCTTCGGCCTGCCCGACTCGACCGTCGCTCGCCTCCTCTCACTCGACGAAAGTGAGGTACGGAGCCGCCGGCCCCGGCCGGGACGCCTCGCCGTCGATTCATGCGCCGCCGAGTTCGAGGCGCGCACGCCGTACTTCTACCTCTCCTACGAGCAGGCCGACCCGGCGCCGCCGAGCACCCGTCCGGCCATCCTCGTGCTCGGCTCCGGCCCGAACCGGATTGGTCAGGGAATCGAGTTCGACTACTGCTGCTCCCGCGCCGCGGGTGCGTTTCGCCGGCTCGGCTACGAGGCCGTGCTCCTGAACTCGAATCCGGAGACGGTCTCGACCGACTACGACACGAGCGACCGCCTCTACCTCGAGCCGCTCACGCTGGAGCGGGCTCTTGACGTCGCTGAGCTCGAGCAGCCGGAGGGGGTCGTCGTCTCGCTCGGCGGCCAGACTCCCTTGATGCTCGCGCCGGGGCTTGCGGCCGCCGGCGTACCCCTCCTCGGCGATCCGCTGCCGGCGATCGAGCGGGCCGAGGACCGGGGCCGCTTCGGCGCGCTTCTCGCGGACCTCGGCGTGCGTGCGCCGGAGTGGGGGACCGCGTCGACGACGGAGGAGGCGCTGGTCGTCGCCGAGCGGATCGGCTACCCGGTCCTCGTCCGGCCCCACCATGTCCTCGGCGGCCGCCGGATGCGGGTCGTCCGCGGCCCCGGCGAGCTCGCGCTCTCCGAGCCTGCACTCGTCGACCAATTCCTTCAGGGTGCGCTCGAGCTCGACGTCGACGTGCTCTGCGACGGCACCGGCGGCTGGGTGGCTGCGATCCTCGAGCACGTCGAGCCCGCCGGCGTCCACTCCGGCGACTCGGCGTGCGTCGTTCCGGCTCCCTCGGTCGGAGACGAGCTCGAGGCAGAGATCCGCGAGCTGGCAGCAGCGCTCGCGGCGGCGCTCGGCGTCCGCGGGCTGCTCAACCTCCAGCTGGCGCTGCATGAGGGCGATCTCCACGTGCTCGAGGCGAACGCGCGCGCGTCGCGGACGATTCCGTTCGTGGCCAAGGCGACCGGGATCCCGCTCGTAGATAACGCGTGCCGGCTCCTGCTCGGCGCCTCCCTCGCAGACCTCGGGCTCCCCGAGCGCGCCGAGCCAACGCGGGCCTGGGCGAAGGAGGCCGTCTTCCCGAGCGATCGTTTTGCTGGGGCGGCGAAGCGCGGGCCTGAGATGCGCTCGACCGGCGAGGTGATGGCGGGCGGCGCGACCGTCTCGGAGGCGTACGCTCGCGCTGTGCGCGCCGCCGTCGGCGGGCGGGGAGGGGGCCGCATCGGGCCATCCCTGCAAACGGTGTGAGACTCAGGCCGCTCTGGCACGAACGGCGAGGGAGCGGTCGAGAAGGCCCACTGCGTGCCCGGCTTGCATGGCGAGCGGCAGGTCCGGAACTCGGGCGGCTGGGCCGGGGCGATCGCGAACGCGGACCGCCGCCTCGACCCGGAATCCCGTCAGCTCGAGCGCCTTCTCGAGGCCGCGCCGGTTGAAGACGAACCACTCGAGGAAGCCTCGGCGCGCGCAGAGACGCGCGAGCGGCGCGGGGAGCAGCGAGAGCGGAGCGCTGATCGTGTCGACGACGACCACCCAGCCCCGGCAGACATCCCGGATTGCCTCGAGGGCGCGGAGCGGGTCGCGGAGCATTTGCAGGACGTAGCCGATGACGACGAGATCGAACTGCCCGAGGTCGGCCGCGTCGAGGTCGTAGACGCTCGAGTCCCGTAGCTCGGCCTGCGACCCGAGCGCCTCGGCCGCAAGCCGGAACGTCTCGCCGCGGCGGTCGCCCTGACGGTCGCCCCGCCCGTAGGGTGTGTCCTGCTGCGCGGGATCGGCGAGGTCGGTCGCAAGTACGTCTCCCGCGCCGCGCCGCTCGAGCTCGAAGGCCCAGAAGCCGTCCATCGTGCCGACGTCGAGGCACCGCAGCCTGGCGAGTGACCGTGGCCACGGCACCCGGGCTGCGGTCGGCCTCAGGTCCCAGGAGCCGGGTGTGACGATCCCTCCCGGCAGCTCGATCGTGTGCCACCAGTCGAGGGCGGCCACGCGGCTCCGGATGTCGTTCTCGGTCAGATCGCGCCGCTGAAGGTGTCGCACGCGGCCGGCTTGCCCGTGCGGTAGCCCGTCAGAAACCAGTGCTGGCGCTGCTTCGAGGAGCCGTGCGTCCAGGTCTCGGGATTCACCTGTCCTTGCGTCTCTGCCTGAATGCGGTCGTCCCCGACCGCAGCCGCCGCGTCGAGCCCATCGGCGATGTCGGCCCGCGTCACATCGACCAGATAGCCCGTCTCGACGGCGTGGCTCGCCCAGACGCCCGCGTAGCAGTCGGCCTGCAGCTCGGAGCGAACCGAGGCGCTCGACGCCCCGGAGCGGTCGCGCCCGATCTTGTCGAGCGTCCCGACGAGATCCTGGACGTGGTGGCCGTACTCGTGGGCGAGCACGTAGGCCTCGGCGAAGGGGCCGCCCCTTGCGCCGAACCTCGACCGCAGCTCGTCGAAGAAGCCAAGGTCGATGTAGACCTCCTTGTCGGCGGGGCAGTAGAACGGTCCCACGTCGGAGGTCGCTTGCCCGCAGCCCGTCTGAGCTGATCCCGTGAAGAATTTCGTCTTCGTGATCGTGTAGCGGCGTCCAGTCCGTGCGAACTCGCCTCTCCAGTAGCGCTGGATGCTGTTGATGTCGCCGACGATGCGGCAATCCTCGCGCCGGTTCGCATCCGCGCCAGTCCGGCAGTCCGAGATCACGCTTCCCGGGCGGCCGCCGCTCGCCGTCCGGTCGTCGAGGTTCCCGAGCGGGCCGCCCACCCCGCCGCCTCCGCCGCTCAGCGCGTTCAGGAGGACGACTGCAAGCAGGATCACCAACCCGACGCCGCCTCCACCGACGGCCAGCCCCCCGCCGGGCAGGCCGAGCATCGGTCCACGTCCACGAGCGTCGTCAACCTGCGACGTATCGAGGCCGACGTCTCGGCGAAACCGCATGACCACGTTGTCGTCGAAAGGGGGGCTCCCCAAACGTTAGCCTCCGGTATGATGTGCCCCTCCTTCCTGTCGGTGCTGACGCGGATGATGGCAGACCGCAACTTCTGCGCGCCGTTACCGTCGTAGTAGGAAGGAATGATGGGCCGCCAGCGGTCGTTGTAGAGAAATACGACGGCGAGAGGCGGCGAGGGAGCGTCGACCTGGCGTCCGCTTTCGCACGACCGAAGGAGTCAGAACGTTGCCAGCTGCTGTTCACCCAGAATTGACACTGAGCTTTGTGCGCTGCACGTCGTGCGGCGCACTCCATGCGCTGCGTGTGGCGCGACCCCTGACGACCGTCGACGTCTGCGCGAGCTGTCACCCTGCGTATACAGGTCGGGAGCGCCCGGTCGCGAGCGAGGGACGGATCGAGCGTTTCGAGCAGCGCCGGCAGCTCGCCGGGCGTCGCTGAGTTTGAGAAAGGAGACACCCTGATCATCAACACCGAACACGATTTCACCGCGTACCTGGACGCCGCCGAAGAGCGCGGCTCGGTGCCCGAGACCGAGCTCGAGGCGCTCGTCGCCGAGCATGAGCTCGAGGAAGACGAGCTGACCGCGCTGCGCCACGAGCTCGAGGCGCGCGGGGTCACCGTGACCGACGAGCCTACCGAGGGCGACGAGCCGGTCGTCCCTCCTTCGGCTGCCGTGCCCGCTGCGTTCGGCGACTCCCTGCAATTGTTCCTGAACGAGGTGGGTCGTCATTCGCTGCTGACCGCTGCGGACGAGGTCGCCCTCGCGAAGCGGGTCGAGCGCGGGGATCGCGCTGCGAAGGAGCGAATGATCAACTCGAACCTGCGCCTCGTCGTCTCGATTGCGAAGCGCTACCAGGGCCACGGGGTTCCGCTCCTCGACCTGATCCAGGATGGCTGCATCGGGCTGAACCGCGCGGTCGAGAAGTTCGACTGGCGAAAGGGATACAAGTTCTCGACCTATGCCACCTGGTGGATTCGCCAAGCGGTTCAGCGCGCCGTGGCCAACCAGGCCAAGACGATTCGCGTTCCCGTGCATGTCCGCGAGCGCCGCCAGAAGCTCGGCCGCGCGAGCCAGCGCCTGCAGGTCGAGCTCGGACGTGACCCGACCGAGGAGGAGCTTGCGACCGCGACGGGCCTCAAGCTGGAGCACGTGATCGAGGCGCTAGCCGTCGTCGACGCGTCCGTCTCGCTCAACCAGGGCGTCGGCTCGGAGGGCGATGGTGAGCTTGGCGACCTCTTTGCCGACGTGACCGCGGATGACCCGGTCGAGGAGGCGGCGGACGCGCTGCGCCACCAGGCCGTGCGCAAGGTCGTGTCGAGCCTGCCGGAACGGCAGCGCCGCATCGTCGAGCTGCGCTTTGGACTGGCCGACGGCGAGGCCTGGACGCTCGAGGCGATCGGGTCGGAGCTCGGTCTCACCCGGGAGCGGGTGCGCCAGCTCGAGCGCGAGGCGTTCGTGACGCTTGAGCGCGAGCTCGACGGTCTAGCCGAGGCGGCATAGCTCCTACTTAGACGGTCGCGAATGCTCGTCGGCCGACGAGCATTCGCTTGATCTCCAGGTTGTCGTCCAGAACGACCAGATCGGCCGGCTGGCCAACATCTAGCCGGCCGATCGTCTCGTCGCCGAGCACGCGGGCGGGAGCCGCCGTCGCGGCGACCAGAGCCTCTTCGAGCGTCGCGCCGAGCCCGTGCAGGTTGCGGATCGCTCCGATCATCGTCAGCGTGCTGCCGGCCAGAACGCCGTCGGGCCGGCGTGCGACCCCGCCCCGCACCTCGACTTCGACACCGCCGACGGTCGAGCGCCCGTCCCCGACGCCCGCCGCGGCAATCGCGTCCGTGACGAGGGCGAGCCGCCCCCGGGCAGCGCGCCGGGCCAGGATCGCCGTCTCGGGAGCGAGGTGCACGCCGTCGAGGATGGCCTGGACGATCACGTCGTCCCGGGCGAGCGCGGCTCCCGCGATCCCCGGGTCCCTGTGCGAAAACGGGCGCATGGCGTTGAACAGGTGAGTCACCGTTCGGACGCCCCGGTCGAACGCATGGTTGGCCTGCGATGCGCTCGCGTTGCTGTGCCCCGCCGACACCGCGATGCCGCGAGCGTGAAGAAGGTCGATCAGCCGGTCGGCTCCCGGCAGCTCTGGCGCGAGCGTGACGAGGCGGACCGGGCCCGCCGAGAGCAGCCGCTCGAGCAGCGCGGGGTCGGGATCCCGGCGAGCCGCTGGCGGGTGTGTCCCGAGGCGGCTCGGGGACAGAAAGGGCCCTTCGAGGTGGACTCCGAGCAGCCGTGGCCCGGCCATGGCTGCCGGGACGGCAGCGAGCGCGTCGAGCAGATCCTCCTCCGGCGCCGTGATGAATGTGGGCAGGTAGGCGGTGACACCGGTCTCGAGGAGCGCCTCACCCGCGCGCCGGTAGCCGTTCGCGTCCGCGCCGAGAAAGTCGACCCCTGCGAAGCCGTTGACCTGAAGGTCGACGAAGCCGGGGGCGGCGATCCCTTGGCGGCTCGGTGAGGCAAGGCCGTACCGCGCGACAAGGCCGTCAACGACCTCGACGTCCCCGGGAACGAGCCGGCCGCCGACCAGTGCTGCCTCGACTCCCAGCTTCACCTCACGCGACGCTACTTGAACCCTCCGGACGCTGCGTCCAAGAGCGCTGCTCGAGCCTGCGGCTCGTGGCTTACCGCCGGGCACTTTGCCCGGCGCTAAGCTCGGTCTCGTGGCCACGGTCACGGACCCGCTCGGAGCAGCGCGCGAGGCGCTTGAGGACGGCGATTGGCAGCGCGCGAAGGACGAGTTCGTCAGGGCCGTCGCGACCGAGGAGACTGCGTCGGCTGTCGAGGGGCTCGGGCTCGCGTGCCGCTGGCTTGGCGAGATCGGCTCGACCTTCCGGGCATACGGTCGTGCGTACCGTCTGTACCGGCAGGCCGGGGATCGGGTCGGCGCCGCGCGGGTCGCGCTTCAGCTCGCGTCGTGCGAAGGGACGTTTCGCTCGGAGAAGGCCGTCGCCCTCGGCTGGCTCGAGCGCGCGGCCCGCCTGCTCGAGGGGAGCGTGCCGGGGCTCGAGCACGGGTGGGTCGAGCTCTGGCGAGGACACGTCGCACTCCAGCTCGACCGTGACCCGGCGCGCGCGCTCGAGCACTCAACTCGCGCCCGAGAGATCGGCAGCGCGGCGGGTCTGCTCGACATCGAGATGACAGGACTCGCTCAGCTGGGCCTCGCCCTCGTCAGCCTCGGCCGGGTCGAAGAGGGGATGCGCTGTCTCGACGAGTCCGCGGCGGCGGCCACCGCCGGGGAGATGGAGGATCTCGACGCGATCAGCAGCACCTACTGCTACCTGATCGACGCCTGCAAGCGCGTCCGCGACTTCGGCCGGGCGGCGCAGTGGTGCGACCACGTCGCGGAGTTCAGCGAGCGCTGGTCGGATCAGATCACGTTCGCCGCCTGCCGAACGCACTACGCGGACATTCTGATCTGGCGCGGCGCCTGGGCCGAGGCCGAGTCCGACCTCCTCGGGCTCCTGGGCGATCTCGGCGCCCTGCACCGGAGCCGCCTGGCGGACGCGCTTGTCCGCCTCGCCGAGCTTCGTCGCCGCCAGGGCCGCCTCTCCGATGCCGCCGAGCTACTGGCCCAGTGCGAGGGGCATCTGCTTGCGCCGCTCGCCGCAGCCGCTCTCGCGCTCGATCGCGACGAGCCGGACGAGGCGCTTCGGTCGGTCGAGCGCTATCTGAGGCGCGTCGCCCCAGACTCGCTGACCGAGCGTGCCGCCGGCCTCGAGCTGCTCGTTCGCGCTGCGGCGGCGAGGGGCGATCTCCCAACCGCACGCGACGCGAGAGACCAGCTCGCCGAGATCGCCGAGTGCGTGACGAGCGATGCCGCACAAGCATCGGCCGCGCTCGCCGCGGGCGTCGTCGCGATCGCCGAGGAGCGCTGGGGCGACGCATGCCGTCGCCTCGAGGACGCCGTCGATCTGTTCACGGCGAGCGGTGGCCGCTGGGAGTCAGCGCAGGCGCGCCGTGAGCTCGCGCGAACGCTACGCGCCCTCGGGAAGGTCGATGCTGCCGATCGCGAGCTGCGGGCGGCGTATCAGGAGCTGAGCCGGCTCGGCGGGGCGGCGCGCCCGGCGGAGGTCTCGCGGGCCGGATTGACCCGACGGGAGCTCGAGGTTCTCGGGCTCGTCGCGCGGGGCCGCTCGAACCAGGAGATCGCCGCGCAGCTCGTGCTGTCGGTGCGCACCGTCGAACGGCACGTCTCGAGCATCTACAACAAGATTGGCGCTTCGGGAGGGGCCGCGCGGGCGGCGGCCGCCTCATACGCGCTCGTCGAGGGCCTCGCCTAGCACTCAACGCTAAGTTGCGTGTTCGGCACGCGAGACCTGCGTGCCCGCACTCATGACACGCCGGTCGCGCTGCTCTAGCGTCTCTGTCACCGGGAGACCTCGCCGGGCGCCGGGCATTCGGCCCCCGGCGGGGCCCGGCTCCCGATCCCCCACCAAGGAGGTGCCAGATGACCACGACCGAACTGGACGCCACGAAGCTGGAGGCGTTCGGCGGACGGATGCTCGGGCTGCTCAACGACGCGCTGCTCTCGATCCTCGTCAGCATCGCTCACCAGACGGGTCTCTACGACTCGCTCGCGGAGATGGCCCCCGCCACGAGCGGGGAGATCGCCGAGGCCAGCGGCCTTGACGAGCGCTACGTCCGCGAATGGGCCGCCGCGATGACTGTGGGCGGCATCCTCGAATACAAGCCGGGCGCCGAGACCTATTTCCTGCCGCCCGAGCACGCCGCATTCCTCGCCCGGGCCGCCGGCTCGAACAACATGGCGTTCCTCGCGCGGCTCGTCGGCCTGTCGGGGACGGTCGAGCCGGAGCTCGTCCAGGCCTTCCACGACGGCCGGGGCGTCCCGTACGAGAAGTACCCGGACTTCCAGCTCCTCCAGGCCGAGGAGAGCGGGTCGACCTTCGACGAGAAGCTCGTGGAGGTCATCCTCCCGCTAGCCGGCGTCGTCGAGCGGCTCGGGGAGGGAATCGACGTACTCGACGTCGGCTGTGGCGCCGGCCACGCCGTCAACGTGATGGCGCGGGCGTTTCCGGCGACCCGCTTTACGGGCGTCGACGTCTCGGAGGAGGGCCTCGAGCTGGCCCGCACCGAGGCAGCCGGGCTCGCTCTCGAGAACGTCCGCTTCGAGGTACGGAACGTGCACGAGCTCGCCGCACGCGAGGCCTACGACCTCGTGACCGCTTTCGACGTCGTCCACGACCTCGCACACCCGGGGAGGGCGCTCGAGCAGCTCGCGGCCGCGCTCAGGCCCGGCGGGACGTTCCTTCTGGGCGAGATCGCGGCTGCGAGCACGCTCGAGGGAAACCTGGAGAATCCGTTCGCACCGCTGCTCTACTCGATGTCCGTGATCCACTGCATGTCGGTCTCGCTCGCCCAGGACGGCGAGGGGCACGGCACGGCGTGGGGACGCGAGAACGCGCTGGCGGCGCTGGGGGCTGCCGGGCTCGTCGACGTCGAGGCGAAGGAGTTGGAAGACGATCCGTTCCACACGTTCTTCGTCGCGCGGAAGGGGTAGAAGGAGCTGAGGCGCACTCGTGAGCCGAGCGGCTCTGTTGAGGGCGCTGCGGGCCTCGTTGCCGTAGCGCCCGTGTGTAGATTCGCGGCCATGCGCCGCGACGTCGTCCTCGTCCGCAGCGTGTACCGGGGCCGCGTCCGCTGGGCGTTTCCGCATCGGGTCGTCGGGGATCGCGAGGGCCGGCTCGCGCTCTACCTCGCCCTCGGCACGCCCGGCGTCTCGATGGGCCGGGGCCCCGACGGCCGCTACCTCGAGCGCTGGGCCCGCGGCGATGATCCCGTTCGGCACGTCTGGCAGCGAACGCACGCGCTCGACCTGATTCGGCACGGCGCGGCCCACGCGCTTCGGCTCTTCTGGGACGAGGACTGGCGCTTCCTCGGCTGGTACGTGAACCTGCAGGCGCCGCTCCGGCGTACACCCCTCGGCTACGACACGACGGACTGGGCGCTCGACGTCTGGGTCGAGCCCGACGGCAGGTGGGCTTGGAAGGACGAGGAGGACTTCGCCGAGGCGCAGGCTCTCGGCATCCTCGACGAGGAGGCCGCCGTGAGCGTCCGCGCCGAGGGAGAGCGTGTCGTCGCTGAGCGCCCGTGGCCTACAGGCTGGGAGAGCTGGCGTCCCGAGGCGGCCTGGCCGCTTCCGCAGCTGCCGGAGGACTGGGATGCCGACTTCCGGGCGCAATCTTGATCCTCGTGGTGCGGCCGTGACTGCCTCGGGGGCGTTCGATCCCGATCTGTTCGAGTGGGACCTCCGGCCGCCAGGAGGCCCAGCGTCGGCTCGCGCGCGTGGAGGCGCCCTGGTACGTCGCGGCCGGCTGGGCGATCGACCTCTTCCTCGGCGAGCAGCGCCGAGAGCACGAGGATCTCGAGATCGCGGTGCCGAGCGACCGGTTCAGTGAGGTCGTCGGGGCACTCGCGGGACTCGAGCTCTTCGTCGTCGGCCACCATCTCGCGACGCCGGTCGCGCAGGCCGGCGAGCTGCTCGACACCTACCACCAGACATGGGCACTCGAGCGTGCTGCAGGCGTCTGGCGCCTCGACGTCTTCCGCGAGCCCTCGGCTGGCGAGACCTGGATCTGCCGCCGCGACGAGAGTATCCGGCTGCCCTTCGACCAGCTGATCGAGTGGAGTGGCGAGGGGATCCCGTACGCCCGTCCCGAGATCATCCTGCTCTTCAAGGCTAAGCACGCGCGAGCGAAGGACGACTCCGACCTCGCCGCCGCCCTTCCGCTGCTCACATCGGAGCGGCGTCGCTGGCTCGCCGGGGCGCTGGAGCTCGTTCACCCCGGCCACCGCTGGCTGGGCGAAATTCACGACTAGCGCTCGGCGGCGAGGTCGTCGAGCAACCTCTCGAGCTCGACCGGCCGGTCGCGGTGCGCCTCCCACCGGGCGTACAGAGCGGCGGCGCCACGGCCGAGGCCGTCGGGCAGGCCCAGGACGAGGCAGGTGTCGGCGACCTCCTCCAGCTCGGGTGCCCAGCGCCAGGCTTTCGGGCCCGCGCGGATGACGCGCTCGCCGTCGACGCCCTCGCCGGCGAGGGCCTGCTCCACGCCGTAGGCCCGGGCAATCGCGAGCGCCTGCGCCGTGAGGGCGACACCGATCTTGTTCCAGCCGCCGAAGGCCATCTTGAGTGCCGAGGCGGCCCCGACGCCTCCTGCGAGGGCGATTGCCGTGACGTCGGTTCCCGCGAACAGCTGGGCGACCTGCTCGACCTCTTCAGGCTCGCCGGAGAGGTAGAGGTTGACCTTCGTCCGGGAGATGACGGCGCCGTCGACGACGCGCACGCCGCGGTCGGCGAGGGCCCTCGCGACCCGCTCGGCCCGGGCCGGGGAGATCGCGTTCGCCTCGACGTAGAGCCCGCGGAAGCCGGCGCCGGCCACCGAGCTCGCCACGTCCTCGGCGATCGCCGGCGGGCAGAGGCTGAGCATCATCTCGCTTCGAGCGGCGAGCTCGGCCATCGTGCCGACGTCGCGGAACCCGGCCGCGCAGGCACGCTCGCGGGTTGCGTCGCTTCGGCCCTCGCCGGCCCAGAGCACGTCGCCGCGGGCCGCGCGACCGATGGTCTGGCCCATCTCGCCGGGAAAGAGCAGGCCGATCCGCGTCATCGTCACATCCAGCCTAAGCCTAGGACCTTTCCGGGCATGCGTGCTCCTTTCGCTCCTGGTGCGATCTTTTTTGCCCCTTCCTGCTCGAGCCGCTCGGCCGCGAGCAGGATCGTCAGCGCCGTCTGTCCTTCGACGAAGCCGCCCGCACGTGCCCGGGCGACAGCCTCGGCGAACGGCACGCGCACGAGCGTCACCTCCTCGCCCTCCTCCGGCGCCGCCGCATCCACCTCGACCCCGGTCGCCAGAAACGCGTCCGAGCGGAGGCCCATGTGAGCGCTCGAGGAATAAAAGGTCGTGAGGTGGCGCCACGATCGCGCTCGGCCGCCGGTCTCCTCGGCGAGCTCTCGCGCCGCCGCTTCGGCCGGCTGCTCGCCGTCCGCGACGGACCCGGCAGGCACTTCGAGCGTCCATTCGCGCACGGGATGGCGATACTGGCGCACGAGCAACAGCTCGCCCTCGTCGGTGACCGCCGCGACGAAGACGGCCCGGGGAACGGCGAGGTACGTGTACTCCGACTCCTGCCCTTCCGCACTCTCGAGCCGGTCGCTGATGACGGCGCGCCAGGGCGACGTCGAGAGGAGGGCGCTGCCGGTGAGCCTCGGCGGATCGCCCGTCAGGTCGTGGGTGCTGCCAAGGGCGCCCACGACGGCGCGCGTGCGCGTGGCTCCCTCGGGAATCGACCGTGTGAGGGCGGCGAGGTCAGCGAGCGTATCCACGTCGCGCCAGCGCTCGAGCAGCGCGACCCGGAGGCCCGCCGCGCGGCACCGCTCGATCGTGACCGCGAGAACGGCCGGGGTCGACCACGGTATCCCGGTGAACGGGGCCTCCGCGAACGCCCGCATTGCGATCAGCCAGTAGCCACCGTCGAGCGCGGGCCCGAGAACTACGTCGGCGCTCCGCTTCAGCGCACTGAAGGCACGCCCGAGAGAGCCGGGTGGGATACCAGGGATGTCGGAGGAGACGAGGGCGACCGGCCCCGAGCTCGAGTACCGAGCCATGCCAAGCCTGAGAGCGTCCGCGAGGCCGACTCCGTCCTGGAGCTGGAGGTGGGTGCCGGGTCCCGCAAGTGCGGCTAGCGCATCGCCGTCACGCGGGTCGGCGTACAGGAGACCGGTCTCTTTCACCTCGGTGCGGCACGAGTCGAGGGTGTCGAGCAGCAGGGCGGCCTGCAGGTCGGCCGCCTGCCCGGGGGTCAGTGGGGGAACGAGGCGGGTCTTGGCGCGGCCGGGAACCGGCGCCTTCGCCATGATCAGGACGGCTTGGCTCATCGGTCAACCTCTTGAGACTCATGCGGAGCGGGCGACCGACGACCGTGCGCGTCACTCCGGCGATCCCGGACGCGTAGCGTGGTCATGCGTGGCGAGCAACGACGGCGAGCATCCGCACGCCCGCACGGGCCGATGGCCAGGCTCTGCCGGCGATCTTCGACGTGCCGCCGCGCCGGACGCGGCAACGAACCGGAGTCTCCACGACGCCGAGGCCGCCGCGCGCCGCCTTCACGATCATCTCGGTCGGCCAGCCGTACGTCATCTCCCGCATGGACAGCCTCTCGAGCCCGTCGCGGCGAATCGCGCGGAGAGGCGGCACATCCCGCAGTCGCACGCCGTACACGATTCGCACGAGCAGGCAAACGAGGGCATTCCCGAGGCGCTGGTGTGCAAGCAGGGCGCCAGGCTCCCGTTCCGTTCGCGCCCCGAGCGAGAGCACCGCACGGCCCTCGAGGACCGGTGCGAGCACCATGGGCAGGCAGGCGGGATCGTCGCTGCCGTCGCCGTCCATGAATGCGATCACGTCCGCCGCCGTGCCGGCCGCGCCTGTCGCGCACGCACGGCCGTAGCCTCGGCGAGGCTCGCTGAGGACGCGGGCGCCCGCGGCGCGCGCGATCTCGACCGTCCGGTCCCGGGAGCCACCGTCGACGACGATGACCTCGTCCACGCTGTCCGGCACCTCGGCGAGCAGAGCGGGCAGCGCTGTCTCCTCGTCGAGCGCCGGCACGACGAGTGCGATGCGAGGGCTCGCCGGGAGCGGCTCGGGCCGGAGGGCGAGCGGGCGACGCCTGCGCACGAAGGCCGCCATGGCTGCCAGGGCCAAGGGGCCATAAAGGACGGGGCGAACCCAGACGGGCAAGGAGTTGTCGCTCGGGTGGAAGAGGTACAGGAGGGGCAGCGCGCCCGTCAACCAGAGCCAGCCCGGAGCCGGCACGAGAACGAGTAGCGGAAGTAGGCCGAGGGCATACCAGGGTTGGACATAGTCCTGGACGAGCAGCAGCGTCCCGAGGACGAGGAGCAGCGAGCGGGCAACCTCTTCGATCGTCTCGGGCTCGCGCGCGGCAACCGCGGCGAGAACCAGCACGAGCAGTGTGCCGAGGAGGAGATGCGCGCTCGGTCGCCCTATGAGCCCCGCGATTGGCGGTAGCAGCGAGCCGAAGTGGAGGCGTTCCTCGAAGGTGCGGAGCGAGCCGAACACGGCGCTTCCGACAGAGAGGTACGGAACGTAACCGAGGAGCACGGTCGAGGTCGCGACGGCGACGAACCGCCGGCCGCCCCGCCGCGCGAGCGCCGGCACGAGCAGGATCGGGCCGAGCTTGAGCAGCGTCGCAAGCCCGACCACGGCGCCGGCGAGCGCAAAGCGGCGTGTCTGCCACGAAGCGACCAGTAAGGCAAGCGCCAACGCGACGAGTGCGTCCACGTGGCCGTTGCCCGCGATCTCCGAGATCGCGAGCGGATGCAGCGCATACACGCCGACTCGCTCGAGCGGTGCCCCGGCGCGCTTGAGGATCAACAGAAGGAGTCCCGCGGTCAGCGCTTCGGCTGCCAGAAAGAGCCACGTCGTCGCCCGCAGGCGCTCGCCGAAGAGGCCGCGCGCGAGCAGGAAGCTTCCCTCCGCGCCGGGCGGATACGGAGTCTTCCAGTTGGGAAGGTTGATGCCGGACCAGATCTCCGGATCGCGAAGGGCGCGCAACCGGCTGTCCGTGGGCGAGTAGCGGTAAGGATTGATGCCGGCCGCCTGGACCCGAGCATCCCAGGCGTAGCGGTTGAGATCGTTCGAAAGCGGCGGCGGAGTGCTGGGCTGGAAGGCGGCGGCGCGCAGGACAACGGCGAGACCGAGTACGAGGACGACTCCGAGCCCACCTGCGCCGAGTCCCCGCCACAGGAGTGCCGCGAGCGGCAGGAAGATCGCGAACGCCGCAAGCTGGCCCCCTACTTGCGAGTGGACGTCGATCTCGCCGCGGAGGCGAAGCTCGAGGGCGACGAGGGCCGCGCCGAGGAGGACGAAAGCTCCGGGGCGGGCGGCTGCCCTCACCCAGTCGCCCAGTGCGGCAGCCGATCGAGCGGGCGCCGTCGCAGCGCGATCGCGTCGAGGCCCGCGATCCGGCCGGCCGAGGCGATCGCGAGCGCGAAGGAGACGAGCGCCGGAAACACGAGCGACCAGATCCATTCACCGGGCACGTTGATCTCGCTGAGCCAGAGCGACGATAGGTAGAGCCCCGCCGCGACGCCGACGAGCCGGGTCCCGAGGCCAAGCGTCAGCAGGATGCCGAAGACGAGCTCGGTGACCAGCTGCAGCTTCGAGGCGACGGCCGCATGGTCGGCGACGAAGCGCATCACGTCCTTCCAGACGCCGGGCGCGTCGCCGGTCTCGACGTAGCGGTGAATCAACGCGGCGTACGGCCCGGAGTCGTACAGGCCCTTGTGCAGGTTCGAGGCCCACACCGACAGGAACAGCAGCCCGAGCATGAGCCGGAAGACGAGTATGACGAGCTCGCTCCCCGACCGGGGAGCCCGGATCACGCTCATCTGATGCTCCGGATCACGTCTTCGCCGACCGGCTGCCCCTCCACGCAGGCGAGAAAGCGCCGCGTCGCCGCCGAGAGCGGCGTGATCTGGCGGCTGACGAGCAGATCGAGATCCGTCCGCCCGTGCCGAACCGTCGGCGCGAATGGGTGCATGAACGCCCCGTCCGCGGTGAGGGTCAGCTCGGGAAGCACGTCCGTCGGCCCCAGCTCGACGCCCATCTGCTCGACCGCGGCGCGCCCGCGCCGAACGACCGACCGGACGACGTGGTGCTCGTCCGGGATGCCGAGCTCGCGGTGCAGCGCACATAGGCGCTCGAGCTCCTCCGGGCTCTGGTGCTCGACCGTCGTCGCGAGTCGCACCTCGAGGCCGTGATCCATCAGGCGCGGGATGGCGTCGAGCACCCTGGCGTAGTTCTCGGGGCCGCGCAGCTCGTCGTTCACCTGGGCCCGATCCGAGTCGAGCGAGATCTGCAGGGCGACGTCGAGGTGGCGGAGTGGCTGCAACCGCTCGAGCAGGCGGTCGGTGAAGAGCGTCGCATTGGTGAGAGCGACGACTGGCAGGAGCTCCCCGATCCGACGTAGGGTCTCGGGAAAGTCGGCAAGCATGAAGACCTCGCCACCCGTGATGCCGACGCTCCCGAAGCCGAGCTCTCTCGCCTCGCGAACGGCCTGCACCATCGTCTCCTGTTGCAGGGTCCGGCGGAGCGCGATACGCGGCGACGACTCCGTCAGGCAGTAGACGCACGCGAGGTTGCAGTGGTAGGTCGCGTAGAGCCACAGGCGATCGCCCATCCGGCCCTCGGCCACCGCTTCTGCGACCCGCTCCCTCATCGCAGCGACGGCGGTGGTAGCGCGAACGCCGTGCAGTACGCATTCAGCATCGTGATCGTCCCGGCGAGCACCGTCAGCTCGACGAGCTGATCCTCGCGCACGTGGTCGAGCGTGCGCGCAACGAGCTGGTCGCTCACTCCGCCGGGGTCGAGGGTCACGGCATCGACCCAGTCGACGATCGAGCGGTCGCGCTCGCGCAGGGAGTCGAGAGGCGCCTCGTCGCAGACCGCAGCGAGCTGCGCCTCAGGAATCCCGGCCGCGACTGCGAGCGGCCGGTGCGCAGCGAGGCAGTAACGGCAGCCGTTCAGCTGCGAGACGCGAACGATGACGAGCTCCTTCATCGCCAGATCGACGGCGCCCTCGCCCATGACCTGGCCGAGAAACGGCATCAGGGTCTCGAGCAGGTCCGGGGCGGTGGCGAGCGAGCGCGTCAGCGCGGAGGCGGAGCCGTCCGGCCCGTACCAGGCGCGCGAGGGCGGCGGAGCCTCCTCCGCAGCCAGCAGCGGGATGCGGGTCACCCCTCGGTCGTCCCCGTTTTCGTCCCCGTTTTCTTGCCCTCGGTCGTCCCGGTCTTCTTCTTCTTGCCCTCGGTCGTCCCCGTTTTCTTGCCCTCGGTCGTCCCGGTCTTCTTGCCCTCGGTCGTCCCTGTCTTGTGGCCCTCCGTTGTCGCAGTCTTGGTGGTCGTCGAGCCCGCGGCCGGTGCGCCCGTATCGCTGCCGCTGCTGCTGCCGCAGCCGGCCGCTACCGTGCCCAGCGATGTAGCGAGCGCCAGCAGCGCGGTGAGTCGCCGTGCATGCATGTCCTGGTCCCTTCCTCGGTTGATGATGCGCGATGTATAGCTGGCGCGACCGGGGCGTTCCTTACAAGGACGTTAAACCACGGCATTTCCCAGCCCAGGTGAGATAACGTCGCGTCACATGCAAGCTCGCGTGGTCTGCCTCTCATTTTCGGACGGCGCCCGTGGCCGCGAGGTCGGCCAACTCGTCTCGAGTAGGCTGGGCTACCGGCTGATCGACGAGGGGATCGTCTGGCGCGCGGCGCAGGAGGCCGGCTTGGAGCGGCACGCGGTCGCCGATGCGGAGCGTCGAAAGTCGCTTCTGGCGCGGTTGCTCGAGGGAGCGGCCGCCAGCAGCGCGGCCGGCGCGCCCGCGTTCGGCCTTCCTGCGCTGCCGGATGACGTGCGCACCGAACGCGACGATCTACGCGGGCTGATCACGACTGCGATCGAGGAGACCGCGGCTGAGGGGAACTGCGTGATCGTGGCGCACGCCGCGTCGCTTGCTCTCGCTCGACGGGAGGATGTCCTCCGGGTTCTCGTCACCGCGTCGCCCGAGACGCGTTGCGCCCGCCTCGCCGACGAGCGTGGTCTCGACGAGCGGGCGGCAGCCAAGCTGCTCGAGGAGTCCGATGCCGGTCGCGCGGCGTACCTCAGGCGTTTCTACGGCATGCGGGCGGAGCTCCCCACCGCCTACGACCTTGTCCTGAACACCGACCGGATCGACCCCGAGCTCGCGGCTGCGCTCATCGTCGAGGCTGCCGGGCGGCGAGACGAGACGAGGAGCGAGGGGTGACCAAGAAGGCGTGCGCCGAGGCTCAGCTGGGCTCTTTCGCCGCCAATGCCCGCGAGAACCCCGACCTCGCGCCGATTCCTGGCGACCCGCGCTTCGACGAAGTCGCCACCGCTTCCTGAGGGTCAGCTGCCGAAGGGCCGGCTGCCGGAAATGAGGGCGAGCGCTTCCGCGCGGGTTCGCGGGTCGCTGCGCATGCGACCGCGCACGGCGCTCGTGACGGTGATCGCGCCCGGTTTGCGCACGCCGCGAACGGTCATGCACGAGTGCTCGGCCTCCATGATCACGATCACGCCGCGCGGCGAGAGCGCCTGCTCCAGCGCGTCCGCGATCGACGTCGTCAGCCGCTCCTGCAGGCTCGGCCGGCTGGAGGCGACGTCGACGACCCGGGCGATCTTGCTCAGCCCGGTCACCTGCCCGCGCTCGTTCGGCAAGTAGCCGATGTGGGCGCGGCCGATGAACGGCAGCAGATGGTGCTCGCAGATGCCTGAGAACGGGATGTCGCGGATCAGGACGAGCTCGTCGTGATTCTCCTCGAAGAAGACGTCGAGCACGCCCACGGGATCGACGCCGAGACCGCTGAAAAGCTCCTCGTACATTCGCGCGAGCCGGCCCGGCGTGTCGCGTACGCCCTCGCCGTCCGGGTCGATGCCTATCCCCTCGAGCATGAGCCGAACGCCCGCCTCGATCTTCGGCCGGTCGAAGCGGGGATCCCGTGGCCCGGGATCGGCGCGGCTCATCGGACGCTCGCCTCTGCAGGCCACGCCGAGGTCGACGACCGCGGCCCGACCGGGATGCGCCAGAGCCGGCTCAGCAGCGCGGCGAGCTTCTCGCCCACGCTCGTCTCTGACCACGTCGCGCGGCCGGCAAGAGAACGCACGGGCTCGATCCCCCTCAGCGAGCCCGTCAGGAAGACCTCGTCGGCTGCGAGCATCGTCTGGAGGGGAATCTCCTCTTCGCTTACGGGCAACCCGGCGTGTTGCGCAAGCTCAAAGACTCGTCGGCGCGTGATGCCGGGCAGGATCCGGCCGTCGAGGGGCGGCGTCAAGAGAGCGGTGGGCGTCATGACGAAGATGTTCCCGCGCGCGGCCTCGAGCACCGTTCCGTCGCCGTCCGTGACCAGCGGTACCGACCTTGCCGGGAGCCGCACTTCGTCCAGGAGTCGGCGGTCGAGCCACTTGTGCTCCCCGAGGCCGCCTGGGACGACGACCGGCTCGAGATTCAAGGCCGGTGGCTGGAAAAGCTCGCAGGACGGAAGCGCCGCAGCCTCGAGCTTCCATTCCAGGCCGCGCTCCGCGAGCGACGGCCGCGCCGTCAGGCGAAGGCGCCCGAGACGAAGCGGACGAGCCCGCTCGAGCAGGTCCGCGCCAACCCGTGCCGGCAAGGGTGCTCCGAAGAGGAGCTCGGCGCTTCGCTCGATCCGCTCCAGGTGGCGCCGCAGCTCAACCAGCCGCCCGCCCGCGACGAGCATCGTCTCGAACACGCCCGCAGCCACCTCGGGCCGGGGACTTCGACAGGAGCCGGGAGGGGCCGGAGCCGCCGGACGCCCAGGGCGCTCGGGCTCGGGCTCGGGGTCGATCTGGGCTCCGATCGCGGCGAGCAGCGGGCGCGCCTTCGTCAGGCATTCCTCGTACTCGGAAGCAGGATCGGATTCGGCGACCACCCCTCCGCCGGCGCCGAGCCAGATCCGGCGACCCGCGACCTCGAAGGTACGGATGGCCACGTTGAGCTCGAGGCCCGCGACGGCGCTGGCGAACCCGATCGCGCCGGTATAGACCTCGCGGGCTGCGCTCTCGACCTCAGAGATGATCTCCATGGCGCGGATCTTCGGCGCGCCGGTGACTGAGCCGGGCGGAAATGTCGCCTCGAGGAGCGCGCTGTCGGCTGCGGCCGAGTCGAGCTCCCCGGCAACGTGCGAGACGAGGTGCCAGACCCCCGCGTGCGCCTCGGCAGCGGCGAGCTGGGGTACCCGCACCGAGCCGATGCGGCAGACGCGTCCGAGATCGTTACGCATCAGGTCGACGATCATGACGTTCTCGGCGCGGTCCTTCCCGGAGCGCAGCAGGCCGAGGCGGGCACGCTCGGCACGGCTCGGATCCTCGACGCGGGGAACGGTCCCCTTGATTGGCTCCGAGCGGACGCGGCGGCCGTCGCGACGGAGGAAGAGCTCCGGCGAGAGCGAGGCGACGGCGCCGTCGTGGGTGCGGAAGAACGCGGAGTACCGAGGCTCGAGGCGGGCAAGCGCCGTGCAGTACAGATCGATCGGATCCCCGCGGAGCTCGCTCTCGAGGCGAAGGCAGACGTTGGCCTGGTAGATGTCGCCTGCGGCGATGTGTCGCTTCGCCTCCTCGACGGCGCGAATGTGGCCACTCCTTCCAGGCCGCGCCACGAACGGCCTGCAGCCATAGGCGCGAATACGCGGCGCTGCCCGCCCGAGCCGTTCCCGCAGCTCCCCGAGCCGCTCCTCGAGCGCGCCGCGCCGCTCGCGGGTGACGAGCGCCTCGAACCACCAGCGGCCGTCGCGGTCGAGGCGGAGCACGTGGTCGTAGAACGCGAGCTCCGCCGGGGGCAGGGGCGTCGGGCGCGGTGGGGGCGGGGGAAGCCGCTCCACGAGGCGGCCGAGCTGGTACCCGAGGTAGCCGAACCAGCCGCCGCCGACACATCCGTGCCGCTGCTCGACCTTTGGTTGGGCGTCGAGCAGGGCGAACGGATTCTCAGGAGCGGATGCGACCGCTACCGGAGCCGAGCCGAGGATGGCACGGCTTCCGGCCCAGGCCCCGACCAGAGCGAACGGGCGCGGGTCGTCTCGCAGCAACAGGAGAGCCTCCCACGGAGCGAGCTGTGAATCGACTCGGGCGGTAAGAAGCGTCGCGGCAGACGGGATCCGCGTCATTCTCGGTGTGGGGCTTGCCGCTTCGGACATCGTCGGCGGGAACGATAAGTCACTGAGCACGGAGTGACGACGCCTTTGCTCCGCGGAGAACTGGCCGCTACCTGCTGGGGATGAGCACGCTACTACCGCGCGCCGTTCTTCCCTTCCGCCCGAGAGAGGGGCCGGAGCTCACGCTCCGGCCCCCTCGTCGAGCTTCTCGGACAGCTACTTGATCGACCCGTGCGGGTCGAGGACGAACTTCTTGCTCGCCCCCTTGTCGAAGTCCTCGTAGCCCTGCGGCGCGTCGTCCAGCGAGATCACCGTCGCGTTGACTGCCTTGGCAATCTGGACGCGGTCGTGGAGGATCGCCTCCATTAGCCCGCGGTGGTAGCGCATGACCGGGCACTGGCCGGTCGTGAACGAGTGCGACTTGGCCCAGCCGAGACCGAGACGGACCGACAGGCTGCCGATCTTGGCCGCCTCGTCGACGCCACCCGGGTCGCCCGTGACGTAAAGGCCCGGAACGCCCAGCTTGCCCCCGGCTCGTGTGACCTCCATGATCGAGTTGAGCACCGTCGCCGGCGCTTCGTGGTCGGCGTCTTTACCGTGACCGCGCGCTTCGAAGCCGACCGCATCGACTGCGGAGTCGACCTCGGGCACGCCGAGGATCTGCTCAATCTGCTCCGCGAGAGTCGCGTCCTTGGTCAGGTCTACGGTCTCGCAGCCGAAGCTCTTTGCCTGCTTCAGGCGCTCCTCGATCATGTCGCCGACGATCACTACGGCCGCGCCGAGGAACTGCGCTGAGTGCGCGGCAGCCAGCCCGACCGGGCCTGCCCCGGCGACGTAGACGGTCGAACCGGGGCCTACCCCAGCTGTGTACGCGCCGTGGAACCCCGTCGGGAAGATGTCCGACAGCATGGTCAGGTCGACGATCTTCTCCATCGCCTGATCCTTGTCGGGGAACTTGAGCAAGTTCCAGTCGGCATAGGGAACCAACACGTACTCGGCCTGGCCGCCGACCCAGCCACCCATGTCGACGTAGCCGTAGGCCGAGCCGGGCCGGTCAGGATTGACGTTGAGGCAGACGCCGGTCTGGCCTTCCTTGCAGTTGCGACAGCGTCCGCAGGCGATGTTGAAGGGCACTGAGACAAGGTCGCCCTTCTTGATGAACTCGACGTCGCGGCCGAGCTCGATCACCTCGCCGGTGATCTCGTGGCCGAGGACGAGCCCGGCCGGCGCGGTCGTGCGTCCGCGGACCATGTGCTGGTCGGAGCCGCAGATATTGGTCGAGACGATCTTGAGGATGACTCCGTGCTGGCACTTGCGGCCGACGTTGGCCGGGTTGACCCCGGGGCCGTCCTTGAGGGTGAGCTCGGGATAGTCGATGGTCTGAACCTCGACCTTGCCGGGCTCGATGTATGCCACTGCTTTGTTGCCTGCCATAACTACTCACTCCTTTTGCGTCTGGCTTCGAAGTCTCCGCCGAGCACCTCGGCGCGCGGGACGCGCTGCTGCGGGCGATCGGCGGGGCGTCCCTCGACGGGCCGCTCCTTCCGGGCATCACCTCCTCGGTAGCGCCTCCGTGCTCACTCGGCGCGGCCTAGGGCCGCCCTTTCCGGCGAGCTTGCCTCTTTCCACTTCCCGCGAACGTCAAGCAGCTAACGCGTCGGCCGCTGAAAAGCTCGCTATTTGCGAAATGGGGTATGGATGCGATGCCACTTCGAGGCATTCGGCCATCGGCTACCGGTTGAGCGCAGCGAAAGCGTCGGCGAGGGTCGCGCCCGAGTCCAGGGCTGGAAGCGTCTGTGTGGCAGCGACAAGGTCGGGCTTGAACTTCCGATAGAAACTCGCGACGCCTCCGTTTGGGCTGCGCCAGAGGCAGTGCGCCAGATGCAGCAGCTCTGGCAGGCGGCCGGGATCGCCGCTCAGTGGCCCCGCGACCTTCAGAGGGTGGGCTTCATGGTCCCCTAGGTTCGCTCAGACTTCAGCGCGATCAGGGCGTTCGCTTCGGCATGCGCCAGCCGCGAGCCGCCCAAGTGCCCGTCGCGAGCGTCGTCAAAGATGCGGTTCCGCCCGCGGCTTACGACTTCACCCGCCCCGTCCACGACGACGGCGCCGACAGGGATCAGTACCGGCCAAGTACGCCTCCCACATCAGCGCGAACGCATCGGGCCATGGCGCCGGAAGTTCACCCCACTCGGCCATGCGTCGATCGTATAGAGGGGCTAGCCAACGTCTCGGCACGGCGGCTGCGGCAACGCAGGCGACCCCGGGCGCAGGAGCTCGGCCGGGGCATCCGAGGCGCCTGCCACGATTCGAGGATCACCTCGACAGCGCGCCTGCCGACCCAGAAAGTACCTTGCGTCTACGCAGCGAACCAGGCGTGGGTGTGAGCCCGGAGGACTCAGCGGGAATGGAAGACCGGATGGACGCGATCAGGCTGAAGCAGATCCTCGGCGAGCCGCTCACCGAGCAGGAGCGCATGTGCCTGCAGATCGAGCAGAACGGGTTCGGCTGCCCCGCCTGCGGCGTCACGCACTCGCCCTAGAAGCGACCCGTCACGTCCGCGCGCGCCACCTCGAACACAAGCGCTCGAGGCTCGACCTGCGGTGGCTGGCGTGATAGACAACGCTTCCGGCCGTCCCGGTGCCTGAAGCACCGGGCAGAGCTCCCCAAACACGTTGGCGACTCAAATTCCCTCGTCCCTGGAGATCGCGCAGAGCGCGCACCTTCGCCCGATCGCCGATGTCGCCGAGGCGGCGGGGCTTCTGCCCGACGAGTACGAGCAGTACGGGCGGCACAAAGCGAAGATCGAGCTCTCCGTGCTCGACCGCCTCGCGAGCGTGGAGAACGGGAAGCTCGTCTGCGTTACGGCTGTGACGCCGACGAAGGCCGGCGAGGGGAAGACGACCACCTCCGTCTCGTTGGCACAGGGGCTCGGCGCGATCGGCAAGCGGCCAGTCCTCTGCCTGCGCGAGGCGTCGGTCGGTCCGGTCTTCGGGATCAAAGGCGGCGCGGCCGGCGGTGGTTACTCCCAGGTCTTGCCGATGGAGGACCTGAACCTGCACTTCACCGGCGACATCCATGCGATCGGCGCCGCGAACAATCTGCTCGCTGCAGTCCTCGAGACGCACATGCTGCACGGCAATTCGCTCGAGATCGACCCGCTGTCGATCAGCTGGCGCCGCTGTGTAGACATGAACGACCGCGCTCTGAGGCAGATCGTCGTCGGCCTCGGGGGTCGGACGAACGGATACGTCCGCGAGACGGGCTTCGACATCACAGCAGCCTCCGAGGTGATGGCGATCGTCGCGGTCGCCCGCGACCTGGCCGACCTGCGCCGCCGCCTCGGTGCCATCACCGTCGGCTCCACGTTCTCCGGTGAGCCTGTCACGGCCGAGCAACTCAAGGCCGCAGGGGCGATGACAGTGCTGTTGAAGGATGCCCTCAAGCCGAATCTCGTCCAGACGCTCGAGGGCCAGCCGGCGCTCATCCATTGCGGCCCATTCGCGAACATCGCGCACGGCAACAACTCGCTCGTCGCCGACCTCGTCGCGCTCAAGCTCGGCGACTTCGTCGTGACCGAGAGCGGCTTCGGCTCGGACATGGGGATGGAGAAGTTCCTCAACATTGTCTGCCGCGTCGGCGGCCTCACCCCGAGTGCGATCGTGCTGGTCGCCACGGCGCGGGCGCTCAAGCACCACGGCGGCGACCCGGACGGCGGCCTCGCCGCGCTCGAGCGCGGGGCGGAGAACATGCGTCGCCATCTCGAGATAGTGAAGGAGTTCGGGTTGAAGGCGGTCGTCGCCGTGAACCGCTTCCCGGCTGACAGCGACGACGAGGTCGACGCCGTCCAGCGTCTGGCTCTCGAGTACGGCGCACACGCCGCCGAGGTGAACGGCGGGTTCGAGCACGGGGGCAAGGGGGCGGCCGCGCTCGCGGAAGCTGTCGTCGACGCAACGCGCGAGTCGACCGCGTTCGACCACACCTACCCGATCGACGCGCCGATCGAGCAGAAGATCGAGGCGATCGCGCGGCGGGTCTACGGAGCGGAAGGCGTCTACCTGCTCAAGACGGCACAGGAGAAGGCGGCGCGCTTCGAGCGCGAGGGGCTGGGCCACGTGCCGATCTGCATGGCGAAAACGCATCTCTCGCTCTCCCACGATGCGACGCTGCTGAACGCGCCGGAGGATTTCACCGTGACGGTGCGCGATCTGCGCGCATACACCGGAGCCGGCTGGCTCGTCGCGCTCTGCGGTGACATGCAGACGATGCCGGGCCTGGCCGAGCGTCCGGCCGCGTTCACCGTCGACATCGACGAGAACGGTCGTACGCTTGGTCTCTTCTAGCTTGCTCGACGAGCCGCTGGCTGGGTTCCTCGAGCGAGTCGCAGCATCCGAGCCCGGTCCTACTGCGGGAGCGGCGGCCTCGGTCGTGGCCGGACTCGCGGCTGCCCTCGCCGAGCTCGTGGCCTCCCTCGAGCACCAGGGCGATGTAGTGGTGCGCGCGCGCCAGCTACGAGGCCGGGTCTTGCCCCTCGCGCAGGCCGACGTCGATGCCTACGCGGCGGTGCTCGCCGGCGAGGGCGACGACGAGCGGCGCGCAGCTCTCTCTCGAGCGACCGACGTGCCGCTCGCGATCGCGGAAGCCTCGTCGGAGATCGCGGCGCTCGCGGCTTCGCTCGCCGAGGGCGAGCCCGGGCCGATCTGCGGCGACGCTGCGGCGGGCGCGGTCTTCGCGGCCGCGGCCGCCCGAGCTAGCGCACTCCTCGTTCTCATCAATCTCGGCGGAGCCGGTGACGACCGCGCGAAGGCCGCAGCGCGAGCGGCAAGGGCGGCGGACGACGCGGCCGAGCGCGCGCTGGCCGCCTGCACGATCGAGCGCTGAGCCGCTCGCTCCGCGGGCGTAAGATTGCCCGGGTGGACGTCATCAGGCTGACGTCGCTCCTCCCCGAGCTCCCCGTCGAGCGGACTTGCCTGCTCGACAACCTCGGCCGGCTGCGGCGCGAAGTTGGCCCGATCACCCCCGAGCTGTCGGATGCGCTCGCCGACCACATGAACATCCGCCGGGGCGAGGTGCACGAGGTCAGCTCCTTCTACTCCTTCCTCGACGTACCGGTCGACGCGCTGCGTGTCTGCACGGGTCCCGTCTGCGACTGCCTCGGGGCCAGGGAGCTGTTGGCCCAGGCTCAGGAGCTGGCGCCGAGCGACCTGGCTGTGGTCGAAGTTCCGTGCCTCGGTCACTGCGAGCTGGCCCCCGTCGGCACGCGCGGCGACCGGATCCTTCCCGCTCTGTCTCGAGGCCTGCTCGAGGACGCCATTGCGGGGAGAGAGGTCGCCCCCGTCTCCCACCGCACGAACTCCGGCGCCTCGCTCGACCTGGCCTCGGCCGATCGCACCCTCGCTGACTACGAGCAGCGTGGCGGTCTCGCACTGCTGCGTTCGCTACCCACCGATGAGACGATCGTCCGAGAGCTGAAGGCGTCGGGACTCGCCGGCTATGGCGGTGCCGGCTTTCCGACCGGGCTCAAATGGGAGGCGGTCGCGAAGGAGCAGCCGCCCCGATATGTGATCGTGAACGCCGACGAGGGCGAGCCCGGCACGATCAAGGATCGCTACGTGATGGAGCTTCGCCCGCACCTGATGCTGGAAGCGACGCTCGTCGCGATGCGCTTCGCGAAGGCGACGGAAGGGTTCATCTACCTGCGCGAGGAGTACGCAACCGCACGCGCGCGACTGCTCGAGGCGCTCGAGGAGCTCCGGAGTGCCGGACTACTCGAGGGCGTCTCGATCGAGCTCGTTGTCGGCGCGGGTGCATACATCTGCGGCGAGGAGACGGCGATGCTCGAGTCGATGGAGGGCCGCCGCGGCATGCCGCGCCTGAAGCCCCCCTTTCCGAGCCAGTACGGCTACCTCGGGCGGCCGACGCTGATCAACAACGTCGAGACGCTCGCTCACGTGCCCGCGATCCTGACCATGGGCGGCGAGCGGTGGGCGCAGCTCGGCCGGAGTGGCGGCAAGGGCGTTCGCCTGTGGTCCATCTCGGGCGTGGTCGAGCGGCCCGGCTGCTACGAGGCGCCGAACGGCATCACGCTTCGCGAGCTGATCGACGAGCACGCGGGCGGCGCGACGGCGGAGATCGGCGCGATCGTGCCCGGCGGCGCCGCGAGCGGGATCCTGCCGCCTTCGGCACTCGAGGTGCCGCTGACGCGGGAGGCCCTGTCCGAGTGGGGCGCGGGCGTCGGCTCGGCCGCCGTCCAGGTCTTCCCGAAGTCCTACTCGCCGCTCCACCTGCTCTCGGAGACGATGCGTTTCTTCGCGGAGGAGTCGTGTCAGAAGTGCACGCCCTGCCGGATCGGCAACCGCGGTCTGCACCACCTGCTCGAAGAGCTCGCGCAGGGGCGCGTCGCCATGCCGCGCCGGCAGGTCGAGGAGTGGCTCGACGCGATGGCACAGACGTCGATCTGCGGGCTGGGCCAGGGCGCGCCGTTCCCGATGCGGAACGCCTTCCGCTCCTGGCCGGAGCTGTTCGAGTCGTTGGGGCCGAAGGCGACGGTAGAGTGAGCGCGGTGCAGCCCACGGTGGAGTTCACGCTCGACGGCAAGTCCGTCAGCGCGCCCGCGGGAGAGCTCCTCGTTCACGCCGCCGCCCGCTACGGCGTCTTCATCCCGACGCTCTGCCACGACGACAAGCTCGATCCCTACGGCGGCTGCCGCATGTGCGTCGTCGACGTCGAAGGATCGCCGCGGCCGCTTCCAGCCTGCGCCATGCGGGTGCAGGAGGGGCTCGTCGTCTCGACGAATTCCCGCGTCCCGCAGTTCCGCCGGACACTGACCGAGATGCTGCTCACCGAGCATCTGAACCCGAATCCGGGCGGTCGCCCGAACGAGCTGCTCGACATGGCGCAGGAGCTCGGTGCCGAGGCGCCCTTCATCCTGCCCGATGCAAAGCGGGAGCCCTACGAGGATCGGAACCGGCTCATGGGCTACGACCCCGACGCGTGCATCCTCTGCGGGCGCTGCGTGCGCTACACGCAGGAGGTGATGCAGTGCTCGGCGCTCTCGATCGAGGGGCGCGGGCCCGAGGCGCGGGTCGTCCCGACCCATGGCCACTCGTGGCTCGACACCGAGTGCGAGCTCTGCGGCGGGTGCCTCTCGACCTGCCCCACCGGCGCGATCTACGAGCAGTTCCTTGCGGGCGCGCCGCCCGAGCACGAGCGCGCGCTCAAGAAGGTGAAGTCGACCTGCACCTTCTGCGGCGTCGGCTGCCAGATCGACATCAACGTCGATCCGGAGACGAACCGGATCGTCAAGATCACATCCGACCCGAGCTACGTCCCGAACGAGGGCAATCTCTGCGTCAAGGGCCGTTTCGCCTTCAACTTCGTCCACCACCCGGATCGCCTGACGGAGCCGCTGGTTCGCGGCGACGACGGCGAGCTGCATCCGACGAGCTGGGACGACGCGCTCCGCGTCGCCGCGGAGGGCCTGGAGGGGGTGAAGGAGCGGCACGGCCCGCAGTCGATCGGCGTTCTCGCCTCGGCGCGCCTGACGATGGAGGAGAACTTCCTGATCCAGAAGCTCGCGCGCACGGTCATCGGCACGAACTCGGTCCATTCCTGCGAGGCCACCTGACACGCTCCCACTCTTTACGGCCTGGTCAGGTCGTTGGGCAGAGGAGCAACCACCAACTCGATCCCGGAGATCGAGAACGCCAAGTTCCTGCTCGTGATCGGCTCGAACACGACCGAGGCGCATCCGGTCCTGGCGCTGCGGATGAAGAAGGCCGTGCGGAAGGGAGCGACTCTCGTCGTCGCCGACCCGCGCAAGATCTGGCTCACGAAGCTCGCGAAGCGCCACCTCCAGCTGCGGCCCGGTTCCGACGTGTGGCTCCTGAACGCGATCATGCACGTGATCCTGGAGGAGGGCCTACAGGACGACGACTACATCGCTGAGTTCACCGAGGGTCTCGAGGCGGTCGCGAAGGTCGTCGAGCGCTACTCGCCGGAGGAGGCCGAGCTGGTGACTGGCGTACCGGCCGCGGACATCGTCGCGACGGCGCGCGAGTACGCGGCCGAGCGCCACGCCGCAATCTTCTACACGCTCGGGATCACCGAGCACGCCTGCGCGATCGACAACATCTGGTCGCTCTCGAACCTCGTTCTGATGACCGGCCACCTCGGCTACGAGTCGACCGGCCTGAATGCGCTCCGCGGGCAGAACAACGTGCAGGGCCTGAACGACGCCGGGGCGAACCCCGCGTACCTGCCGGGCTACCAGGCGCTCGACGATCCCGAGAACCGGCGCAAGTTCTCGGAGGCATGGGGCGCCGAGGTCCCGGAGACGCCCGGCTACCGGCTCGACCAGATCATCTCCGGCCTCCACGACGGCCGGACGAAGGCCCTGTACCTGATCGGCGAGAACCCGGCGCACACGGAGCCGAACGCCCACCACGTCGAGGAGGGGCTCGACCACCTCGAGTTCCTCGTCTCGCAGGACATCTTTCTGAACGACACGGCGAGAGATCGGGCGAACGTCGTCCTTCCCGCCTCGAGCTTCGCCGAGAAGGACGGGACGTTCACGAACACCGAGCGGCGCGTGAACCGCGTGCGCAAGGCGATTCCCTGCCCCGGTCAGGCGCGTGAGGATTGGCGGATCGTCGTCGACCTGGCGAACGCCATGGGGAGCGCGTGGAGCTACGGATCGGCCGAGCAGGCCTGGAACGAGTTCGCCGACCTCTCGCCGAACTGGTCCGGCATCCGCTACGACCGGATCGAGGAGGTGGGCCTCCAGTGGCCCTGCACCGATCGCGACCATCCCGGCTCCCAGTACCTCTACGCTCAGCGGCCGGCGCGCCCAAACGGGAGGGGGAAGCTCTACCCGGTCGAGTACCAGCCGCCGATCGAGCAGCCCGACTCGGAGTACCCGCTCGTCCTCTCGACGGGGCGCACGCTCTACCACTACAACTCGGGCGGCATGACGATGCGCGAGGAGGGCGTCGTGCAGAAGCAGGAGGACCCGTTCGTCGAGATGAACCACGAAGACGCCGTAGCCCTCGGGATCGCCCACGGCGACTGGGTTCGGCTCGTCTCGCGGCGCGGGGAGCTCGAGGCGCGGGCCAGCGTCGACGATCGCGTTCACCCCGGGCTCGTCTGGATGGCGCTGCATTTCGCGCAGGCGAAAGTGAACTGGCTCACGCACGATGTCGGCGACCCGCTGATCGGCACGCCGGAGTACAAGGTGTGCGCGGTGCGCGTGGAGCCGCTCGCCGCAACGCGTTCGTGACCGACTCGCTCGTTGCGGAGGCCGTCGAGCCCCTCCTGTCGGGTCGCTTCGGACACCCCTACCTCCACTCGCAGACCTGCGCGGCGAGCGCGGGACTGCTTGACGGGTCGCTCCCCGAGGGCTCGGTGGCGGTCTGCGACGAGGTCGCAGACGGGCTCGGCCCACCGGGGTCGGGGATCTTCTGCTCGGTGCTGCTGCAGCCGCCGCCGGAGCGGAGCGCGCTCGAGCTGCCGCTCGTCGGCTGCATGGCGGCGGCCGATGCCGTCGAGCGGGACCTCGGGCTCGCCGCACAGATCAAGTGGCCCGCCGAGGTGATGATGAACCGGGGCAGCGTGGCGCGCGCTTTCGCCGCTGGCGGAGCAGGCGCCGTCGTCCTGAGCGTCGTCGTGAACGTCAACCAGACGCGGGAGCAGCTTGCCGCGGACAGCCGGGCACCGGCGGCGTCGCTCCTGACGATCGACGGGACCCGTCGCGATCGCGCCTCGATCCTCGCGACGCTGCTCGGGCAGCTCGAGCTGCACTACGACCTGTGGCGGGCGAGAGGTATCGACGGCATCTACGACTTCCTCGGACCGCGCGACTTTCTGCGGGGACGGAAGGTCGCGGTCAATGGCACGACCGGGTATGCGACTCGGATCGACCGTCAGGGGCGGCTCGAGATCGAGACCGAGAGCGGCCCGCGGCTCGTCGAGAGCGGCGTAGTCAGCTACGAGCGATAGCGGGCAGAATGGGTAGCGATCAGGGAGTGCCCGAGCCCGAGACGCCTGACGAGGAGCTGCCGCAGGATCCGGGAATCCCCGGGCGCGACGTGATCAGTGACGACGATGCTCCGCCGCCGGATGAGAAAGATCCTGCGGCTGAGCAGCGCGAGCGACTCGACGATCCCGACCAGGAGGGACACCAGAGCGCGGGCGAGATTCCACCGGAGCGTTAGGGGGCCTGCCGCTGTTCTCACCGCTGAACGCTCGGCGGCCCCTGCTCCGGGTGACTCGCCGCGGCGTCCGCCTCGATCGAGCCGAGATCGTCGCCCCACGAGGCCCTCCGCGCGCGTCTGAACGCCTCCCTGTCGCGCCTCGAGACCACCGTGCTGCGGAGGCCGTCCGGTGTGCAGAGCTCGAGCCGGACGTGGCCGGACCGGACCTGCGGGTGGCGCAGGATCCGCGCGGTCGCCCGCTTCACCGGAGCGTCCCGAACCAGCACGGCGTAGGAGAACTTCTCGTCCTCGTGGCCGAGTTGAGCGTCCTTCGCAGCCCGGTGCTCGGCCGACCGGGCCAGACGAACCGCGAAGTGGCAC
>JBBRYW010000002.1:0-81466 GCA_038237235.1 Gaiellales bacterium
CCGTCTCGAGCTGCGGGAAGAACGGCAGCGCGAGCGTTCGTGCGCTCGCGTCTTCGGCCACCGGGAACATCCCCTCGTGGAAGCCGTAGCGCTCGCGCATGTATCCCTGGAGGTGGATGCACGGCGTGTACGGCCGGCTCTGGATGCCATCTGTCTCGAGGTCGGCGATCACGCGGGCGCGGTCGGTTCCGCGGTCGAGCTTGACGACGTAGACGAACCAGGAACGGAGGTGATCGGCGTCGCCGGCGGAAGGCGCCTCGACTCCGTCGACGCCGGCGAGCAGCTCGGCGTAGCGTGCGGCCACCTGCGAGCGCAGCTCGAGCAGGAGTGGGAGCTTCTCCAGCTGGGCGATCCCGACGGCGGCAGAGAGGTCGTCGATGCGGTAGTTCCAGCCGAGAAGCGAATGATCGAGCCAGCCGTCGGTGTCGGCGCGGCCCTGGTTCCGGAGACTGCGCAGCAGGTTCGCCTGCTCGTCGGAATCGGTGACGACCACTCCGCCCTCGCCCGTCGTCATCTGCTTGTTCGGATAGAAGGCAAACACGGCGAAGTGGCCGTGCGAGCCGAGCGGACGCCCCTTGTACTCGGCCCCGAGTGCCTGGCACGAGTCCTCGATCAGCGCCAGCCCGTGCCGCTTCGCAACGGCGAGCAGCGCGTCGACCTCGCAAGGGAGGCCGTAGATGTCGACAGGAACGATCGCCGTGGTCCGCTCTGTGATCGCCGCCTCGACGGCCCCCGGATCGACGTTCAGCGTCTCGGGGTCGATGTCCGCGAAGACCGGAGTCGCGCCCTCGTAGATTCCGCAGTTCGCCGATGCGACGAACGAGTAGGGAGACGTGATCACCTCATCCCCCGGGGCGACCCCGGAGAGGCGAGTCGCAAGATGCAGCCCAGCCGTTCCGCTCGACACCGCCACCGCGTGGCGCGCATCGACGCGCTCGGCGAAGGACTCCTCGAAGCGCTCGATCGCCGGCCCGAGCGAGAGAAACCCGGAGCGCAGCACCTCGAGCACAAGCTCCTCCTCCCGCTCGCCCAGATACGGTCGCGAGAGCGGAATTCGCCGGGTGGCCGCTTTCACCGCTTCTTACGCGGGCGCACGCGCCGGCACGTACTCGAGCCAGTGCGCCCAGCGCTCGCTGCCGCCGCGGACGGTATCGAGATACGCGCTCTGGAGCTTCGTCGTCACGGGTCCGGGTGGCCCGACCTCGTGGTCGTCCACCGAGCGGATGGGCGTGACCTCGGCGGCGGTCCCGGTCATGAAGACCTCGTCGGCCAGGTACAGGTCGGACCGGATCAGATCACGTTCCTCGACCGTGTAGCCGAGGTCCTGGGCGATCTCGATGATCGTCTCGCGCGTGATCCCCGGCAGGATCGACGTCGAGAGCGGCGGTGTCGCCAGAACGTCTCCGTGGACGGCGAAGACGTTCTCGCCCGGCCCGTCGGCCACGAAGCCCTCGTCGGTAAGGAGGATTGCCTCGTCGTAGCCAGCGCGGTTCGCCTCTGCCACCGCGAGCATCGAGTTGAGGTAGACGCCCGTCGCCTTCGCGACGTGCGGGATCGTGTTCGGCCCGATCCGCTTCCACGAGGAGATCTTGACGCGGATGCCGTTCTTCAGCCCCTCCTCGCCGAGGTACGCACCCCACGGCCAGCTCATGATCACGACTTCGACCGGGTTGCCGGCGGGCGAGACTCCGAGCTCGCTGTAGCCATAGAACGCGAGGGGCCGGAGGTAGCACTCCGGCAGGCCGTTGACCCCGATCAGCTCGTTGCACGCCGTCCGGAGCTCATCGACCCCGTACGGAAGGTTCATGTGGAGCAGCTTCGCCGAGTTGTGGAGGCGCGCGAGGTGGTCTGTCAGCCTGAAGATGGCCGGCCCCTTCGGCGTCTCGTAGCAGCGGATTCCCTCGAAGACGCCCGTCCCGTAGTGCAGACCGTGTGTGCCGACGTGGATCTTGGCATCGGCCCAGTCCACAAGGTCGCCGTTCATCCAGATCTTCTCTGTCTCGCGCATGCGCCTCCTATCGCTCGACCGGAGGATACAAGTCGCCCCGCCGCTGGGCTCAGGCGATCAGATCTGCGCGCTCCGCACGGGCGAGCCGAACCAACTCGGTCGGCGCGATCGAGGCGAGGTGGTTCGGCGAGCCGGCTCCGATCCAGACGATCTCGTGACGGAGTATCGAGCTGTCGACCAGCACTCGGTCGACAGCTCGCAGAGCAACCGGGGCCACCGCGCCAGGGGCGAAGCCGGTGGACTTGAGAACGAGATCGGCGGAAGCGATTCGAGCCTCGGCGCAGCCTGCAGCCGCAGCCACTCTGCGAGGGTCGGCCCGCCGGTCGCCCGGCACCAGGGCCAGGATCACGAGCCCCTCGCACTCGAACACGAGCGACTTGACGATCTGGGCGAGCCCGCAGCCGACGGCCCGCGCAGCGTCCTCCGCCGTCGGAGTACTCTCGGAGAATTCCTCGAGCCGAGCCTCCGCTCCAGACGCGCGCAGGAACGAGGCGACGCGCTCGACAGGGTCGGGCCAGCGGTGCGCCATGGCCCTCGAGCCTAGACGGTTGACTCTGTGAGCCGCGAAGAGACCGCAGGCGGCCTGGCTATCATCCGTAGCGGATTGAGCGCTCGATGAGCATCCGCGGTCTCCGCTCGGGTAGAGCGCTCGTCCTCGTCCTCTCCCTCCTGCTCACGGGCGGGGCTTCCGCAAGCGCGATCGTGCTGACGGAGCGCGGCGGAGGCGGCACGACGACACAGGCGGCCCCCGGAGACCTCTCCGCAGGCAAGAAGGTCGACAACTCGCCGCATCCGATCGCGGGCAACTTCAAGCCGGACGACACGAAGGTGTCCGACTGCCACGCCCAGAGCTGCTACGAGCAAGCGTTCGGAAACCTCTCGTACGACGAGGGCCCGAAGGCGGCGCTCAAGCTCTTCGACCAGAAGATCGCGAGCGACCGCGCGATCGAGGCCGGCTGCCACCGCATCGCGCACTTCATCGGCTCGGCCGCGCTCGCGCGCTACCACGGAAATGTCTCGGAAGCCTTCTCGCAGGGCTCGTCGAGTTGCTGGTCCGGCTACTACCACGGCATCCTCGAACGCTCCTTCTGGGGAGTCTCGTCGATCAAGAAAGTCGGCGAGATCGCGCGCACGGTGTGTAGCGATCCGAAGATCCGCGTCACGTCCTGGCTCGCGTACCAATGCGTCCACGGGCTCGGCCACGGGCTGATGATCTACACCGGCCTCAATCTGCCTCTCTCGCTCTCGATCTGCGACCGGCTGATCACGAAGTGGGATCAGACGTCCTGCACGGGCGGCGTCTTCATGGAGAACATCACGCCCTCCGGCGGGGCACGTTCGCCGTGGCTCAAGAAAAACGATCTCGTCTATCCCTGCGACGCCGTCAAAGAGCATCACAAGATCTATTGCTACCTCATGGTGACCTCCAGGATCCTGCAGGCGAACGGCTACAACTGGAAGGCGACTGCGAGCATCTGCTCGAAGGTGGAACGAGCGTGGGTCGCAACCTGCTTCCAGTCGTACGGAAGGGACGCGGACGGTAACTCGCGCCAGAACGCGGCTCGTGACCTCGCGCTCTGCCGAATCGCCGGCCTCGGTTTCAGCGACTGCCTGTACGGAGCCGCGCGCGACATGACCTCGAACTACGCGAACGGCGTCCGGGCGGCACAGCTGTGCGCCAGCGCTCCCGCCGGCGAGCGGTCGCGGTGCTTCTTCGGCGTCGGGACAGTGCTCGGTGGAATGTCGGCGACCCCATCGGGCCGCCGCGCGCTCTGCACCGAGATCACGACGACGTACCTCCGCCCCTGCCTGCGCGGCGAGGGCTTGCCCTCGTAGGCCCCGGCAGGAGCCGCCCCGGCACCCGGCTTCGGTACGAGGCGTACGCCTCGTCGCGGCCCCCGAGCCAGGCCTCCTCCCGTCGCGACTTCAGCTCGAGCACGAGCCAGAGCATGGCCGAGAGGCCAAGCGCCCAGACGCTCGCCAGCGCGAGCGCCCAGCCGAGCGAGATCAGCAGAATGCCGCCATAGATCGGATGACGCGCTCGCCCGTACACGCCGGCCGTAACGAGCGCGGCGCCCTTTCGCGGCCGCGGCAACGGCGTCAGGTCTCGCCCGAGCGCCCGGGCGCCGGCGGCGGCGAGCGCCACGCCCGCGAGGGCGGCCGCGAGCCCCGCCGCGACCGCCGGATACCGCAGCAAGACGGGCCAGGGCCCGCCGACGAAGCCCGTGCCAACGATCGCCGACAGCAGCGCGAACTGCAGTGCAACCCAGCCCTCGCCCCGCGGGCCGAGCGCGGGTACGCGCGTGGATCCGCTACTCGAGGGTGATGAGCCGGGCGTCGTCGAAGCCTTCCTGCCGAAAGCGCAAGACGAGCTCGGCCGGCGGCGGCGAGTCGAGGGTGAGGGCCATGAGTGCCTTGCCTCCCCGACGCGTCCGGGAGACCGTCATGTTCGCGATGTTGACCCCTGCCGCGCCGAACAGGGTTCCGACCCGGCCGATCACGCCCGGCACGTCGTCGTAGTGAAAGAAGACCATGAGCGGCGCGAGCTCAATCTCGAGCTCGAAGCCGAGCGCTCCCACGAGCCACCGGCGGTGGTCGCGGCCGATCGTGGTTCCGGAGACCCGCACCTCGTCGCCGTCGGCCTGCACGCCGACGCGCAGGAGGTTGGTGAAGTCCGGCGACGTGCGGCGCTTCTCCTCGCGGACGTCGATCCCGCGCTCGGCCGCGATCACAGGCGCGTTGACGTAGTTGACCGGCTCGCTGCTTCGACCGCGGAACGCCCCGTTCAGAGCCGCCACGGTCAAGAGGCGCGTGTCGTAGTCCGCAAGCTCGCCGTAGTACGTGAGCGTGATCCGCTCCGCCCGCCCGCCCGCCAGCTCGGTCGCGACTCGCCCCAGCTCCGCCGCTAGTGAGACGAACGGCCCCAGAGCCTCGAGGTCTTCGGGTCTGATCGACGGAATATTGACCGCATTCGTCACGAGCTCTCCCACGAGCGCTGCCGCCACCTGCTCGGCGACGACGACCCCTGCGCGGTCCTGCGCCTCCTCGGTGGAGGCAGCCAGGTGCGGCGTTACGACAACGTTGTCGAGCTCGAGCAGCGGGCCTGAATAGGGCTCGGCCGAGAAGACGTCGAGCGCGGCGCCGGCCACCTTGCCGGACAGAAGAGCGGCCCGCAGCGCCGCCTCGTCCACGAGCTCGCCGCGCGCCGCGTTGACCAGCCGCGCACCGTCCCGCATTCGAGCGAAAGCGGCCGCGTCGATCGAGCCGCGAGTCTCCGGGGTGAGCGGCAGGTGAAGCGTGAGGAAATCCGCCTCGCCCAGCACGTCGTCGCGCGAGTCGGCACGCTCCACGCCGAGCTCGCGAAACCGCTCCCGCGAGACGAACGGGTCGTGCGCTGCGACGCGCATCCCGAGCGCGAGCGCCCGCCGCGCGACCTGCTGCCCAATCCGCCCGAAGCCAAGCACGCCGAGCGTCTTGCCCTCCAGCTCGATCCCCCCGTAGCGCGAGCGTTCCCAGCGACCCTGCTTGAGCGCGGCGTGTGCCTGCGGGATGTTGCGAGAGAGGGCGAGCAGGAGGCCTAGTGTGTGCTCGGCAGCCGAGACAACGTTCGACTCCGGCGCGTTGGCGACCACGATTCCACGCCTGGTCGCAGCGGCGACGTCGACGTTGTCGACCCCTACGCCCGCTCGTCCGATCACCTTCAGGCGCCCCGCGCGCTCGATCAGGTCCGCATCGAGACTCGTCGCCGAGCGAATCACGATCGCGTCGTAGTCGCCGATCACTCCGGCCAGGTCGTGCGCGCCGCCGAGGTCGACGTCGAAGCGTTCGCGCAGGAGCTCGACCCCCGCGTCCGCGATCGCCTCGCGGATCAGGACCCGCGGGCGTTCAGCGCTCACACCCGCGCTGTCTCGGCGTACGCCTCGAGTGCTCGCGTCACCGCCGCGCCGCGCTCGATGTCCGCTCCCGCGTCCGCGAGCACGAGCTCGAGACCGGCGAGCGCCGTCGTAATGTCGAAGACGTCGAAGTAGCCGATGTGTCCGATCCGGAAGATCTTCCCCTTCAGCTCGCCCTGGCCGCCGATGATCTGGATCCCGAAGCGGTCGCGCAGGGAGAGGACGACCTCGTCGGCCTCGACGCCGTCCGGCGCACGAACCGCCGTCACGACGGCGGACCGATCATCGTCCGGCGAGAAGAGCTCGAGCCCCATCGCCTTCACCCCTTCTCGGCAGGCCCTCCCGAGAGCGACGTGGCGCTCGTGGACCGAGCTCAGGCCTTCCTCGAGCAGCATGCCCAGCGCGATGTTCAGCCCCACGACGAGCGTCACCGCGACCGTAGTGGGGGTGTCGAGTTTTCGCTGACCGTCCCGCGTCTTCGCCCAGTCGAAGTAGAAGCGCGGCGAGGTGGCCCGCTCCTGCTTTCCCCAGGCGTCCGAGGAGGCCGAGGCGAATCCAAGTCCGGGTGGCGTCATCAGGGCCTTCTGGGAGCCGGACACGACGCTGTCGATCCCCCAGAGGTCCGGCTCGAGCGGAACGGCACCAAGACTCGAAACGGCGTCGACGACGACTAGGGCGCCAGCTTGCTTGGCAACGCCGGCGAGCGCCTGCACATCTGCGACGACGCCGGTTGACGTCTCGGAATGGGTCAGGAGGACGAGGCCGGCCCCGCACTCCCGGAGCTTCGACGCGAGGTCCTCGGGGGCCGGCGTCTCGCCCCACGCATAGCGCAGCTCGACGACGTCGCAGCCGTAGGCACGCGCGACCTGGGTCCAGCGCTCTCCGAAGTATCCTGCAGACACGACGAGGACGCGCTCGCCGGGCGACGTCAGGTTCGCGACCGCCGACTCGAACGCACCTGTTCCCGACGCCGTGAAGAGGAGCACGTCGCTCCCGGTCCGATAGACCGCCTGCAGACGTTCGAGGCACTCGGCGAAGACGCGGCGGAAGTCGGGGCTGCGGTGGTGGATGATCGGCTCGGCCATCGCGCTCAGCACCCGCGGCGGCACCGGCGTCGGGCCGGGCGTCAGGAGATAGCGTTTCTCGACCACCGCTCGGAGCGTAGCTCACCCGCCGTACGCCGTACCCTCACTCCCGTGGAGACGCTGCTCGCCTTCGGCGCGGCCTTGCTCGCGCTCCGGCTCGCCGGCGGACTCGCGCGCCGGTGGCGCGCGCGCAGAGCGCCGTCGCTCGTTATCTGGGCCGCCTCGCTGGCGTCGTACGCGGTGGCGTCGGGCGCTCTTGCGTGGGGCTCGGCCGCGGGGTGGGACGGGCGTTCCTTCCGCGTCTACTACCTGTTCGGCGGCCTGCTGACGGCGCCCCTGCTGGGGCTCGGGTCGCTCGCGCTGCGCGGCTGGCGGGCCGCGGTGCCCGCAACGCTGCTCTACGTGGGCCTTGCGGTTGGAATCGCTGTCGCCGTGCCGCTGAGCGGGGACCCAGCCGGCAGCGACATCCCGAAGGCCCAGGCGTACCTCGATTTGCTCCCCGCTCGGCTGCTCGCGATCGTCGCCAACTCCGCCGGAACGCTCGCAGTCGTCGCGGTCGCGGTGCTGACGATCCGGCGCCGCCCGCTCGGCAACGCCCTCATCCTCATGGGCGTCTCGTTGGCCGCGCTCGGCTCGGCTCTCGCCGGTCTCGGGGTCGCGACAACGGCCGCCTTCATCGCCGCGGCCGTCGTCGCCCTCTACGCCGGCATCGTCGCAAGGCAGACTTGAGCCATGCCGCGCTGCATTAGCTGCCGGCACGACAATCCGGCCGAGGCCCGCTTCTGCCTGGCGTGCGGCAGCGCCTTGAGCGCCCCCGCGCCGCTCGCGACGGCGGCACCCGCCGCTGTCTGCATCGCCTGCGGCGAGAAGAACCCCGAGGGCGCCAGGTTCTGTCTCGCGTGCGGAGCACCCTTCACGCCGCCAGAGCCGCTGCGGGAAGAGCGCAAGCTGATCACCGTCCTCTTCACCGATATCGTCGGCTCCACTGCGCGGGCGGAGCAGCTCGACCCCGAGGACGTGCGGGCAATGCTGCGGCCCTACTACTCCCGGTTGCGCAGCGAGCTCGAACGCTTCGGCGGCACGGTGGAGAAGTTCATCGGTGACGCCGTCGTTGCCCTCTTCGGCGCGCCGGTCGCGCACGAAGACGATCCGGAGCGGGCTGTGCGGGCGGCGCTCGCCATCCGTCAGGCGATCGACGAGCTGAACGCCGGCGACGAGTGGCTGGATCTCAAGATCAGGATCGGAGTCAACACCGGGGAGGCGCTCGTCGTCGTGGGCGCCCGTGCGTCCGAAGGGGAGGGGGTGGCTGCCGGGGACGTGATGAACACGGCCGCGCGGCTCCAGTCGAGCGCGCCGGTGGACGGCATCCTCGTGGGCGAGCTGACGTACCGAGCGACGAGTGACGCGATCGACTACCGCCAAGCCGAACCGATCGCGGCGAAGGGCAAGTCCGAGCCGGTTCCGGTCTGGCAAGCCCTGGGCGCGAAGGAAAAGCTCGCGCGCCGTCCAGTGCCACAGACGCCGCTCGTCGGCCGGCGGGAAGAGCTCGACGCGATCTGGTCGGCGTGGCGCTCTGCAAGCGAACGATCGCGACCGGCGCTCGCCACCGTTCTCGGCTCGCCCGGCGTCGGGAAGACCCGCCTCGTCTGCGAGTTCACGGAAGCCGTTGCCGAGGTCGCAGACGTGCACTGGGGCCGCTGCCTCTCCTACGGCGAAGGCATCACGTACTGGCCAATCAACGAGGCTCTGAAGAGCGCCGCCGGAATCCTGCAGAGCGACGACGGCGACACGATGTCCGAGAAGCTTGGCGGCCTGCTCGAGGCGCTGCCGACCGACAATGAGGACGAGCTTCGCACGATGGCGGCGGCGCTCGCGAACCTGGTAGGCGTGGCCACTACGCCACGCGGCACGTATTCGGCGAGCCAGATCGGCCAGGGAGAGCTGCACTGGGGCATCCGCCGCGTCCTCGAGCTGCTCGCGAGCGAGCGCCCGATCGTCCTCGTCCTCGAGGATCTCCATTGGGCCGAGCCGACGCTGCTCGAGCTGATCCACTTCCTCGTCTCGGGCTCGGCCGCGCTGCTCGTGCTCGGCTCCGCCAGGCCCGAGCTTGCCGAGAAGCAGCCTTCGTTCCTCGCGGGCGGCGAGACGATCGCACTCGATCCGCTGACCGGCGAGGAGAGCGTCGCCTTCCTGAGCGGGCTGCTTGGCGACCTCGGGCTGCGCCGCGAGACGGTCGAGACAGTGCTCCGGAACGCCGGCGGCAATCCGCTCTTCCTCGAGGAGACGGTGCGCATGCTCGCCTCCGGCCAGGCAGCGGGCGGCGACGGAGACGCGCTCCCGGTGCCGACCAATCTCCAGACGCTGATCGGGTCGCGGCTCGACCAGCTCGTCTCGACCGAGAAGCAGCTCGTGCAGCTCGCGGCCGTGATCGGCAGCGTCTTCTGGTCCGGGGCGGTGGCGCACCTGGAGCATTCCTCCGACGACACGCTCGGCGCCCGCCTCGCCGCGCTCGAGCAACGCGACCTGATTCGCGCGCACGAGCTCTCGACCGTCGCCGCCCAGCACGAGTACGCGTTCAAGCACATCTTGATCCGCGACGTGGCCTACGGCGAGCTGCCGAAGGGGCGGCGCGCGGGGCTCCACCTCGATTTCGCGGGGTGGCTGGCGACGCTGCCCGGCTCGGGCGACGAGCTGATCGAGATCGTGGCGCATCACCTGGAGCAGTCGTGCCGCCTGGCCCGCGAGGTAGCCTCGAGCCCGGTCGACCCTCCGGTGGCGATGGCGGTCGAGGCTCTGACGCGTGCGGCCGACAAGGCCGAGCGGCGGGAAGGCTTCCGTGAGGCTGAGCGCTTCTATGCACGAGCGCTGGAGCTGCTCGACGACGACTCGTCGGAGCCGGTTCTCGAGCTGCGGCTCGGTCGTGGGCGGATGCTGGTCGCGCTCGGTGACCTGGGGCGCGCGCAGGAGACTCTCGGGCTCGTGACCGAAGGGGCGCGCGACCGTGGTCGGCGCGACCTCTGCGGCCGCGCGCTCGTGGAGCTCGGCAACATCGCGTGGAAGCAAGGCCGGGCCGCGGACGGGCGAGAGTCGTTGCGGGAGGCGGAGTCGATCGCTGCCGAGATCGGGGAGCGCGCCCTCGAGGTTCGGGCGGCCTACGAGTCGGCGTACCTGCGGGCGTGGCTCGACGGCGAGTCGGAGAGCGCCCTCGAGGATCTGCTCTCCGCGCTCGCGATCGCAGACGAGCTCGACGATCGCGCGCTGAGGATCGGCGGGCACATGCGCCTCGGAAGCATGCTCTTCAACGCCGGGCGTCTCAGCGAGGCCGAGAGCCATCTGCGGAGCTGCGTCGAGCTTGCAGCCGAGCTCGGGAGCCGGCGCGATGCCGCCCGGGCGACGTGCATGCTGGGGATCCTGAACGGCTATCGCGGCGACAACGACGACGCGGAGCGCCTGGCTCTCGAGGCCCACGACTGGCTCGAGCGGACGGGCGACAGCCGCATGCAGGTGCAGAACCTCCGCACCCTGGCGCGCTCCGCGCTGAGCCGGCGCGACCTCGCGGCTGCCGAGGAGCGACTGCGCGAGGCGCTCCCGCTCGCTCTCGAGGGAGGCGGCTACCTCGTCGTCGAGGTGTACCGCTATCTCGCCGAGGTGCTCGTTCGCCAGGCGCGGGTCGACGAGGCGAATGAGCTGGTCGCCTTCGCGGCCCGCGACGTCTCGGAGGAGGACGGGTACGCGCGCGCGGCTCTCCTGGTCGCAGAGGCCGCAGTGGCGACAGCGGCCGGCGAGGCGTCGGCGGCGACGAGTGCGTTCACGCGGGCCTTGCAGCTCCTGGAGGAGCAGCAGCTCCTCGTCGACCTTGCGGAGACCCGCCTGGCGTTTGCCCGCTCACTGCGGTCCTTGGGTGAGGAGACAGGAGCCCGCGCCGAGCTCGAGCAGGCCCGGGCGACGTACAAGCGGATCGGAGCGGAGACGCTCCTCGCCGTGATCGACGAGGAGCTCGAGGAGTTGGCGGGGGCCGGCGGCGCCGGCCCCCGCGCGAGCTCCTAGGACGCTCGCTTCGACATGCTCCGGCGCCCCGGTGGCGGCGGTGGGGGCGGGCTGGTCGGGAAGCAGAATCCGGTTCCCGGGCTCGCCGTGGCCGTTGAGCTCTCGCCGGAGAAGCACACGATTCCGATCGAGCAAGCCGACTGGTTGCACGAGTTGTGCTCGCTGTCACCGTTGACCCTGGCGAACTGATTGACACTGCAGATGCCGCTCGATTCGCAGAGGCCGTCGATGCGCGTGAACTGGTCCGCGGACGGCGAGGTCGCGCTCAGCGACGAGCTCTGGTCGAGGTTGAACCTGTCGTTCGGGTTCACCGACTGGTTCGAGCAGCATTCCATCGGGCCCGACTGGGACTCGATGACGGTCGAGTCCTTCGAGTTCTGGTCGAGGTCCTCGTGCTGGCGAACGGCCGCCTCGGAGACGTCCATGCTGTTCTGCGTGACGTGGCCCTCGAGCGTGCTGTACTGATTCTGGTTGCCGCTCGCTGTCTTGCTCGTGGCTGTCTCGTTCGCCTGAACGGTCTGGTCCCCGTGGGCCGAGTTCTTGCCCGAGTCGGAGCTCTGCTGCACCGAGACGTAGATGCTCGGCTTCTGGGTCTGGTCGACCGAGTCTCCGCCTTGCGTGAGGCTCTGGTCGATGCGCTGCTTGCTCTGCACGCTGTTCGAGCCCGACCCGTTGTCCTGCTTCACCGCCGCTTGCTGCGTCCCCGTCTGGCGTGCCTGGTCGGTCTGCGTCTGGCGGATCACCTGCTCGATGAACGCATCGTTGGCGCCGGTCGTGTTCTGCTGGTAGACGGCGCAGGACTCCGTGACGGGATTCACGGTCGAGCGGATCACGCAGCGGGCCGTGTTCTTCGTCCCGCTCGAGTTGATCTGGACGATCACGCAGTCCGTTGTCGTGTTCGAGGCCGCCGGGAACCCGGGAAACGGGGATGGAGGCTCTGGTGGGAAGCCCGTGGGATTCGGTCCACTCGACGCCGGCGTCGAGCTGCACTCGAACTGGTTCTGGCCGTTCGAGTCTGAGCTCGCGACCTGGAGCACCCGTTTCGCCTTCGTGCACGTCCAGCCGCGGCCGGGGCAACTCAGGCCCGCGTAGTTGTGAGAGCCGCGCTGCACGACCATTCCGGCCGAGCTGATGTGTCGCGCGCGAAGGTACCTCTTGATCTGCGCCACGCTCGTAAAGCCGGTCGGGTGCGCCGCGGCGCGGCGGCTTGAAGCCGAGCCCGCCCCGGCAGCTCCGACGAGCAGGGCTGACCCCGCGACGGCGGCCAGCAGGATGATCGCGATTCGGCGCTTCATATCTCTCCTTGCTTCGAAGGGGGCGCGTTCGTCGACGCCGCAGAAGATCGGAGTCTACGACCCTCCGGCGCCAGGTTCAATGCGAACCCGCCGGCCTGCGAGATGAGGCTAACTAACCAAAACGACCCGCTCGAGTCTCACCGAGGGAAGCCAAAACTTCGACCAAGTCGTCGTGGTTGCCGGCCGAGGTCGCTCTTCTTGCGATCCGGCGACCGTGACGCTTCTCTCACAGGGGGTCATCGGATGCGGAGATATCTGCTGCTGTTACTCATCGTGGTAGTCACCGGCGCAAGCGCCGGCCTCGAAGCGCCACCGCCGGGGAAGGCGACGGGGACGGCCTTCGTCCTCCTCGATCAGATCGACGGCTACCGGAAAGAGACGTGGCGGTGGCAGGCGCTGATGGGGGCTCGCCGAACGCCCAGCCAGCGCACCGAGCGGGCCGGTGGTCTTGCCTACCGGAAGTGGGTCCGAAGTCTCTGGCGCGGTCGCGCCCTTCATGCCCGCGGACAAGCCGCCCGACCGCCTCACCGAAGCGCCTGGCAGTGCCTGCAGCGCTACGAGGCGCCCTGGCACGCTGCGACCGGCAACGGCTACTACGGCGGACTTCAGATGGACATCGGGTTCCAGGCACGGTACGGCGTGGGCCTGCTCCGCTCCAAGGGGACAGCGGACCGGTGGACGTCGGTCGAGCAGATGTGGGTCGCCGAGCGGGCCTTCCGCTCTGGGCGGGGCTTCTACCCGTGGCCGAACACCGCGCGAGCCTGCGGCCTGATCTAGCGCCAAGCCGCCCGTCGTCAGGAGCGTCGGCCCCGGGACGCAAGTCCCGGGACCGGGCCTGGCAGGTTCAGGTCGAGAGCAGTCGCTCGAAGAACGAGCGGTAACGCTGCAGCCCGACGCGAAGATCCTCGGTCGAGGCGTCGCCACCGCCGCTCCACTGCGCCTCGAGCGTCTCCCGCTCGGAAGCGAACGTCTGGGCGAGCCGCTGCATCAGCTCGGCCACCAAGGCGTCCGCCTGCTCGACCGACTCGCGCGGAGCATCCACGAATCGCGTCTGAATCGAGCTCCACCGGCCGCGGAAGCTTTCGGCTTCCTCGCCGGGAAGCAGCGACTCGAGGCCGCCGTTTCCTGTATCCGCGGCATCATCGTCGACAACCGCTGCCGAGTCGCTCTCGGCGGCTTGTGGCTGGGCGATGTCAGCGGTGGTCAGGTTTCGATTCTCCTCGGTCATCGCTCGGCCTCCACACGCTCGGGCGCCCGCGTCTCGAGCAACTGCTCGAAGAGCGAGCGGTAATGGACGAGTGACTGGCGCAAGTCCTCGGTGGATGCCTCTCCCCGCTGACTCGCGACCGAGACGCCGTGGGCTGCGCGGTAGTTCTCGACGATCTCCGGATGGTCGACCGAGATATCGGCTGCCCTCTGCTCGAAGTCGTCAGTCGGGTAGCCGCGCTCGCGCATGACCTCCTGCACGAGACTGTCGGCGTCGCCGACCGCGCTCCCCGGATCGTCGACGAACCGTGCCTGCGTCTCGCGCCAGCGATCGAAGTACCGGTCGCGCGCCGCAGGCGTGAGCGGCCGGATGTCGAGCTCCTCACGCCGTTTCTCGCGTTGCGCCAGCTCCGACTCGGCCTCCCGGCGGTTCCCTGTCTGCTCGACCGTCCGGTCGTACTCCGGCCCGAAGCCCTCCTGCAGATGCGCGGTGCGGCGCTTTCGGGTGAGGTTCCACGCGACCAGGCCGAGCACGAGAACGACCGCCGCGACGATCACGATCCATACCCAGGTATCCATTTTGTTCCTCCTTCTCCCCCGCAGCTCGTTGACCCGCGGGTCAATTGCCGACTGGATACCCCCTGATGGAAGCCGTAAACAGGGCGTCAGCCGAGCTTGGCGCGGAGGAGCTCGTTGACGACTCGCGGGTCGGCCTTTCCTGCGGTCTCCTTCATCACCTGCCCGACGAAGAAGCCGAGCAACCCCTGCTTGCCGGCCCGGTATGCCGCCACCTGCGATTCGTTCGCGGCCAGCACCCGATCGATCAGCGGCTCGAGCTCGCCCGAATCCGTGATCGACGACTCGGCCAGGTACCGATCGGCGGAGAACATCGGGTCGCCGCTCGCCGACAGCGCCTCGAGGAACGACGTGCGGGGGATCGTGGCTCGCGCGCCGATCAGCCTGCCGAGCTCGGTCGCGTCGACGAGCGCGGGATCGACGCTCGCTGCTGCGAGCTCGTTCATGAGTACGTTGGAGGCCGCCTTCGCGTCCGTTCCGGCGGCCACGACCTGCTCGAAGAGGGCGGCGGTCGCGGCATTGCCGTTCAGCACGTCGGCGTCGTAGAACGACAATCCGTAGGCGCTCCGGAATCGGTGGACGCGGTCGCCAGGCAGTTCGGTGAGCTCGGCCCGGACGCTCTCGACGAGCGAGCGTGGCGGCTCGATCGGAACGAGGTCGGGCTCAGGGAAATAGCGGTAGTCCTGCGCCTCTTCCTTCGAGCGAAGCGGCGGCGCATCCTCGTGAGCCGGGTCGAAGTGGAGCGTTTCCTGCTCGATCTCTCCCCCCGACTCGTAGATCTGGATCTGCCGTTCGACCTCCCGGGCGATTCCTCGGGCGGCGAAGGCGAAGGAGTTCATGTTCTTCAATTCGGTGCGCGTGCGAAGCTCGGCGGAGCCCTGCGGGCGCACGGAGACGTTCACGTCGAAGCGAAACGACCCCTTCTCCATCTCCGCATCCGAGATCTCGAGCTCGACGACGGTCTGTCGCAGCAGCTGCAGAAAGCGTCTCGCGTCGTCCGCCGAGCGTAGATCGGGGCGCGTCACGATCTCGACCAGCGGAGTGCCGCCGCGGTTGAAGTCCACGAGCGTCCGCGTTGCGCCCGCGATTCGCCCCTCGCTACCGCCGACGTGAACGCTCTTCGCCGCATCCTCCTCGAGGTGAGCGCGGACGATGCCCACCTCGGCGTCGGCGTCCGGGCCGGGAACGACGAAGCGGCCGTTCACGCAAAGCGGCTCGTCGTACTGCGAGATCTGGTAGCCCTTGGGGGAATCGGGGTAGAAGTACGCCTTGCGGTGGAAGAGCGCGCGGGGCGAGATGTCGCAGCCGAGCGCGAGGCCGAGCCTGATGGTCCACGCGACAGCGCGCCGGTTCGGCACCGGAAGCGCACCGGGGTGTGCGAGGCAGACCGGGCAGGTGAGGGCGTTCTCGGCCTCCCCGTAGGCGACGGCGCAGCGGCAGAACATCTTCGTGCGCGTCTTCAGGTGGATGTGGATCTCGAGGCCGATCACGGACTCCCAAGCGGTCGTGCCGGGCTCGGCTTCGACCGTCGGGGTCGTCACAGGATCGCCTCCGCGAGACGTGGCGGCACGACGTCGAAGCCAAGCGCGCGCTCGAGCGCGTGGCCGGCTCGAAAGAGCGTGTTCTCCGAGAACTGCGCGCCGACGAGCTGCAGGCCCACGGGTAGTCCGTCCGAGAGCCCGCACGGGAGCGAGAGGCTGGGAAGGCCGGCCATGTTCGGCGGGATCGCGAGCACGTCCGAGAGATACATGGCGAGCGGGTTCCCGGTCTTCGCGCCGAGGGGGAAAGCAACCGTCGGGGACGTTGGCGACACGAGCACGTCGAACCGCTCGAGGGCCTCCGCGAACTCGCGCCGGATCACCGTCCGTACCTTCTGCGCCTGCCCGTAGAAGGCGTCGTAGTAGCCCGCCGAGAGCGCGTAGGTGCCGATCATGATCCGCCTCTTGGGCTCGTCGCCGAAGCCCGCGTCGCGCGTCCCCTCGTACATCTCCCGCACCGAGCCATGCGTCTCGGCGCGGAGGCCGTACCGGACGCCGTCGTAGCGCGCCAGGTTGGACGAGGCCTCAGCGGGAGCGATCACGTAGTAGCAGGGCAGGCCATAATCAACCGACAGGGGAAGCCTGCACTCCCCCACTTCTGCGCCCAGCTCGCGGCAGAGCTCGATCGCCCGCCCGACCGCGGCGCCGACGCCGGGCTCGATTCCCTCGACCTCGTTCAGCTCTCGCGGGACGCCGACGCGCAAGCCGCGCAGATCCTCGGCCTCCGGCAGCTCCACCGCCGCGGGCAGCTCGACCGTGGTCGAGTCACAGGGGTCGCGGCCGGCTATGACCCGGTACAGCAGCGCGCAGTCCCGCACCGTCTTCGCGAGCGGGCCGACCTGGTCGAGACTGGAGGCGAACGCGACGATGCCGTAGCGCGAGACAGTCCCGTACGTCGGCCTCAGGCCAACGATCCCGCACAGGGCGGCGGGCTGCTTGATCGATCCGCCCGTGTCGGAGCCGAGCGCCCAGGGGGCGAGGCCACCAGCGACGGCGGCCGCCGAGCCGCCTGACGAGCCGCCCGGGACGCGTTCGGGATCCCACGGGTTGCGGGTAGGCCCGTACGCCGAGTTCTCCGTCGACGAGCCCATCGCGAACTCGTCCATATTCGTCTTGCCGATCAGCGGCAGCCCCGCGTCCCCGCAGCGCGTCGCAACGGTCGCGTCGTAGACCGGCCGGTAGCCCTCGAGCATCCGCGAGCCTGCCGTCGTCTCGATCCCGCGCGTCGAGATCACGTCCTTGAAGGCGACGGGAACACCGTCGCCGCTTTGGTATTCGACCGTTCGGAGGTAGGCGTGCAGCTCGCCGTCGCGCTCGTCGATCGCGCTCAGGTAGGCCGCGTGCAGCTCGGCGGCCGAGATTTCACGTACTGCGATAAGCCGCGCCGCCTCCTCGGCGGTCAGACGTAGCGTGTCGATCATGCCGGCGGCACCCGGAAGAAGCCTCCCTCACGCTCGGGCGCAGTCGAGAGAGCCTCGTCGAGGGCGAGCGACGGCCGAGGATCGTCCTCCCCCCAGACGTTCGATACGGCGAGCGGATGTGAAGTCGGCTCAACGTCGGAGAGGTCAAGCTCGGCCACCTTCCCCACGGCCTCGAGGATCGCGTTCAGCTCCTCCCCGAAGCGCTCCGCCTCTTCGTCGGTGAGAGCCAGACGCGCCAGCCGCGCCACGTGAAGCACGTCATCCCTCGTGATCGGCACTTGCATCACATCCTTCCAGAAGCGAAGCGGGCCCCTGTCCGGGGCCCGCGGTGCAGTTGGTGCGAACTCGTTCTAGATCGGTTGAACGTTCGCCGCCTGCAGGCCCTTGTCGCCCTGCACGATCTCGAACTCGACGCGCTGCCCCTCGGTCAGAGAGCGGTAGCCCTCGGCCGTGATGGCGGAATAGTGGACGAAGACGTCCTCCGCTCCCTCGCGCTCGATGAAGCCGAATCCCTTGTCGTTTGAAAACCACTTGACGGTGCCCTGAGCCACCAAAATCTCCCTTCGCTTGCAAAAACACGACGGCCCGGGCACCGAGCCGCCGACCCTGCATACAGCGCGCGAATGCTATCTCACCGGCTTGGGAAGGCAAGCAAGCCGCGCCGGTAGCGCGCCGCCTGCAGGGTGCTGCGGAGCAACATCGCGATCGTCATCGGGCCGACGCCACCCGGGACGGGCGTGAGGAAGGCCGCTCGCTCGGAGATTCCCTCGCCGACGTCGCCGACGAGACCGGCGCCGGTGCGCGTCAGGCCGACGTCGACGACCGCCGCTCCCTTCTTGACCATTCCGGCCGTGATCAGTCCCGGGTGCCCGACCCCGGCCACGAGGATGTCGGCGGCGAGCGTGTGCTGATCGAGATCGCGCGTACGCGAGTGGCAGACCGTGACCGTCGCGTTCGCATGCAGGAGAAGCATCGCCATCGGCTTTCCCACGATCGCGCTGCGTCCCACGACGACAGCGCGTGCACCCCCCACCGGGATGCGGTACTCCTCGAGGAGGCGCATGACGCCGAGCGGCGTCGCGCCGACGTGTGTCGGGCGCCCTAGGTAGAGCTGGCCTGCGTTGAGCGGATGGAGGCCATCGACGTCCTTCACCGGCTCGATCGACCGCATCACCTCGTCCTCGTCGATCTGCGGCGGCAGGGGAGTCTGCACGAGTACGCCGTCGACCGAGTCGTCTCGGTTCAGCTCCGCGACGAGCTCGAGCACCTGCTCCTGGGAGGTGTCCGCGCCCAGTCGCTTGTCGAGCGGCCCGATGCCGACTTCCTCGGCTGCCTCGTGCTTGAGACGGATATAGACCTGCGACGCGGGGTCGTCCCCGACAAGCACCGTCGCTAGCCCCGGGCGACCCAGTTCCTCGACCCGGGCGGCGACCTCCCGGCGAATTCGCGCGGCAAGCGCGCGGCCATCCATCAGCGTCGCCATGGTGCGCGAAACGTTAGCCTCTTGCTGCGATGGAGACGGAGGAGCTCGCGAAGGCGCCGGCCGGAGCCGCCGAGGAAGGCGGCGCCTTTGCCGCCGTGCTGCGCTACTACGAGCTGGCGAAGCGGGCCGAGTGGCAGGTTCGAGATCTCCCCTGGGGCGAGATTCCACCGCTCCCGGAGTCGACCGGCTCGCCGCAGAAGGTCGCCCGCCGCGGGGACATCTGGCGGTCGGTGATGACGCAGCAGCTCCAGGCCGACGAGCTCGCCGTCGAGATGGCGACGCAGCTGTTCGCGGTCGCGCCCGACCCCGAGGCGAGGCTCTACTACACGACGATGGTGCAGGACGAGGCACGCCACACGGAAGCGTGGCTGAAGCTAGCTGCCGAGACGGGCGGCACGGGAGAGCGCGACCCGCACCTCGACCGGCTCGCGCACATGACGCTCGAGGCGGACACGCTCGAGGAGAAGGTCCTCGTGATGCAGGTTTTCTACGAGCGGCTGATCATTCCGCGCTTCCGGATGATCGCCCGCAGCTCGCCCGGGACGGTGCTCGAGGATCTCTGCAACCGACTCACTGTGGACGATGGGATTCACCACCGCGCCGGCATGGCCTATGAGCGCGTCCTGCTCGCAAGAGCCGACAAGCGGACGAAGGTGCGACTCGTCGAGGCCGCCAACCGGATGCTCCCGGTCTTCGTGCAACACGCGCTGTGGCGCCCGAAGGCGCGCGAGGTGATCGGCCGGCTGATGCGTGAGACGGACATCCGGATGCTCCACGAGGACATCGAGACCGGCGTCCGCAACGCACAGGCGCTCGGCCTCGACGTGAGCGAGATCAGCCTCAGCTTCTGAGCGCGAGCGGCAAGGGCAGACCGCAATGGAGCTTCGCCGCTGGCCCCGCAAGAACGACGCCGCCTCGGTTCGGGCGCGGCAGGACGCGCTCCGCGAACTGACCGCGGACGGCGAGGTCTTCGGCCACGACCTCGAGCCGTTCGCGCGTGCGACCGAGATCGTCACCGGCGTCGCCGTCGTTCCGGTCGCCGTCGTTCCGCTGCAGGTCGAGCTCGGCGACTACGAGCTGTCCGAGCCCGAGGGAGCTGTCGTCGAGCGCGGCCGCGCGTCCGAGAGCGTCTACGTGCCGCTCGCCAACACTGAGGGCGGCCTCTCGCTCTCGGCGTACCGCGGCGCGCGAGCCGCGGAGGAATCAGGGGGCTTCCGCACGTACGTGCTGGCGGATCGGATGACGCGCGCCTGCGCCTTCCTCTTCGCAGATGCCGCAGAAAGCACGGCATTCTCGATCTGGATCGAGGCGCAAGTCGGCGAGATGCAACACTGGCTCCAGGCCGCGTCGATGGAGGGTCTGTCGAGGCACGCCAGGCTGCGCGAGATCGAGACGCACGTGGTCGGTCCTATGTGCCACGTGATGTACGCCTTCACGACCGGCGACGCGGTCGGGCTGAACATGGTGACGCGCAACGCCTACGCGCTGAACCACGGCTTCGTGGCGGAGCGAAGCCCGGTCGAGCCACGCCGCTCGATGCTCGAGGGGAACATGGGCGGCGACAAGAAGCCGTCCCACCGCTACTTCGAGCGAGGCGGTCACGGCAAAACGGTGATCGCGGAGGCGATCCTGACCGCGGAGGCCGTCCGCCGCGTGCTCTCCACGTCGATCGACGACCTGCTCGAGCTCGCCTTCATCGGCACGCATGGAGCCGTCGCCTCCGGCATGCAGTCGGTCGCGTTCACCCCCGCCACGGCGATCGCCGCGATCTTCACCGCCACGGGCCAGGACATCGGGATGGTCGGGACGAGCTCAATGGCACACGGCACTGCGTACGCGGTCGAGGGCCGTCTGCACGTCGCGATCCGCCTGCCGGGGCTCGAGGTCGCGACGATCGGCGGCGGCACGACGCTGCCCTACGCGCGCTCCTGGCTGGCGCTGATGGGCTGCGCCGGAGCGGGGAACGTCTACCGTTTCGCCCAGATCGTCGCGGCGGCCGCGCTGTCGCTCGAGATCTCCGCCTCGGCCGCGATGGCATCGGCCGGCTCGCGCGAGTTCTTCAGGGCGCACCACACGCTGGGCGGCCTGCGGTAGCCCGGGCAGAGTTCAGGCTCGGGGCGTTCGCCGTCATCTTCGACGACTACGGGCGAGTGCTCTTATGCCGTCGACCCGATCTGGGGATCTGGAATCTCCCGGGCGGCGGCGTAGAGAGCGGAGAGACGCCCTGGGAGGCAGTCGTTCGGGAGGGGAAGGAGGAGGTCGGGCTCGAGGTCCGAGTCGAGCGGCTCGTCGGCGTGTACGCGAAACCGAACGCCGGCGAGGTCGTCTTCTCGTTCGGCTGCCGGATCGTCGGCGGCTCGCTCTCGTTGACCGAGGAGGCCGATGCGATCGAGTCGTCACGAGCGCTCTCCCGCTGCGGACTGCCCCCAAGCACGCCGAGCGGATCCACGGCGCCGTCACGGGCGCTCTCCCGCTGCTCAAGGAGCAACTCGGCCCGCCGTCGCGCACGCTGGTCGAACGGGGCCGCCTGTGACGAACCCCGCTCGCATTCCGTCCTAGCACGACCCGTCTTGCGTGTCCCGCTCGACCATTCCCTCGTAGACCCCGCAAGGCGAAGCCGCCGGCCGGCGGCTCGCCGGCACCTGAGCCGGTGCCTGGCCGGAAGAGCTGCTCGCGTAGCATCCAGTCGATGACCGGGCGACGGCTAATGCAGGGTCTCATCGTCGCGGCGGCGGGGGCGATCGTGCTCGGCGCCGGCGGCGCGGCACGCGGAGCCTTCCCGGGCCAGAACGGGAGGATCGCGTACGTCATGGAGGTCGATGCCAACTGGGACGTCTACGTCATGAACGCCGACGGCAGCGGGCGGCGCCGGCTCACAAGCGAGCGCCTCGCCGACCTTTCCCCCTCGTGGTCCCCGGACGGCAGCAGGATCGCTTTCCGCAGTGACCGGGCCGGGAACCCGGAGATCTTCGTCATGAACCCCGACGGGACGCACGTCGTGCGCCTGACGCATCGCAGCCTGGCCGACTCGCGGCCGACGTGGTCGCCGGACGGCGCCCGCATCGCCTACCAGCGGGGCACACTCGGAGGCACGGGGCTCGATCCTCGACGCACGGACGTGGCCGTGATGAACGCCGACGGAACATCCCAGCGAGTGCTGACGAAGGGCCCGTACGACAACGTCAACCCGAGCTGGTCGCCGGACGGACGCCAGATCGTCTTCCGCACGAACCGGGACGGTGACTGGGAGATCTACCGCATGCGCGCCGACGGCACTCAGGTTCGCCGGCTGACAAGCTCGAAGTCCTTCGACACGCAGCCGAGCTGGTCGCCCGACGGAGCGAGGATCGCCTTCGCGAGCGACCGCGGCGAGAGTCGCGATTTCGATATCTACGTCATGAACACGAACGGAGGCGAAATTCGGCGCGTGACGACCGACCCGGGAGCAGACATCGAGCCCACCTGGTCCCCGAGCAGCGACCGGATCGCCTTCACGAGCGACCGGGGGGGCGCTGTCGACATTTACTCAACGGATCTGGCCGGTGGCGACGTCCGGCAGCTGACGCGCGGGGGCAGCGGCCTGAACCGCACCGCCGACTGGCAGACCTACTGCACGAGGCGCGGAACGGCGCATGGGGACGTGATCCGCGGCACGCCGGGCCGTGACGTCATCTGCGGCCTCGGCGGCAACGATACGATCGACGGGCTGGGCGGAAACGACATCATCTTCGGCGGCGACGGCGCCGACCGCCTTTCCGGCGGCGCCGGAAACGACATCCTGACGGGACAGGCAGGTGCCGATCGGCTCTACGGCGGGCCAGGCGCAGACCTCGTCTCGGCTACGGACGGCCGGCGGGGAAACGACCTGGCGAACGGCGGCCCCGGGCGCGACAACTGCGTCGCCGACCCGCGCGATCGCAAAATCGGCTGCCCGTAGGCGGACCGGGCGAGGCTTGGAGTGCGGGTCTACTTGGTGACGCGGGCCTGGTAGTCGAAGCGGCGGTTGTCGTCGATGGGCGTGCCCTCACACGAGAGGCGCGTGCGGCTTCGGCAGTGAAAGCGCTGGCTCGCGTTGGTCAGGACGAGGATCACCTTGGAGACGGCCCCCCGCCCGAACGGCACGCTCACCGTCGCGTTTCCGCCGACGTCGAGCTGCAGCCGCTTGGCATCGAGCTTCCCCGAGCGCTCGAAGGTCAGGAGCGTGGCTTCCGAGCCCTCGGTCACCGGCGGCAAGTCGAGGGTGACCGCCAGAGTCGCGTTCGTCTTGAGCCCCGCCCCCGGGACGAGGGCGACGTGCCGATTGGTCAGGTGGTCGAGCGTGAGCTTCTGCGGCCCCGTCTGCATGCGCTGCGCGGAGAGGGCGAAGGTACGGTCGAGCGGCGAGGCGGGGTAGTTCGCGCCCTCCTGATAGAACGAGCGCGGGGCTGAATTGACTACGCCGAAGGCGGCGAAAGCGGCACGGAGGCTCGACCCCTTCTCCCGGGCGACAGCGTCGGCCGCTGACAGCGAGTACAGGTCGGGCGCGCCGGCGCTCGCGTCGGCGAACTCCCACACGCGCCGGATCACCGTGGGATCGCGCGGCTTCTCAGCCGGCGAGAACAACTCCTCGAAGAAGCGCCAGAAGATCCAGGCGCCATACTGGTACAGCTTGCCGGGGGTGTAGTAGTCGACGGGAACTTCCGGATGGACGAGCGGACTGTCGAGCAGGTAGGCGTAGCCCTCGTTGATCGAGTTGTAGACCTCGTCCTCCATCCAGACCGCCGTGCCCTCGAGCAGCCAGGTGTCGTCCGTGAAGTCGTATCCGAACTGGACCGCGTGGAAGAACTCGTGCGCGACCGTCAGCTCCAGCTCGACCTTGCCCCCGTAGGAAGGCGGGCCGACCTGCGCGAGCGAGTAGTCGTTGTCGAGCACGCAGTAGCCCGACGAGTCGAACGTCTGGGTGAACGGCTCCGGCGCGCAGTAGCCCAGAACGTCGTTGGCGATGTCCTTGAGGTAGACGTCCAGGCGGCCGTCAGGCCCGTGGTCGGGAACGGCGAGGTCGGACTTCGGAGGTCGGAAGCCGAACTCGACGATCTCCTTCTGCCAGACCTCCTGCAGCACCGCCATCGTCGTCTCCACCCAATCGGGCCTCCCGTTCCCGTTCGCGTCGCGCGGGGGCGGCGCGTCCGGGCCCTTGGAATCCCAGTGCAGGCAGACGACGGTGCACCAGACCTGGTCGGTGAGCCCGGGGCGCGCCAGCAGAGCGCTCGCCCGCCGCGCGTCTCCCGCCGACAGCTCGCGGCGGTACTCGGCGAGGTCGCGCAGTGCGAGCGTGGCGTCTCGCCCGTTCGCATGCGGCGCGAACGCAGCGCGGGCGGCTGAGAGGGCGTGCGCCGCGCGGGCGGAGCTCGCCCGCGTGCCGGTCGCACCGGCCGAGCCCGCAGCGCAGAGCGCGAGAGCGCAAACGAGGATCGGCGCGACCCGAGCGAGGAGCATGCGCACGGATCGAGGATAGCGGCCCCCCGAAGAGACCAGCCTCGCGCGTCCGGGTAAGCTCGCCGGCGTGCCGAGTGCGCTCGTCGTCGGGGCCGGGGTGTTCGGTGTCTCCCTGGCGCACCGCCTCGCACTGAGAGGGTGGAACGTCGACCTTGTCGACCGCTATCCGCCCGGCCACGTTCGCGCCGCCTCCGGCGGCGAATCCCGGCTGATCCGATACGGGCACGGCACCGACGAGTGGTACACGCGGTCGGCTTGGCGCGCCCGTCAGCTGTGGCGTGAGATCGAGCAGCAGGCCGGGGTCGAGCTGCTCGTGCAAGTTGGAATGTTGTGGTTCGCCCACGCCGAGAACGGCTGGGAGGCCGAGAGCGAGCGCGTGCTGCGGCAGCAGCGCATCCCGGTCGAGCGGCTCCCGCCGGATGCTGCCCGCGGCTTCTTTCCGGACGTTAGCGCGGAGGATCTTTCCTTCGTGCTGCACGAGCCGGAGGCCGGAGTGCTCCGCGCCCGCGAGGCGGTCAGGGCCACGTACCGGCTCGCGCTCGCTGCCGGGGTCAGTTTCATTCCGGGTGGTGCAGAGCCGGCCGGCTCCGACGCGCTCGTTGACGGTCGGCGGCGCTCGGCCGACCTGATCGTCTGGGCGTGCGGCGCGTGGCTGCCCAGCCTGTACCCGAACCTGGTCTCGATCCGCGTCACCAAGCAGGATGTCTTCTTTTTCGGCGCGCCGATCGCATGGGAGACGCCACCTCGGCCGGCGTGGGTCGACTACGACGCCGCCTTCTACGGCCTCGGCGACCTCGACGGTCGCGGGGTCAAGGCGGCGCATGACCTGGAGGGGCCCGACTTCGATCCGGAGGCGGAGCCGCGAGTCGCGTCGGCTGCAGGCGAGAGCGCCGCTCGCGGCTACCTCGAGGGCCGCTTCCCCTCGCTGGCCGGGACCCCGCTCATCGGCTCGCGCACCTGTCCGTACGCGCTCACGCCCGACACCCATTTCCTGCTCGCCCCGCACCCCGAGCACGACCGCGTGTGGCTCTTCGGCGGCGGCTCGGGCCATGGGTTCAAGCACGGGCCAGCGCTCGCGGAGTATGCCGCCGACGTGCTCGAGGGCTCGCAGCCGCTCGAGCCGCGCTTCGCCCTAGGCCCGAGAGCCCTGGGCCGGAGTCTCCGGACGGCGGGGATCAGCTCTTCGCCTCACGATTGACGCGGCGCGGGCGCGGGTAAGAAAGCGGCCATGATCGGAACACGAATCGGGCTTGCCGCGACCGGCCACGGCTGGCGCGAGAAGGCGGCCGACTGGCTTACTGACCCACTCGCGCGGCAACTCCCGCTGTCGGCCGAGCAGGTGAGAGCGCTTCTCGGTCTGCTCTTCGTCGCCAGCTCGGCTACCTACCTTGCGCGCACCGCGCGACGAGCAAGCAGAGGGAAGGCGTAGAGGCGCGGACCGGAGTCGAACCGGTGTGCGAGGCTTTGCAGGCCTCTGCCTAACCACTCGGCCACCGCGCCGTCGAGCCCCGTCATCGTATCGGCGGGCCCCGTACGCCCTCGCCTCGGGCCCGTCACGCTCGGCGCACACGTACATCCCCGGCCGCGACGTCGATCAGGCCGACTGCGAGGATGACCGATGCGGCTTCGAGCGGCGCGCGGGCGCCCAGGCCGGAGACGGCGAATCCCGCTCCGAGGGAGCCGGCTCCGATTCCGAGCGCCTCGGCAGTCGTGACCCAGGTCATGGCCTCGACTCCCGCGTCCGGCGCCACCCCGTCGATCAACTCGAAGAGGGAGATCGTCGCTGGCCCGAAGCCGGCGCCCGCGAGCAGCGCGGCTCCCGCGAGGAGCAGGAGCGGCGGCGCGAGCGGAACCACGGTGAGGCCCCCGACGAGCCCGGCCGATGCAAGCCGGTAGCGTCGCCACGGGCTTGCCTCCACTCCCGCCGCGCGAAGAGCACGGCGCTCGCCGCGCTACCGAGCCCGAAGGCGCCGAGCAGGACGCCGCTCAGCCCACGAGCCTCGTTCGCAATCGCCTCCGCCGGCAAACCGACCTCGATCAGGCCGAGCGCGCCCCCGAGTAGAACCGAGAGTCCGAGCAACTCGCGAAAGAGACGGCGGCGCAGCAGCGCAGGCGCCGGCTGGTCCTCCCGCCTCGCGGGAGCGACGACTACCCTGCTCGCGCTCACGGCGGGCCTCCTCGTTCTCGCGGTGCACGGCATTCGCCCGCGCCTCTCCAGATCTCGAAGACTCATCGGGCCTGGCGGCTGTAGTCGGCGAGCACCTCCTCGATGACGTGTCGGGCGCTCAGCCGCCATCCGAAGCGGAGGCTGGCGAGGTCTGCCTGGGCGCCGTTCGCCTTCGGGGCCTGGACGAGCGTGATGAGCGCCTTCCAGAGCGCCCAGCCACGGCCACGCGCCCAGGTCGCATCGTCCACGGGAAGCCGGTCCCGGAACGCCTCTCGGCTGTCGCCGAAGAAGAACGTCCACGCGACGGTCAGGTCGCAGGCCGGGTCGCCTACTCCCGAGCATCCGAAGTCGATGACGGCACTCAGGCGGCCGTCGACGACGAGCAGGTTGGCGGCAGTGACGTCTCCGTGGATCCACACCGAGGGGCCGTGCCATGTCGATGCGAGGGCTACTTCCCACACCTCGGTCGCAGCGTCCTTGTCGATCTCCGCCTTCAGGCGAGAGATCGCCTCTCTCACCTCGCTGTCGTAGGTGGGTAGCTCGCGCGCGACGAGGTGCTGACCTTCGAGGCGGCCCTCCACGAAAGAAGTTGTGCTTGCCGGGCTCCGTACCGCCTGCGGGATCGACTTTGTAGAGGGCGGCGAGGAAGTCGGCCATGTCGGTCGCGAACCGGTCGAGATCCCCGACTCGATCCGTCGTCGCGTGCTCGCCCGCGAGCCACTGGTATACGGACCACGGCCTCGGGAACCCGCTCCCGGGGTTCCTGCCCGACCCGCCGCCGTCGCTTCAAAGCGAGGAGTGGGTTGACGCGTTACCAGATCAAGGCTTACGGCGCAGCGAATAGCAGCTTGCGCAGCGGCGACGAGACGAACGTCGCCAGGTTTTGGTCCGCGAACGTCGTCCGCCAGTACAACCGGGTCGGACGCGACATCGCCGGCGCGCGCAGTGCCGGCTCGCTCGAGACGGCGCGGCTACTGGCGATGGTCAATGTCATCGGCGCCGATGCGCTGATGTCGGGCTTGCACGCCAAGTATCACTTCCTGTTCTGGCGGCCGGTCACGGCGATCGACCCGGCCGCCGTCACCGCGGACGGCTTCGGCCCGGTACCGGGCTACAACGACGGTAAGCCGGCCACGGCGGAGCAGACGGGCTGGCGGCCGCTCCTGCCGACGCCCAACCATCCGGAATACCCGGCTGCACACGGCGTCATCACGTCGGCGATGGCCGAGGTGTTCAGCACCTTCCTCGGCACCAACCAGATCGACCTGGACATCCACGGCTTCGAGCCCGCCGGGCCGGCTGGAAACCTGAACGCGGCGCGGCACTTCAACATGCCCAACGACCTTCTCCAAGAGATCATCGACGCCCGACTCTGGGCAGGGCTGCACTACCGCTTCTCGAGCGTCGCCGGTGTCGTCCTCGGTCGGAACGTCGCGAAGTACGACCTCAGGCACGCCTTCCACAGCCGGAACGGTGTAGGACGCACCCGTGGGCGCGCCCACATGGGCGCGCCCCGATGCCCGACACTCGATTCCACGCTCTGAACGTCGACCTCGGGACGGCAGATGACCTCTTCCACGTGGGCCGCATCGTTCGAGGCAGCAGACATCTCGGCTATGCAGATCTACGAAGACGTGCTCGTGCCGAGGCTCTTCACGCCCTGGGCCCGGCTGCTCCTCGACCGTCTCGACCTAGGGCCGGGTGAGGCGGTTCTCGACGTTGCGTGCGGACCCGGGTCCGTGACCCGCCTTGCCGCGATCGAAGTCGGCCGTTGCGGCCGGCGGTCGACGACGCGTTACATGCCGAGGCCGTCGCGCACCTCGCCTTCGCCCGCCGCGCTCCCTACGCAGCGACGAGAGCAGCTCGTCCTTGCGCTCGAACGAAGGCTCGCGGGCGCGTAGGATGTCGCGGTTCTCAAGCGCACGGCCACGCTGTGTTGCCTAGCTCGACACCATCCCGACTACACGCGTACTACACTGGCTGTGCGGGGTGGCAGTCGGTCGTAGCCGGTTCGCTCGGCGGCGAAACGCCCGCTCCAGCGGGTAATTCCGGGTCGCAGCCGGCTGTAGCGGTTGAGCTTGTATCGGTCTGTCACGCCGGAGGTCGCGGGTTCGAGTCCCCTCGCTCCCGGAAAGTCCCTGCAAATTTGCTTGTTGTGTTGTTGTGCTGTCGCTTCAGACGCCAGATCGGAGCCGACCACACCGACTGTCGATCGAGGCAACCCGAAGACGATTTCACAGCCGAATTCGCCCGAGCCGACGGCGACCTCGAAGCGCAACGTGGTCCCGTTGTCGACGCAGGCACCACCTCCGCCACACACCTGCCACACGCCCTCTGCCGCGCGGCAGCCCGGTCAGAGCCAGTTCGGTTCGGCAGCGAAACGCCGGCTGTTGCCGGTAGCCAGCACCACGGCGCTGGGACAAGTCTTGGGACAAAGTTGCGTTTCTAGTTCTCAAAATTGAGAACTGAACAGCTTGGTTTGCAGGTCTTTTAGAGCGGATGAAGGGACTCGAACCCTCAACCTTCTGCATGGCAACTCGTCCGGGGCCAGTCGGATTGACGCTACAGCCGCATGGTTGGGCCACTGTTCGTTCAGATACGTCAGGCTAGATCTGCCTATGCGGGGACAAAGTTCGGGACAAATTACGTTAGCTCCTCTGGCAACTGAGATTCTTGCCGCCTGCGCTGTCGGGGAGCCCGTACGCCCCAGTGAAGCGCCCTCGACTCCGGTATCAAGGGCGCCGTGACGGAAGGAGGCGTCGAGTCGCGCCAAGGCCTGGCGGGCTCGTTCACACCGGGACCGCGGCCTCGCGCAGTAGCGCCTCTCTCACCCACTGTTCGTCCGGCTGGCCGGTAATGCCAAGGTCGGTTTTGAAGACGCGGCATGAGAGGGCGAAGTCGTCACGCTGGTCGGTTTGCGGGTCGACGTCGACGCCGCCGATACGGATCGTCGGCGAGCCGAGGAAGCGCAGCTCCTGCGCCTTCCTCTGATCCGAGACGTTGACGAGCTCGATCCGCGGCTCGATCTCGAGCTCGGCACTCACGCGCTCGACGAGTGCGATTGCAGGATAGTGATTCGGGCAGCCGTCGAAGTAAAGGATCTCGACGAGCGGGCCGCCGCGTTTCGAGCTGGCGGCCTCTGTTACGAGATCGGCTGGTGGGCAGCAGTCGTGGCTCAAGGCATTCTCCTCGTTCGTGTCGGGGTTCGTAGTTGCGACTCGCGCATGACCAGACGCGATGGCATGACGACGGCGGGCGGAGCGGTCAGATGCGAGCGCCGCTGCTGCGACGATCGCTGTCGCTGCGACGGCGATCGCCGATCGGACGGCGAGGCTCTGTTCGCTGTGTCCGAGGCTCACGGCCGCCAGGCCGATTTCGCGGGCCAACAGAACGACGGCAGCGGCGAGCACGACAGCGCCGGCGAGCCGCGGGACGATGCGAATGATCGGTCGCAGCCGCTGTGCTCCTTCACCGGTGATCGCGGCGGCGAGCGCGACGAGCGCGAGTACCGTTCCCATCCCGAGTGCGAAGCCGACGAAGCCGCCGATGCGGGTCAGCCACGGCTCGCCGGCCGCGATGCCGAGCGTGAGGATGAAGACCGGCAGCACGCATGACAGCGAGCCGAGCGCGTAGGCGACACCGAAGCCGAAGACGGTCGAGACGCCGCTGCCAGTGCTCACACGACGGCCGACGTTGATGCCCGGCGCGTGTCCGGCGGCGAGAAGCACCGTCCCCAGCCAGGCAAGGACGAGCGCAATCAGCATCCCGGCGATCGGCAGATACTGGCCAAGCGCGGAAAAGCCGAGGCTGAACACGACACCGGCGATGCCGAAGACGGCAAGAAACGCCAGCGTCGCGACGCCTCCCGCCTTGAGCGCGCGCAGCAGGCGCGCCAGCAGGTCGTCGCCTGAGCCTTCCCCTGTGACGAGCACGGCCGCCCAGCCTGGAAGGAGCGCGAAGCCACAGGGATTGAATGCTGCCAGAGCCCCCGCTGAGAAGGCGACGGAAACCGCGCCGCCGCTCACGACCGGTTGAGAGCGCTCCTGATTTGGTCGGTGCTCAAGCCGATCCCGTGACCGACCTCGCGCCCGCGGGCGTCGAAGATCAGATAGCTTTCGATCTGGCGGATGCCGAAGGCGGCGGCGGTGCGCTGGCCTGGGTCGGCCGCGTAGAGAATGCCGTTGCCCGCATGCACGTCATGGCCGAACGCAGCCAGGCTGGTCGCTGCCGCTACCGGATTCCTGCCCGGCGGCACGTTGAGGTTGATCGCGACGGTGCGAACCCCGTTCTTGCGGAGCGCAGCCAGCGTGTGAAGCGTGTTCACGCAGCTCGTGCAGTCCTCGATCACGAAGGCTGCGACCGTCGGTTGGCCGACGAGGTCTCGACTGCTGAAGGACGCTCCGTTCGCGAGCACCGTGCGGAAGCGGCCCGACGCTTGGAGCGCGGCGACCGGCGTCTGCGCTTTCTCGACCTTGCCGCGTCCGCCGAAAGCGACGACGGCGACGACGGCGGCCGCACCGAGAGCCAAAGCGATGATCGCGACAGAGAGCAGACGCCGCCGATTCGTGGTCGAGCCGGTTACCTTCTCCGCGATCCCCTGCTGCTGCTCGCGGCGGCTCTTCTTTGCACTCATCGCGAACCCTCCCTCAAGACGCACTCTTCGGGCGCGTTCGGCGCCGTAGGACAACGAACGAGAAGGCCGCAATCGCGACGACCGCGCCGACGACAAGACCTCCCCAGGCAAGCGCCGCGAGGCTGATGCTGGCGGCGACGAGCAGGGGTAGAGCGGCGCAGCAGACGACCGCAAGAGAAGCTAGGCCGACGGCTCCGAGACTCGCCCGCATCTACGCCTTCTCCTTGATCCGGCAGCAGGCGGCAACGTGCTCCTCGTTGTCCTCGAGCAGCGCATTTGCGAGGTCGAGCATCTTCACGACCCGCTGGTCGGCGATCCGGTTGTAGACCGTCCGGTGCTCGCGCCGGGCCTCGATGAAGCCGCACCAGCGCAGACAGGCGAGATGGTTGGAGACCTTCGGCTGCGGCTCACCGAGCCGCTCGACAAGCTCCCCAACCGTCAACTCACCCTCCGCCCGCAACAGCGCCAGGATGCGCAGTCGGGTCGGGTCGCCGAGACCCCGGAAGTACTTCGCAACGAGGTCGGCTCGCTCAGGAGCGGCCGGCAAGCGGAACGGGGCCTCGAGCGTCGACACAGCTGCTCCCTTCATATCTAGACTATCTTATATCAGAAAGGGTCGGTGCCTGACTCCTAACGAATCCTTGTTGGGTGTCGCTCCTGACCCCTCTTCATGAAGTCGTGTTCTTCGGAAGCTGCCGCAGCGCGCTCACGTAGGCCTCGCTGAAGGTCGGGAACTGCGCGATCGTGTCTTTGAGCACCGCGACCGGGATCTCGGCGCGGATCGCGAGCACCGCCTGGTGGATCCACTCGCCTGCGAGTGGCGCAACCGCCCAGGCGCCTACAACAAGCTCTCGGTCGCGGTCGACGAGCAGCCCGAACGAGCCGCGCGGGGTCTCCTCGTAGGTGTACGGCCGCGCGATCGCGTTCGGAAGGTCGAGCGTCACTTCGTCGACCGTGAGCCCCTGCTCCTTCACTTGCGCGGCGGTCAGTCCGACCGCCGCCACCTCCGGGTCGCAGAAGACGACGCGGGGGACGGCGCGGTAGTCGGCGACGGCGTCTTCGCCGAGGATGTTCGCCGTTGCCACCCGCGCCTGGTACTTGCCGACGTGGGTGAAGAGCGAGACACCGGTCGCATCGCCGATCCCCCAAACGCCCGTTGCGGCGCGGCAGTGCTCGTCGATCGGGATGCCTCGCTTACCTGTGTCGACTCCGACGGTCTCGAGGCCGAGGCCCTGGACGCGCGGCCGCCGCCCGGCGGCGATCACGAGCGCTTCGCCGCGAACCTCGCTGCCGTCGTCGAGCTCGACGACCCGCTCGTCGCCCTCGAGCCGGACACGGATCGCGCGCCTGCCGAGCGCAAGCTGGACACCGTCGGCCGCAAGCTCTGCGCCGATCAGGCGGCCGATCTCCGGATCCTCGCGGTTGAGCAACGCGTCGGCGCCCTGGACGATCGTGACGTTCGAGCCGAAGCGGGCGAGCATCTGTCCGAGCTCGACCCCGACCGCGCCGCCGCCGATGAAGACGGCGCTCTTCGGGATCTCCTTCAGCGTCGTCGCCTCCCGGTTTGTCCAGTAGCCGGCTTCGGCGAGACCCTCGATCGGCGGTATCAGGGGGTCGGAGCCGGTGGCGACGATCACGTGCCCTGTCTCGATCACCTGCCCGTCGACCTCCACCCGTCCCGGCCCGGCGAGCTTGCCGGAGGACTTGAAGACGGTGACCCCCTGCTCCTCGTAGCCGGCGACGGCACCGGAGTCGTCGAAGTGGCGGATCATCCAGTCGCGGTAGGCAGCGACCTGCTTCCAGTCGAGCTCCGGCTCCGACACACCGGCGATCGCAGCACTCTCGTGCCTTGCCTCCGTCGGCCGCAGAAGCGTCTTCGACGGAATGCAGGCCCAATAGCTGCACTCGCCGCCGACAAGCTCACGCTCGACCAGCGCGACCTTCAGTCCCGCCTCGGCCAGGATTCCCGTCGCGACCTCGCCGGCAGGCCCCGCGCCGAGGACGACCGCGTCGTAGCGTCCGTTACTCATGCTGCGCAGCACGACAGCTTCGAGACGTCGCGCGTGAAGATCTGCGCGGCGAGCTTGAAGCCCTCGCTCATCGTCAGGTACGGCGCCCACGTGTGGGCCACCTCGTCGGTCGTCAGCTTGAACTGCACCACATAGACCGCGGCGAGAATCACGTCGCCGGCGTTCTCGGCGACGGCGGTTGCGCCGACGATGCGGCCAGATTCACCTTCGGCAACGATCTTCACGAAGCCGCGCGCATCGAGGTTCACCGCCGCGCGCGGAACCGCGTCGAGCGGCAGCGTGCGCACCTCGACGTCGAGCCCGCCCTCCTGCGCCTGCGCCTCGGTCAGCCCGACAGCCGCGACCTGCGGGTGTGTGAACGTGACGCGCGGCAGCGCCGTGTAGTCGAGCCGCTCATCGCCGTCTGCAAGCGCGTTCCTCGCCGCGGTCGCGCCCTGCGCGGCGGCGACGTAAACGAACTGCGGCGACGGTGTGCAGTCGCCCGCGGCGAAGACGCGCGGCTTCGTCGTCCGCTGCGTGTCGTCGATCTTGATCGCGCCGCGCTCGTCGAGCTCGACACCCGCGCGGTCGAGCCCTAGTTTGTCAGTGTTCGGCCGCCGGCCGGCGGCGATCAAGATCTCGTCACCCGAAAAGATCTGCTCCTCGCCATCGACGATCACGGCCAGCGTCTTCTGGTTCCCGTCGCGGCCGGCACGCACGACCTTGGCGCCGGTGACGATCGTGATGCCCTCGGCCTCGAAGATCCCGGAGAGCGTCTCCGCGACGTCCGGCTCCTCGAGCGGCGAGATCCGCTGCAGCATCTCGAACAACACCACCTCCGAGCCGAGGTGCGCGTAGAGCTGCCCCAGCTCCAGGCCGATGTAGTTGCCGCCAACGACCAGCAGCCGCGCCGGCAACTCTTTCAGCTCAAGGCCGCTCGTCGAGGTGACATAACCCGCGTCCTCGAGTCCCTCAATCGGCGGGATCGCCGGACGAGCGCCGCTCGCGACCAGATAGCGCCGCGCACGGACTGGCTCCCCGTCCACGACCAGCGTCTCCGAATCCGCGAACTCGGCGTGACCCTTGACGAGCTTCCAGTCGTACTCGTCGATCAGGTCGCAGTACTTCTCCTCGCGCATCTGCTCGACGAGCTCGTCCTTCTGCGCGACGAGCGCATCGAGGACGACCAGGCCCGTCGAGGTTGGCGCGCCGCGGTGCGGATTTCGCCGAGCCGAGTCGTAGATCTCGCCGGCGCGCAGCATCGCCTTCGAAGGCACGCAGCCGATGTTCACGCACGTGCCGCCGACTGTCCCGTGCTCGATCATCACCACCCGAGCGCCCCGCTCGGACGCCTGGATCGCCGCGGCGAACGCCGCCGCACCGGCCCCGACGATCGCGAGGTCGTACTCGAACTCGCCGTCTTCGCCGACGATGTCCTCTACCCGCTGCGGGGCACCGTCGCCCTCGATCGGCAGCGGCTTGCCCAACTCGTAGCCCGCGCCGCGCACGAACTCCCGCGCCTTCTCCAGATCCACCCCTTCCGGGTCGAACTCGCCAAAGCCACGCCGGTAATCGACAAACACACCCGTCGCGCCCACATCCTCCAACATATCTAAGACTGATGATATGTCATAACGCGCATACGTGGTGGCACCTTTCCGATGCGCGAGGCCCGGAAACCTCACGCTCGTAGGAGACCTCGCGACCCAGCGCGGAGCAGACGCGCAAGGATGCCGCGCCCGGAGCTGTTTGTGTGCGACCGCTCCTCTTCGGTCGGGACAACCTTCACGCCGCGCCAGAACGCGATGCGACCGCGCACGGCCTCAGCGGCAGGCTTCGGCTCGGGGTAGTACCAGGCGGCGTCAACGTTGCTCGCTCCGCCAATCTCGAGCGTGTAGTAGTTCGCCCTGCCCTTCCAGGGACAGACGGTCTGTCTGTCACTCTCGACGAGATACTCGCTCTTGACGGACTCGAGCGAGAAATAGTGGTTTCTTTCGACGACGACGGTGTCGTCACTCTCGGCGATCACCGCGCCGTTCCAGATCGCTCTCGGCATGCTGAAATGTGACCCCTCTCTTGATTCGTTGACGTTCTCGATGCGTTAGATGAGGACGTCGGCGGCGGAGATTCTCGCGGGTGCTCACGACGTGAGTCCGCTCGGTCCATTGCCTGCATCGCTTCTGGCCTCGACCCCATCCAAGAAGACTGTGAGGCCAATGATCTTGCAGGGCTCGTGTGAGGAGACCGCCGAGTTGATGTCGGAGCACCTCGAAGACACGCTACGCGGCCTGCCTCGCTGGCGTGTCCTCCGTCACCTCGCTCGCTGCGTCCACTGCCCGGAGGTGCTGCGAAGCTTGCGCGCGACGATCGATGTCCTGCAACGGATCGGGCGCCACCAAGCGGCTGCTGACCCGTCTATCGCGGACGCGATCGTCGAGCGCCTAAGGAGGGAAGGCGACCTCTGACGCCGCCGGTGCGTCGTTACATCGCGTTCATGCGACTTGGCCCAACGGCGCGGACGTGCGCCGCCGCGAGCGCGTCGTTCGCGGAGGCGCCGGATTTGCTGCCTGAGGCGAAGACAGCACTCCTGCATCTAACCGGCATGTAGTCGACGCCGACAGCGCGAGCGAAGGGAGACGGGATGGCGACGGTGGAGGGACCGACGAAGGTCGATCGGAACGAGGTCTTTCTCGAGTACACGAAGTCGATCTGCCCGGTCTGCAAGACGGTGATCGATGCGGAGGTGAACATCCGCGAGAACCGGGTGATCATGCGCAAGCGCTGTGCCGAGCATGGCCTGTTCGAGGCGCTCGTCTACTCGGACGCCGAGCTGTACATGGCGCAGCAGCGGTTCAACAAGCCGGGGACGTTGCCGCTCGAGTTCCAGACCGAGGTGAAGGACGGCTGCCCGCTCGACTGCGGCCTGTGCCCGGAGCACAAGCAGCACTCGTGCCTGGGCATCATCGAGGTGAACACCGCCTGCAACCTCGACTGCCCGATCTGCTTCGCCGACTCGGGCCATCAGCCGGACGGCTACGGGCTGACGCTGGAGCAGGTGGAGTACATGATCGACGTCTTCGTCGCGGCGGAGGGCACTCCGGAGGTGATCCAGTTCTCGGGCGGCGAGCCGAGCATCCATCCGCGGATCGTCGAGTTCATCGAGGCCGCGCAGGCGCGCGGGATCGGCACGGTGATGCTGAACACGAACGGGATTCGGCTCGCCAAGGACCGCCGCTTCGTCGCCGAGCTCGAGCGGCTGCAGCCGCACATCTACCTCCAGTTCGACGGCTTCGAGCAGGCGACGCACCTGGCGATCCGAGGCAAGGACCTGCGCGAGCTGAAGGAGCGGGCGCTCGCGAACTGCGCCCAGGCCGGGTTGAAGGTGACCCTGGTGGCGGCGATCGAGCAGGGCGTGAACGAGCACGAGGTAGGCGCGATCGTGCGCTACGGCGTGACACACGAGGCGGTCAAGTCGATCGTCTTTCAGCCGGTCACGCACTCCGGCCGCCATGTCGAGTTCGATCCGTTGAACCGGCTCACGAACGCGGACGTGATGAAGCTGGTCTGCGCGCAGCTGCCGGAGTGGTTCCGGCTGAGCGACTTCGTGCCGGTGCCGTGCTGCTTCCCGACCTGCCGCTCGATGAGCTACATGCTCGTCGACGGCGACGGAGTGATCCCGTTCACGCGTCTGCTCGACGTCGAGGACCACCTCGACTACGTCGCGAACCGGATCAACCCCGACCCCGCGGTGCGGGGCGCGCTCGAGAAAATGTTTTCCTCGTCGGCGACGCCGGGGGCCGAGCAGGCGCTCGTCCTGTGCGAGTCGTGCGGGATCGACCTGCCCGAGGCGCTGCGCGACATTCAGAGCCACTTCTTCATGCTCGTCGTCCAGGACTTCCAGGATCCCTACACGCTGAACGTGCGTCAACTGATGAAGTGCTGCGTCGAGGAGATCACCCCGGACGGCCGGCTGATCCCGTTCTGCGCCTACAACTCGGTCGGCTACCGCGAGCAGGTACGGGCGCAGATGTCCGGCGTCGCCGTCGATCCGGTCGTGCCGAACGCGACGCCCCTGCAGCCGCTGCTGCACCCGACCCGCTACGGCTCACGCACGGCGAACGGGAACGGCGGCGGCCGCCGTGACGCGACGAACGTGGGGCGACGGCTGTGATGCTCGCCGCTGAAGAGGTCAAGGCCTGCTGCGCAACCGCCTACTCGAGCACCGCAGCATGGTTCCTGCTCGGCGACTCCTTCCACCCAGGCGGGGCGGCGCTGACCTCACGGCTGATCGCAGCGCTCCAGGTCGGGCCGGGACAGACAGTCGTCGACGTCGCAAGCGGCCCCGGCTCGAGCGCGCTCCAGCTCGCGCGCGAGACCAGCTGCGACGTGATCGCAGTCGACCTCTCGCCAAGCGCGGTAGACGACCCACGCGTGCGCGTGGTCGTCGGCGACGCCGAGGCCCTGCCGCTCGACGACGCATCGGTCGACGGCGCGCTCTGCGAATGCGCGCTTTGCACCTTCCCCGACAAGGAACGCGCGGCCGCCGAGCTAGCGCGTGTGCTCCGGCCGGGCGCACGCCTGGCGCTCTCGGACATGCTCGTCGAGGGGCCCCTGCCGACAGAGCTGACCTCGCTGCAGGCCTGGGTCGCCTGCATCGCCGACGCACGACCGCTCGAAGAGGTCGCAACGCTCCTCGAACGCAGCGGCCTCACCGTCGAACAGACCGTGCGGCACGACGACGCGCTCGCCACCCTGCTAGAGCGCGTACGCGCCCGGCTGCGCGTCGCCCGCTTCCTCTCACCCGACGGGGCGCGCCGCGGGATCGAGCTCATCGACGCCGCGCGCGCCGCGTACGAAGCGGGTTTGCTCGGCTACGGTTCGATCATCGCGCGCCGGTGAACGAAGGCGACGCCTGGACGGCCGAGGTGCTCGCCCAACTCAAGGCCGGGCACTTCTCCCCGCGCGCTTGGTCGAGCTTCCTCGCCCGCTCGTTCGCGCGGGCGCGCGAGGCGCGGGCCGAGCGGCGCCACGAGCATCGGCAAACACTCGCGCTCGGCGCGCTCGGCCTCGCGGCCTGGACGGGAGTGGCGCTCGCCGGCCGGCCCTGGCTCGCGCTCGTGGGCGTGCTCTGGTGGGTGCTCGTGACACTGATGCTCGACTGGCACCTCGGGATGCTCGACGAGCAGCACCGACTCGGGCTCGCGAACATGCTCTCGATTCTGCGCGCCGGAGTCATTCCGGTCCTGCCCGTGCTCCCGCCGGCGCTGCTCGCAGCGGTGCTGATCGCGGCCGGGGTGCTCGACGGGCTCGACGGGCCGATCGCCCGCGCCCGCGGCGAGACGACGCGGCTCGGGCACTGGCTCGACGGCGGCGTCGACGGCCTCGTCCTCGGCGCCGCGGCCGTCGGCGCCGCCCGCGGCGGCGTCCTGCCGCTCTGGGCCGCCGCCCTCGTGCTGGCCCGGCACGGGCTGCAATGGCTGGTCGTGGCCGCGGCCTACTTCGCGCAAGCCCGTCCGCCCGCCCTCGACGCGGTCGTCCCCGGGAAGCTGCCGGGGCTCGTCCTCTTCGCAGGACTCGCGCTCGCCGCTCTCCACCTGCCGGGCGCCACGGCGCTCGTCGCGCTCGGCTCGCTCGGAGGGCTCGCAACGTTCGCGCTCACCCTGCTCCGCTCCCGCCCGGCGGAGGCGGTCCCGTGACCTGGCTCGTGCTCGCGCTGGTGGTAGCGCTCGCGTTCGCGAACGGCGCCAACGACAACTTCAAAGGCGCCGCGACGATCCGCCTCGGCTTCTATGTGATCCTCGGCTGAGTGCTCGCACTCTTCGTCCACGTCCCGACGAGCGTCGGCTACTGGCTCGTCTTCCTGCTCGTGACGGGTGAGACCGCCGCGGCGAGGAGTTCTTCGAGCGGCACGGGCCGAAGGCCGTCTTCCTCGCCCGCTGGATCCCCGGCCTACGCCTCGTCGGCGCCTGGTTTGCCGGCGCCGCGCGGATGCGCTGGCGTACGTTCCTGCCGTGGAACGCGCTCGGCGGCATCTGCTGGTCGGCCTCGATCTCCGGCAGCGCGTACCTGGTCGGACACACGGCCGGCGGCGTCTTCGCCGCAATCGGCGCGGCGCTCAGCGTAGCCATCGTGCTCGCCGTCGCACACCGGTTCTGGCGTCGCCGGGGCGACGGTGGGATGCCGCGGCGGTGAAGCTGTACCGCTGCAAGGCGCCGACCGACCGGCTCTGCCCCTGCGGTGAGTTGCGCGGGGAGCTGAAGGCTGCCGGGCATGAGTTCGAGGTCGAGCGGATGCGGGCCGGCCATCCCGGCTGAGCAGGCGCGCGAGGCTCATCGCCTGTGTGGCTGCTGCCGACAACGAGCATCTTCCCGCACGTCAGTCTACTTCGGCCAGCAGCCGCCCGAGCGGCGAAATCTGCGACTCCGCCTGCTGCACGGCGAGACCCATCGTCGGATAGGCGTGGATCGTCTGCGCGAGCCGGCCGGCGAAGCAGCGCGTCCGCATCGCGAGCGCGCACTCCTGGATCAGCTCGCCCGCGCGCGGACCGACGATCTGCGCCCCGACCAGCACGCCGCCACCGAGGCGGCCCAGCACGAAGCGACGCGCAGAAACGAGTTTCACGAAGCCGGCCGGCCGCTCCATGATGCGTGCCCGGTCGACGTGGCTCATCGGGAAGACGTGCACCTCGACGTCCTTGTGTTGCTCGCGTGCCTCCGCCTCTTTCAGGCCGACATGGGCGACCTCTGGATCGGTGAACGTGACCCACGGAACGACACGCTCGTCCTTCTTCGCACGCCCGCCGGCGGCGTTGCGGCCGGCGACGATCCCCTCGTGCGAGGCGACGTGCGTGAACTGGAGCCCACCTGTGATGTCGCCTGCGGCATACATGTGCGACAGGCTCGTGCGGCAGCGCTCGTCGACCTCCACGCAGCCGCGGTCGAGCTCGAGCTCGAGCCCCAATCCCTGGGCGGAGCTCTTGCGCCCGGCTGCGACGAGCAGCGCGTCGCAGACCACCTCGTCGCCGTTCAGCCGGAGCACCGTCTCGCCCTCGCGTCGCGCGACAGACTTGACCCCGGCGCCGAGCCGCAGGTCGAGGCCCTCCTCGCGCAAGGCCTGCGCGACGAGCTCGCCCGCCTCGGGCTCGTCCCTTGGCAGCAGGCGCTCGAGCAGCTCGACCACCGTCACCTCGCTGCCAAGGCGGCAGAACGCCTGCGCGAGCTCGAGCCCGATCGGCCCGCCGCCCAGGACGGCGAGCCGCCGCGGCAGCCGCTCGAGTTCGAAGATCGTCTTGTTCGTGAGGAACGGCACCTCCGCCAGGCCGTCTACCGGCGGCACCGCCGGCAGACTGCCGGTCGCGAGCACGAAGCGCCGCCCCCGAAGCGTCCGTTCCCCGACCTCGAGCCTGTGCTCGTCGGCGAAGCGGGCGCCGCCGTGGACGACCTCGATCCCGGCCCTCGTGAAGCGCTCGTCGCGCTCGTCGCGCGCGATCGCCTCGACGATCCGCGCCCGGCGGCGCATGATCGCCGCGAAGTCGAGCTCCGGGACGCTGCCGATGATCCCCTCGGCCGCGGCGCGGCGGGCGTCCTGTGCGAGCTGGGCGACCTCGATCAGCGCCTTCGAGGGCACGCAGCCATAAAAGGTGCAGTCGCCGCCGATCCTCGGCTCCTGCTCCACGAGCGCGACCGAGGCGCCCTCGTGCCGGGCCGCAAGCGCAGCAGTCAGACCGGCGGTGCCCCCGCCGACGACGATCACGTCGAAGCTCACGGTCGTTAGATGCGCTCGTACAGCGGTTGGATTCATCGTCTCTGTCAGCGTTCCCCCCGTGCCGCACACACTCCGCCGCTCACGTGTTCTCCGCGCACGAGCCGGGCAGGCTCGAGCCAACCGACAAAAAGGAGGCCGATCGATGGCCCGTCCGGCGCTTGTCATCTTCGACGTCAACGAGACGCTCTCCGACCTGGAGCCGCTGCGCGCCCGCTTCGAGCATGTCGGCGCGCCGGGACAGCTGCTGGAGGTGTGGTTCGCGAGCACGCTTCGCGACGGCTTCGCGCTCGCCGCAGCCGGCGCCTACGCCGGTTTCCGCTCGGTGGCGGCGGCGGTGTTGCGCGGACAGCTCGCGCAGGTCGACGCGCTGCAAAGACCGACCGAAGACGCTGTGGAGTACGTGCTCGACGGCTTTGCCGAGCTCGATGTCCACCCCGACGTGGCAGAGGGTATGCGCCGGCTCGCGCAGGCCGACGTGCGGATGGTGACGCTGAGCAACGGAGCCGCCGAGATCGCCGCGAGGCTGCTCGAGCGCGCCGCCCTCGCCGACCTGGTTGAGCGCTGCCTGTCGGTCGACGAGGTGCGCCGCTGGAAGCCGGCCCCGGAGCGCTGCCTGCACGCCGCCAGCGCGTGCGGCGTCCCACCTGAGCGGTGCGCGCTCATCGCGGTGCACCCGTGGGACATCGACGGCGCAAAGCGAGCCGGGCTGAAGGCGGGCTGGCTGAACCGGCGGAACAGCCCTTACCCGACAGTCTTCCGGCCGCCGGACGCGAGCGGCGAATCGCTCGGCACGCTCGCCGACGCTCTCCTTCTGTCGGCGTGAAAGCGGCCCGGCAGCCGTCTCACTGGTCGTGCTCCCAACGTTCGAGAGCCTCCCTCAGCTGCATGCGCCCGCGGTGGATCCTGCTCTTCGCCGCTGCGAGGGAGATCTCGAGTGCCGTGGCGACCTCTTCGTTCGAGAGGCCTTCGACGTCTCGCAGCACGACCGCCGTTCGATAGTCGATCGGTAGCTGGCGCAGCCGCTCGATCAGGAAGGCGCGCGCGCCTGCGGCCGCGTACGCGTCCTCTCCGCCCGCGACCATCGTCTCCTGGAGCTCGCTCGTCGGAAGCGTCTTGCGTCTGCGGCGCATCAGTGCCTCGTTGACGGCGATCCGGTACAGCCAGGTGTAGGGCGCGGCGTCGCCGCGGAAGCGCTCCAGGTTTCGCCACGCCTGCATGAACGTGTCCTGCACCGCTTCGTCGACATCCCGCGCGTCGTCGAGCAGCCGGTAGAGAACGGTGCGGATCCGTCGCTCGAAGGTGCGCACGAACTCGGCGAAGGCCTCGAGGTCGCCGTCCTTCGCCTGCTCAAGCAGTTCGCGTTCTGTCAATGCCACGGCTGGACGATCGTAGTGGCGGAATCGTTCGCGCCCGACCACGCATCTACGATGAAGAGGACCGGATGAGATCGCTGATGGACATGATGGTCGGGTCGTGCATGGAGACGCGCGAGCAGCTCTCGGCTCATCTCGAGGGAGAGCTGACGGGTCTGCGCCGCCTGCGCGTGCGTCTCCATCTCGCCGGTTGCTCCGTCTGCTCGGCTGGCGCCCGGTCGCTGCGCAAGACGATCGAACGGTTGCATCAGCTCGATCAGGCCTTCGCGCCGGGCCCGTCGCCGTCGGTCGTCCCGGCCGTCCTCGAGCGGATTCGCGAATCCCGCCAGGAGTGATCTCGGCTGATCACCCCGGCGAAGGACGCCCGCGGGGGAGAGTCATCGAGGGGATCGCTTTCTGCATGGAGCGGCCGAACCTGCGGCGCACCTGCACGATCGCTCTGATCGTCGGTTGTGTCCTCACCTTGATCAACCAGGGTGACATCTTGATCGAAGGCCGTGCGACGGCTGGAACGGCGGTCAAGATCGTCCTCAACTTCTGCGTCCCCTTCATCGTCTCGAACCTGGGCGTCATCACGGGCAGCCGCACGGTCTCCGGTCCGCGATGATCAGTAGATACAGACGCGGGGCGGAGATCGGATGCCACTGAGTGGGGCCCCTTCTCTCGGCGAGTACGCGTTTCCGCTCGAGCTCCGCGACCTGCGCGGCAACCTGGCCCGGCTGGAGGACCTGCGGGGACGGGCGGTGCTGCTCGTCTTTCTTCGTCATGCCGGCTGACTGATCTGCCGCGCGCACCTCGTGAAGGTGCTCCACTACCGGCACCAAATCGATGCTCTCGGCACCGTCCTCTTCGTCTCCTTCGACGAGCCGGAGCAGCTCCGGCGCACGCTCCTGCGCGGGCTGGAGCTGCCCTACGCGCTGCTCGTCGATCGCGATCGCGCCGCCTATCGCGCCTGGGGCTCGAACGGGGGTCCGTCCTCCGCGTCTGGGGCGACCCGCGTGTCTGGCTGCGCTACGCCGGTGAGATCGCGCGTGGCGAGCGACTCCCTTGGGGGGGGCGACACGCTGCAGCTGGGGGACGACTTCGTCGTCGATCCCGACGGGACCGTCAGCTATCGCGGCCGCCGCAGCGCGACGACCGGCCGCCCGTCGCCGAGCTCGTGCGCGCGCTCGAGCGGGCCGCCGGGTAGAGCCGCGCTACGGGAATCGGATGCGACCGCCCGTGCGTCAAAAGAGGCATGAAGCATCTGGCGCTTGCCGCGGCGGTTACGGCGCTTGCGCTCGCGGCGGCCGCGCAGGCGGCCGATCCCGCACTCACGAGAGGCTGGAGGACGGATTTCTCCCGCCACCTGGTACCGCTGTCCGAGTTCCAGGCCGGAGGACCGGACAAGGACGGCATCCCGGCGCTCGACCATCCGCGCTTCGCGTCCGCCTCGTCGATCGGCTGGCTCGCTTCCCGCGAGCCGGTGATCGAGCTCGCGGTCGGCCGGGACGTGCGCGCGTATCCGCTGCAGATCCTGATCTGGCACGAGATCGTCAACGACCGCATCGGCGGCGTCCCAGTCGCCGTCACTTTCTGCCCGTTGTGCAACACGGCGCTCGCGTTCGACCGGCGCATCCGCCGGCGCACGCTCTCGTTTGGCACCACGGGCAACCTGCGCGATTCGGATCTGGTCATGTACGACCGCCAGAGCGAGTCGTGGTGGCAGCAGTTCGGCGGCCAGGCCTTGGTCGGTCGCTACGCCGGTACCAAGCTGCGTCAGCTGCCGGCGCGGATCGTCGCCTGGCGCACGTTCGCGCGTCTTCATCCGCGCAGCCTCGTGTTAACTCGCGCCACCGGCTTTTCCCGCCCCTACGGGAAAAACCCTTACACAGGCTATGACGATGCCTCAAGCCCGCCGTTCTTCCCCACCGCGCACTCCGGCGACCACCGGCTCCAGCCGAAGGAGCGCGTCGTCTTCCTGGAGCGCGGCGACGAGGCAGTCGCGGTTCCATTCACGCTGCTTCGGCGCAGGCACGTGATTCACGTCACGGTGGGCAGGCATCACCTTGTCGTGCGCTGGCGGGGAGGTGTTGCGTCGGCGCTCGACTCAGGGCGGATCCCGCGCGGACGCGACGTCGGCTCGGCCAGCGTCACCGAGAAGGGCAAGCCGGTCGCCTTCGACGAGCCGTTCTGGTTCGCGGTCGCGGCCTTCCGACCGCGTACGCGGATCGTCCGGTAGGGCGCTCCAGCGGGGGTGATGGCGGCGCGCCCATCGTTCGTCGACCGTGCCGCGGGTGATGCCGCTGAGCGCGTGCCGGGTCGCCGGGTGGATGAGCGAGAGGTAGAGATGGCCGGCGAGCAGAACCAGCGCGACGTACATGAGCCCGTCATGGAGGAGCAGCGCGTTGGCGAGCCGGAAGCGGGTGTCGCGCTCGCCGTACCAGAGCAGGAAGCCTGAAACGGAGAACAGCACCGCGAACGCTGCCGTTGCGATCGCATTCAGCTTCTGGCCCGCGTTGAAGCGCCCAGGCTGCCCGCCGCGCTGTAGCAGCCAGCGCCGGTCTTCGGCGTCGAAGCGGTCGAGCTCCCGAATCGTCTTCATCAGTCCGGTGCGGGCGCCGACCGCGCCGAGAAGCGTCATCGCCACCGCCCAGGCGAGCGCCGTATAGAGGTGTACCTGTTTCACGAGCTGCCGGCGCGCGACGAGCTCGGACAGCCGCGGCACGTACAGCACGAGCCCGGAGCCGACCAAGACAAAGAAGGCGCTTGCGTGCACCCAGTGCAGAGCGCGCTCGGTGCGCGAGAAACGCTGGATCCTCACTTCAGGCGTCATGGCCGTTGGAGTGGCCGACCCAGGCGTCCCGGTCGTAGCCGAGCTTCTCCCAGAACCCGTCGGCCGCGCGCGGGACGAGCTCGATCCGCTCGACCCATTTGACATTCTTGTAGCCGTACATCGCCGGCAGCACGACTCGGACCGGCGCGCCGTGGGGGCGGGAGAGCGGACGGCCGTCCATCGCGTGGGCGAGCATCGCGTCCGAGCGCAGCGCCTGTTCGAGGGTGAGCGTGTCCTCGTAGGGGACCTCGCCCGAGACGAACCGCACTGCGTGCGCTGCCGGGAGTGGCCGCGCCAGTGCGAGCAGATCCTGGAAGCGGACGCCGGCCCAGCGGACGTTGTTGACCGTCCAGCCCGTCACGCAGTGGAAGTCCGAGGTCTGCTCGGCTCGCGGCAGTCGCAACAGCTCCTCGTAGCGCAGTTCCTGCGGCTGCCTGACGAGCCCGTCGATCCGCAGCCGCCAGGTCAACGAGTCGAAGCGTGGCATCGAGTCGCCGATCGTGTAGATCCGCCAGCCCCGTGAAGGAAGTAGCCCTCGCGCGCCAGCGGGCAGTACGGAGTCGATCAGTCTGAGGGCCGGCGAGGCCCAGGCGAGCGAGGAAAGGCCGCCGGCGACGAGCAGCAGGAAGCCGCGACGGCCGTACGGCTTTCCGTCGGGCTCAGGTTGTTGCGACAACGGCGTTCGGCTGACCTGGAGGCGTGACCCAAAAGCGCGACCAGTTCCGTCCGCCCGGGAGGTTGAAGCGGGCACGGCAGGCTCCGCTCGGGTCGACCATGAAACGGCCGACAGTCGTCGCCGACTGTCCGTCGCCTTCTGCCCACAGTACGTAGACATTCGCATGCCGGCGGGGCAGTCCGCGCGCAACGAGCGAGAGCGACGTGTTCTCGGCGTCGGCACGCGCCAGAACCGCCTGGCCGATCGATTGTCCCGAGGCCGTTCGCAAGGTGAACTGCCCGGCACGGTTGCTGTGGGGGAAGAAGAGCACCAGCAGCGCGACGGCGGCGACGGCGACGAGCCCGGCGGGGAGACGCAGCCGGCGGCCCCTGCTGGCCCGGCGGCGTTCCCTCCGGCGTGCGGGCGCGGCGTCGCGGAGCATCCGATCGACGCGGCCGAGCAGGAAGAGTTGCCTTTGACAGTCGTGGCAGCCGGCCAGGTGAACGAGCAGCGCCGGCTCGTCGCGATCCTCGAGCAGGTCGGGCAGCCGCGTCCAGGCGTGCTCGTGCCTCACCCCGGCTCCTCTCCGAGCAGCGTCGCGAGTCGGCTGAGGCCGCGGCGCGTCCAGCTCTTCACCGAGCCGAGAGGGACGTCCAGCTCCGCCGCGATCCGGCTCTGGCTGAGGTCGTCGAAGTACGCGAGCTCGATCACCAGCCGCTCGCGCTCGGGCAGCCGCTCGAGCGCAGCGTCGAGCCAGAAGCGCTCGATGTCCGGCGGCTCGACCGCGCCCGCTTCGTCCGGCAGCTCGACCGGTAGCGGCACCCGCCGGGCCTGCCGCAGGTTGAGCGCCGTTCGCCGCGCGAGCGTCAGCAGCCAGGCAGGGGCGCTGCCCCGGTCGCGGTCATAGAGCGGCGCCTTGCGCCAGATGCGGACGAAAACCTCCTGCGCGCAGTCCTCCGATTCGGCGCCGACGATCGCGCGGCAGGCGCGCTCGACCGCGCGGCGGTAGCGGTGGCGAAGCTCTTCGAAGGCAGGCTCGCTTCCCCGGCCAATCGCGTGCAGCAGGTCGGCGTCAGTCGCGTCGGCGCGAGCTGCCGCGTCTGTGTTGGGTGGCGCCTCGAGCTGCTGCGGGATCACATCAGGAGGTACAGGCGCCATCACCCACTTGGATGCGGCGACGCGCACGATCGGAGCAGGCCAGTTGGGCCGAACGTCGGTGCGGCCCCAAATGGCGCCGCAGCTACTTGATGCTCACCGTCACGGAAGACTGAGCGCCGATCGTCGGCGCGTGCGTGTTGTCCTCAAGGATTGCGATGAACTTGTGCTGGCCGGGCTTGATCCCGGCGAGGGAGACGTGGACGGAACTTCCGCAGCTCATCCCGAGCATCGTCCCCATCCCCATCATCCCCATCGATGTCGTGTCGACGTTAGCGTGCCAGTGGCCGTAGCCCTTTACGTTCGCCTTCCCGTAGAGGTCGCAGGAGAGCCGGAAGTTCTTCGCGGCGACAACGAGGTCGAACCCTCCGTGGACCGTCGCGCCCGGCTTGGGCGAGACGACGCTGATCGACGGCTTACCGGCGAAGCTGAGCGGCTTCACCGCCGGCAGCGGATGCGCGGGCTTGTAGGTGAAGCTGATCTGCTTCATCGCCTTCACGTCGTCGGCGTGGTCGTTCGCCGCCGGGATGAACTGGACCGTGTGCTTGCCCGGCTTGACGTCGAGCATGCTGATGCTCGAGCGGGGCCTGCAGATCATGTTGATCAGCGACCTATCCAGCTCGATGTGGTAGTGGCCGATCCCCTTACGGTTCGCGGTGCCCCCATACCGGCAATCAGTCTTGAAGCGCGTGATCGAGACGCGCGTGCTCAGCGTGTTGCCGGTCAGCGTCGTGCCAGTCTTCGGCGTCAGCACCTTCAGCTTCGCTCCCGTGTGAGCCATCATCATCGGCGGCGGCGGCGCACCGAGCGCGACCGCGGCCCCGTACACGACGCTCAGCACCGCGATCGCTGCAACACCTATCCTGGCTTTGCTCCAACGCATCTGCATCAACCCTCCTTGACGACGTGACCGAAGGCGCGCGTGGCGCCAAGGCCGCTTTGGCCTTATCCGGAGGTACAGCCGCGGTCCGCAGTTCGGATGCAGACGCGTTCAGGAAACGGTGAAGCTGCCGTGCATGATCGTCAGGTGCGGATCGCAGCGATAGCGGTAGAAGCCCGGCTTCAGCCGGACCGTCCAGGTCGTGCTGCCAGTGCCCTGCACCGAGGTCAGCGTGTGCACGCCAGGACCGAACAGGTGGAAGTTGTGAATCGGCGAGAGATCGCGAATCCGGATCGTGTACGTGCCGGCCTTCAGCTTCTTGACGACAGCCCCCTGCGTCTTGAGCGCGATCGTGAAGCCTGGCCCGACGGTGCCACTGAGCGCCGCGGCTTGCGCCGCTGCGCTGCTACGTCTCGGCACAGCGAGTACGGCGAAAAGCAACACCGGCGGCAGGGTCAGAGCGATGATGCGTTTCATCCTGAAAGTCCTTTCGTCCGGTGACCTCGAAGAGCGGCCGTGTAGCCGCCACGAGGAGATACAGCCCGCTGGTTGGCGGTGGATGTCGGCACCCAGGATCTCGAGCAGCGGTCCTTGCCGAACCGCGTCGGAACCGGCGCGAGCTGCTCCGGAGCCGCAGCGAGCCCGATCGTCACCTGCGCACCCGCAACCGCCAGACGGCGGGCGGCGACCAGGCCACCCCTCCGTTCCCCGCCCAGCCCGGCCAGCACCCCGATCGAGGGCCTGCGCGCGTCACCCCCGAGCAGATGCCGGGCGAGCTGGGCCCGGGTTGCGGCCGGGGTTCTCCATCATCCGCACCAGCAAGATGCCGAGCTCGTGAACATCACCCGGCCGACCTCGCGCATCTGCTCGACCGACAATCATGGCACCGAACCAGACTCGACCGTCGGATCGGCTCTCTTCCGATCGTCGTTATCGTCTTCCTCCTCTCTGCGCTCGTCGACGGGAATCGGATCGGCGTCCGCTGGTCATCTAACCCGACAGAGCAAGAACATCCAAACCAGGACAGCGAGGGAGACTTCCATGTTGAAGGCGGCGATCATCGTGCTCGCGGATACCGAAACGCATGGCGAGCTCGGACGGCTGGTCAATGCGCTCTCGACCGCGGACGAGTTCCGCGAGCACGGCGACGAGGTGACGATCATCTTCGATGGCGCCGGTGTGCGCTGGGCGGCGGAGCTCTCGAACCCCGAGCACCGCCTGCACGAGACGTTCGAGCGCGTCAGGGACAAGGTCGCAGGCGCCTGCCACTACTGCGCGGGCGCGTTCGAGGTGCGCGACGAACTGGAGCGGATCGGATTCCCTCTGCTCCGCGAGCGCAAGGGACACCCGAGCCTACGCTCGCTCGTCCACGACGGCTACGAGGTGATCACGTTCTGATGCGTCGTCGTCTCTGATCCGGCGGTCGATCTGATCGAGGAGCGCGGCGGCCGCCTCTACGTCTGGCTGAAGAAGGGCCGCTACTGTGGCGCGTTGAGGACGCTTGCGACCTCGAGCGAGCCTCCGGGAGGGAAGGAGTTCTCCCGCGCCGCGGCCAATGAACGCTTCGAGCTCTACGCTCCTGCGGGACTCGCCCGGCTCCCGGCCGCCATCGACCGGGGAGATCCGGCAGCTTCGTGTGAGACCCCTGACTGCCATGACCGCCGACAGTGCGAGCAGCGCAATCGACGCGAGGCTGAGCGGCAGGAACCACCGATGCACGGCCAGATTGACGCTGAGGGCAGTCGTGCCGCTAGCCCCCAGAAGTCCGGCGAGGGCGGGCACGAGAAGAGGCGAACAGCACGAGACCGCAGCCAGCCCGGTGAAGGAGCTGACGGCGAGCCCGGCGCCGGCTCGGGCGCGCGCCGCCGCCCGCAGTCGTCGTAGCGCCGCAAGCTGAAGTGGGACGACGAGGCTGAACTCGAGGCTCATCGCACAGATGGCGGCTGCCCGTGATGGTTGAAGGTCCCAGTAGAGGCCACCGATCGGGGAGCGCACGACAACCTGTCCCGCCCACGACAGCAAGACTGCGCTTCCCGCAGCGACGACACCGGCGAGGGCCAGGTTGAACGGGTCTCGGAAGACCTCTGCGGCAGTGCTTGGGGAGGGTCTCACGACAACTGGTTCTGGAGGGCGGTAACAGTCGTCGCGGAGCAGACCGCTGCCGGCTTTTCGCCGGTCAGCTTGCACAGCAGCGCCGTGATCGCGTCGGCCTCCGCGTCGATCGCCTTGACGGTCGGGTTGCGGACGCCTGCCGCCAGCGCTTGGCGGAGCTTGTCGAAGCTCTGACCCTTGAGCAGTCCGGGCGAGAACGCCAGCCCGACCGTGTACTGACCGCCCGACCCACTGGCGACGGTGAACGGAATACTGCCCCCGGGGTCGTAGCTGTTCACGAGGCCGTTCTCGAGGCCGTCGAGCGACTCGAGCTTGTTGCCGGAGACGTCCGCGACCTCCTTGTGGCGCAGGGAGATGAGATCGCTTCGGTAGTGGGCGCCCGCGAGATCGTAGGTGGGAAGGCTGGCGAAGCCGTCGACGCCGCCCTGGCTCTGGAGAGAGCGCAGGTTGGTCCAGGTGCCGAACCGAGAGGTGGCCCTGACAAACGCCCATCGATCCGCCGCGCAGAACGGGCAGAACTGGCCGCCCATGAAGAACACGACCGGCTTTCCCGCCTCCACCAAGGGCGCGTCCGAAACCCGCTGGATCGCGCCGAGCGCGCGAGAGGCGTCACCGGCCGAGGAGGCCAGGGGGCCGCCCTTGCTGTGGAATGCACTGGCGCTCTCGACGCCCCCGCCGCCCCGGCCGATCACGGCCAGCGCCCCGACGACGACAGCTGCCGCAGCGGCCACCACGAGGGCCCAGGCCCAGAGGGAGTGGCCAGCAGCGATTCCCGGGCGGCGCTCGGTGTCCTTCGCACCCCGCTGCGCCTGCGCACGCATCTGCTGCCGCGCCTGTTTTGCCTTCCGCTGACTCACCGACCGGCTCCTTCCTCGTTGTGCGATCCGGGAGATCCGACGCCCACATCCATCAGATGCAATCCACCGGGCGATCGATTCCAGCCGCCGCAGCGCAGCCGAAACTCTGCGACTAGCCTCCTGAGGATGTTGTTCAGCTCGGCGCGTCTTCTTGTCGGCTTCGCCGCCCTCGCGATTGCCCTGGTACAGGGTGCACCAGCCGCTGACGCCGGTTTCGTGATCGAACGAAACCTCGTCTACCGACACGTCGGGAGTAGGACGCTGGCGCTCGATGCGTACGTACCATCGGCCGCGCACGGCCTGCGAGCTGCAGTCATGTTCGTCCATGGCGGCGGCTGGCAGGCCGGCGACAAGACGACCTTCGCGCCAGGACAGCGACCTTTCGCCCCGACAGCGCTTCAACTCGTACGCGCGGGCTTCGCGGTCTTCTCGATCGACTATCGGCTCGCACCGAAGGACCGGTTCCCCGCTGCCGTCTCCGACGTCGGCGCGGCGGTGGAGTGGCTGCGTACGCATGCGGCGAGGTTCCATGTCGACCCGCGCCGGCTCGCGCTCTTCGGCGCCTCCGCCGGGGGAAATCTCGCCGCCCTCGCCGCCACCGAACGACACGGACGCCTTGACCGCGGCGCGCGCGTACGTGCGGCCGTGTCGTGGTCCGGACCGATGGATCTCCGCCGCTTCGACGCCGAACTTGGTGGCCCGACGCGCCGCCCGTTCGTCGAGAGCTATCTGGGCTGTCCGCCTACGATCTGTCCCGGCCGATACAAGGCTGCCTCTCCCGTCACACACATCGACTCCACCGACCCGCCAACCCTGATCGCGAACAGCACCCACGAGATCGTTCCACTCGCCCAGGCAGAAGAGATGGCCAGGCGGCTAGCCGACGCGCACGTCCCGCACCAGCTCCTGATCATCCAGGGCAGCCGCCACGCCGCCGACTATCAAGCCGAAGCCTGGGCCGCGACCGTCCGCTTCCTGCGTCGCTATCTACACTGAAGAAGAACAGCCACGCACGGCGACCTGCGGATCAGCTCGCGCGCCGGAGCCGAAGCACCGGACGACACATACGTTGCCGCCGCCGCCCGATCTGGAGTGTGATCGAGAGAAGGAGAGCGCCGAGTCCGGCGTAGAACGTGATCGGCTCGGCCCGCGCCGCGGTGTGAGCATGGTTCATCGCCATCATGGTCATCGAGTCGCTGCCACCGCCGCCGAGTTCGAACATGCTCAGGTAAAGCAGCAGGCTGCCGACGGCAGCAAGCAGGGCGACGACGCGGGAGCAAGCAAGCGCGCCGGCGATCAGCAGGATCGCCGAGACGATAAAAGAGTGGCTGCGCCGCACCGGCGAAGGCGCCCGAGCCGCTGATCCCGACCGCCCCGACCGCGCCGGCAAAGCCAGTGGGGAGCGAGGTGGCCATCGCCGCGCAGCCCAGGGCCGTACCGGCTGTCCCGAACATCGTCAACAGCGGTCTCGGCATCGCAGGGCCAGGGTAGCCTCGGGAGCGAGATGGAGCCAACAACTGACCTCGAGCGCGGCAGCGCGGCGCTCGCCGTGGAGCGGCTGACAAAGATCTACGACGACGGAACGACGGCGCTCGACGAACTCGACCTGCGTATCCCCGTCGGCTCGTTCTTCGGGCTACTCGGCCCGAACGGTGCCGGGAAAACGACGCTGATCGGTGCAACCGCCGGGCTCGTCCGTATCCCCGCGGGACGCATCTTCGTGTTCGGCCACGACGCCGCAGTCGACCTCAGATCGCGTCTGCTCCTCGGCGTCGCGCCACAAGAGGTGCGCCTCGACCGATTCCTGACCGCGCGCGAAGTCCTTACCTATCACGGGCGCTATTTCGGGATGCCGAAGCTCGAGGCCGAGCAGCGCGCCGACCACCTGCTCGAGGCCTTCGACCTGAACGTGAAGGCGAAGACGAAGCCGAACCGGCTCTCCGGCGGCATGCGGCGGCGGCTGCTGATCGCCCGTGCGCTTGTCCATCACCCCCGGCTCGTCATCCTCGACGAGCCGACCGCAGGAGTCGACCTCGAGCTCCGTTACGAGCTCTGGCGCTATCTGCGCAGCCTGCACGTCGAAGGCGCAACGGTGCTGCTGACGACGCACTACATCGAGGAGGCCGAAGCGCTCTGCGAGCGGGTCGCCTTCATCCGCGCCGGCCGGATCATCTCCGAGGGCGCCCCGACCGAACTGATCGACCGCTACGGCGGCGACCGGCTCGAGGATGCCTACCTCGAGGCGATGCGGCTATGAGCACCGCAGAGCTGCGGATCCGGCAGCGTCGCGCTACGGCCGCGCTCGCGGGCCGCGAGACGCGACGCGTCCTCGCGCTCTGGACGCAGACGATCCTCCCACCGGTCCTCACCGCGATCCTCTTCCTCGCCGTCTTCGGCGGTGCGCTCGGAAACCGCATCCACCACGTCGAGGGACTTCCCTACCTGAGCTTCATCCTTCCCGGTCTCCTCGTGATGACCGTGGCGGCACAGTCGTTCGCGAACTGCTCGACGAGCCTCTTTCAAGCAAAGAACGAGGGCTACATCGAAGACATCCTCACCTCACCGCTCCGGCCCTGCCAGCTCGTCCTCTCCTACCTCAGCGGCGGCCTCGTCCGCGGCCTCCTGGCCGCTCTCGCCGTCGCGCTCCTCGCGCTGCCGTTCGCGCACGAGTCCCGCCACCCCGCGCTCACCACACTCGCGCTGCTGCTGACCGGGCTCGTGTTCTCCTCCCTCGGAGTGATCACCGGGATCTGGGCCGAAACGTTTGACCAGCACGCCTTCGTCGCGAACATCGTGATCACGCCGCTCGCGCTCGTCGGCGGCGTCTTCTACTCCGCGCGCACCCTTAACCAACCGTGGGCCACCCTCACACGGATCGACCCCCTCTACTACCTCGTCGACGCGACGCGGGCAGGACTCACCGGCTTCAACGAAGCAACCATCTGGGTCTCGATTCTCGTCACAGCCGCAGTAGCAGCCGGAGCGTTTCTCATCGCCACCACGGCGATCACCCGCGGCTGGCGGCTGAAGCCGTAGCTTACTTTCCTCATTCGTCTGCTTGGTCTGTAAATCAGCGGGCGTGCGCCAATAGTCCGGACCAACCGTAGTCCGGACCAACCGCACACGCTGACCTTGGCCGCGTCGCACTCGCTTCACGGGTCTGAGAAAGCGAGATTTCGCTCAAGAGAGAGCACGCCAGCTAGCGTAGGCGAGAGCTGTCAGCCAAAGACATCCGAAAGCGCCTTTGCGTCGAGCAGGAGTGTCCCGGCGATCCCGAGGGCGATCACGGCGTAGCCGGTGCGTGGCCTGCGGCGCACTGTCGGTGGTGTCAGGCGGTCGATCAAGGCTGCCCCGGCAACGCCGGAGAGGAAGAACACGATCGCAAACAGGCAGACGCTGAGCAGCCTGGGAACGATCGCGAAGTCTTCCTTGTTTCCCTCGATGGTGATCGCAGTGGCGCCCAGAGCGACCAGTGCGCCGAAGCTTGCGGCCCGAGGGCCGGGCCTTCGCGGCAGCCATGGTCTGAGCACGACGTAGGCCAGCCCGAAGAGAGATCCGAGAAACGCGCCCGCCAGCATTACCCCGGTCAGGGTTCCCCGGTGGTAACTCGCCCGACTGTCGCGCCGGAAGCGGTGGTGAAACCAAATCTCGACCGGTCTGCGAGAGCGATGATGCGCATCGCGATTCGCGATCCGCCGCCGGCAACGAGGAATCCGGTGGCCGCACCGCCGACAATGCCCATTCCTACCCGCCGAAGGCCGGCCATCCTGGCAAGGGACGTCTGCGATCTCGTCACTCGCAAGCCACTCATCGCAACTAGCACACGTACCCCCGCAACGAAGCTCGGTCAAGTCCCAACCCGACCGAATCGTCCATCGCGCGCTGATTCGCGTCTTTTCGTGAGACGAACACTGACCCAGGCCGAGGAGAAGACCCCCCAAGTGGGCGTCTACGCGCTACCGGGGTCCGGGTCTCACGAATTCTTCGCAACGCCGCAGGGACGCGACCCCGCCACAGGCCGCATCTTGGGACAAAGTTGCATTTCTCGTTCTCAGATCTGCGTACTCAACATCAGTTTTTGCAGGCCTTTTAGAGCGGATGAAGGGACTCGAACCCTCGACCTTCTGCATGGCAAAACTCGACGGCGCGTCTGCGCGGCCGACCGTTCTTGCCTGAAAAGCGCTACTGAGCAGGGATGTCTAGGCTCGCTCGTCTGGGTTGATCTGCGCCCGAAAGTGGCCTTCTGCGCCTCTGCTGTACCATCCACGTACCATGGAGTTGTCGCCTGTTTAGCTAACAGGCAACACTCTTTCGCACCTTGGTGCATATGCGTCTCGGCGCTGGTCGGTGCCGGATTGGAGCCAGCGTGCTGAGCGTGGCGAAGCTGACGGTGGGCCAGGAGACCTACTACGAGCAGCAGGTCGCGGCTGGGCTCGACGACTACTACGCTGGCCGCGGCGAGTCGCCGGGGATCTGGTCCGGCCGCGGGGCCGAGCTACTCGGCCTTGGGGGCGTGGTCGAGGAGGGCGAGCTCGGCACGCTTCTTCGCGGCGTCGACCCAGCGAGCGCGGCGCGGCTGCGGACTCCGGTGCGCGAGCGGACGATCACCGTTCGCGTGCTCGACACTGAGAGCGGCGAGTGGCGGGAGGAGACGAAGCGGCTCGCGCCGGTCTCGGGTTTCGACCTCGTCTTCTCGTGCCCGAAGAGCGTCAGCATCCTGCACGCGCTCACCGACGACGAGCGTGTGCGCCAGGAGATCAGCGAGGCGCACGAGGCGTCGTGGCAGGCGGCGCTCGGCTATCTCGAGCGCGAGGCCTGCGTCGTGCGTCGCGACCGCGGCGGCGCGATCCGGGAGCACGGCGGCGGCTTCGTCGCGGCCGCCTTCCGGCATCGCACGAGTCGGGCACAGGATCCCCACCTACACACGCACGCGATCGTGGCGAACGTGGCCCGCTCCGCCGACGGCGAGTGGCGCGCGCTCGACGGCGAGGCGATCCTGCGGACGTACCGGCTCACCGCCGGCTACCTCTACGAGGCGAACCTCCGCCACGAGCTCGCGCAGCGGCTCGGTGTCGGCTGGACGCAGCCGGTCAAGGGCATGGCCGAGCTCGAGGGCGTCCCCGAGGAGGCGATGCGCGCCTTCTCGACTCGGCGGCAATCGCTGCTCGAGCACATGGAAGCGCGCGGGTCGGAAGGCTTCGCGGCTAGCCGAGTCGCCGCGCTCGCAACGCGGGAGGCGAAGGAGCAGGTTGATCTTCCTCGGCTGCGGGAGGAGTGGACGGCGCGAGCCGCCGAGCACGGGCTCGGCCGTCGCGAGTTGCGCGCACTCGCGGGTCCACCCCGCCCCGATCGAGCGATCGACCTCGGCGACGCCGCGGAGCAACTACTCGGCCGCGACGGCCTCACAGCGAAGCAGACGACGTTCACGATGCCAGAGCTCGTCTACGCCGTCGCCGGCGCGGTCCGCCACGGCGCCAGCACCGAAGATGTGCTCGGGACGGCGGAGAAGCTGTCGGCGTTCCCGAGTGTCGAGCTGGTCGAGCCCGAGTGTGCGCCAGGACGGCCCGCTCGATTCACGACGCGCGAGTTGCTCGAGGTCGAACGGGAGGCTCTCGAGATCGCACTGGCCGGTCGCAACGTTGATGCACCTCGCGTAGCTCCGGGCGGCGTCCCGATCGAACAACGCGCCGAACTCACGGACGAGCAGCGGATCCTCGTGCGCGAGGCGTGTGTGAGCCGCGACCGTATCGTCTGCGCCGTCGGTGTCGCGGGCTCAGGAAAGACAACCGCCCTTCGCGTCCTCGGCGCGGCCTACCGCCAGGCAGGCATCCCAGTCCTCGGCGCCGCGCCCAGTGGCCGGGCCGCCGACGAGCTCGCAACCGCGACGGGCATCCGCAGCACGACCATGCACCGGCTCCTCGTGGACGCGCAGCATCAAGGCGGTCTGCCGCGCGGCTGCGTCGTGGTCGTCGACGAGGCGGGCATGGCCGAGACGCGCGTTCTCACGCCGCTTCTCCGGCTGATCGACGATGTCGGAGGGAAGGCGATCCTGGTCGGCGACCCCGGCCAACTTCCGGCCGTCGGCGCCGGCGGACTCTTCCCCGCCCTCTGTGACCGCCTCGGCGTCATCGGCCTGTCGGAGAATCACCGCCAGCACGACCCGGTGGAGCGCGACGCGCTCGCGCAGCTCCGCTCCGGCGACCCCAAGCCGTACCTCGCCCATGCTGTGTCGAGCGGACGGCTGCACCTCGAGGACGACGCGACCTCGGCCAAGAGCCGACTCCTCCAAGACTGGTGGCGGGCGGCGGAGCGCGACCTTGACGGAACGGTCATGCTCGCCTACCGGCGCGACGATGTCCGCGAGCTCAACGACGCCGCCCGCGACCTGATGCTGAGCGCCGGTCGGCTCGGACCCGAGGCGCTCCAGTTCGACCGCCGCGAGTTCCGTGCCGGTGATCGCGTCATCTGCCGGCAAAACGATGCGCGCTGCGACGTCCGGAACGGCACGCGCGGGACGGTTGTCGATCTGGATGTCGCGGGCGAGACCCTCCTGCTTCGGACGGACGCCGGCGCCCTAAGCCACATCAGTTCCCTGTACGCAGCCGAGCACCTTAACCACGCCTACGCCCTCACGGGCCATGCTTCCCAGGGCGCGACCGTCGACCGCGCCTTCGTGCTCCTCAGCGACGAGGGCGTGCTCCGCGAGTGGGGCTACGTCGCCTGTTCCCGCGCACGTGAGGAGACGCGCCTCTACATCGCCAGCGACGCGCACGAACGAGAGACGCACGGACGCGACCTCGAGCCGACGCACGCTTCGGTACGGATCGCCCGTAGGCTGACCGCACCGTCGTGCGAGCAGCTCGCGCTCGAAAGCGCAGCGGTTCCTTCGCCTAGCGATGCCAGCCTCCTTGCCCTCGCTCACCGCCGGGAACAGCTGGAACGCCCGCGTTGCCGAGCCGAAGAACGCCTCACCGAGGCCGAGACGAAGCTCGAGCAGCTCGGCTGGCGTGGCCGCCGGAGACATGGCGCCGAACTTCGAGCCGAGATCGGCTTTCAACGCGCGGCGTTCAGCATCGCGGCCAAGCAACTCGCGGAGATCCCGTCCGTCCCTCTACCGCCGACCTCGCGACGAGCCGATCAGGCCCCCGACCGGGCCACGTCTCGTGAGCATGCATTCGTGAACCATCACACGCCGGCGCCGGAACCGCGCGGACTCGACCTAGGGCTCTGAGGCGCCGCGCAATATTCAGCGACCTCTGTTCACGAGCCAAACCGGCCTGTCAATCGTGGAGGATCGATAAGCAGAACTCCCCGCGCTCGAGATTGAGGTCGCGTGTTGGCAGCCGCTGCTCCGCGCGCCAATCATCGAATGCACGGGCTGGGTAGAGCGCTGCGAGCAAGAGCTGGAGCTGGGCGAGCCCGGTCGTGTCACCGAAGACGGCGACGTAGGTCTCCTCGAGCGTCTCGACGACGTGGACGACGAGCCCGACGGGCTGCGTCGTGCCGATCACACGCCGCTCCTCGACGCCGGGCTGGGCACGGGCGGCAGCGAGAAGATCCTGAGTCTCGACGCTGACGACAGCGGCGAACCGTTCGGCCCGGTCGTCGCGGAGCGCCTCATAGTCGGCGGCCGTAGGACGCACGAGCCCCGCCCCGATCAGCTGCGGAAATCGTTCGAAGGCGTCGGAGGGCTCCCCGGAGCGGTGGCGCGCGTAGGCACAGAGCCAAACGACGTTCTCCTCGGCGTCGAACCAGGTCGCGCCGCGGTGATGGTGGCCGTAGCGCAGAACCCATAGCGTGTCGTCGCCGGCGGCGGGGCCGACCGTGTCCGTCCCGTGAACGACGGTGTGGCGCTGGTTGCGGAGCGCCCTGACCATCTCGTGGCGCAGGAGCGTGTCGAAGTCCGTATCGCGGCCGAACCCTAGATCGTCGACGACGCACCGCTCGGTGACGCGCAACTCGTGCCCGGCCCGGCAGACGAACGATCGCAGATGGCATTCCCCGATGTTGCGGTTGCCGGGCAATCGGACCCGACTGTAGCGGCGGGTGCTACTTACTCAGGCGGGCGGCGCGGGCCTCGGCCTGCTTCTTCGAGTACCGCTTCGAGAACCGCGCCAACTCGTCCTTGTCGCCGCTCTTGATCGCAGCGCGCAGGGCGTCGTGGTCGGCGGCGAGCTGATCCTTGTGGGTGTCGAGGAACTCGTGCCACGCCGAGGCGAGAAGCGCTCCCGGCTCGCTTCCCTGCATGCCGGCGAGTGCCTTGACGTCGCTCCGCAGAGGCTGCGGCAGCGAGAAGTCGCCGCTCGTCGGGTCAGCGGGATCCTCTTTCGGCGTCCCGGCCCGCGGGTCGACGAAAAGGAGTCCCTCGCGGCGCGGTCGCTCGACGCGGTGGACGAAGCCCTTCTGGAAGACGTTGACGAGGCGGTTTGTCGCGGCGCTCGGCTCGAGCCCGGTCGCCTGCGCAAAGTTCGCGACGGTCACGCGGCCGCCGAGGCGCCGAAGAACGTCGAGCGTCTCATGCTCTGTCGGCGTCAGCGAGCCGAGTGGCTCCGCCTCTGACAACCGTTCGACGGAGGGAGCGACGAAGAGGGCGAGGTCGTAGGTCTGGGCGAGCGAGCGAAGTACCTCGCGCATCCCCTCGTCCTCGGTGCAGAGAACGACCGCCAGCGGCCCGAGCGTGCGGCCGCGCGCCGCTTGGCCGAGCGGAACGACGAGCTCTAGAAGGACTGACGCCGAGGGGAACCTTCCCTCGAGGTTCAAGGCCAGCACCGTTGGCTCTCTGACGCCACTTGGCAACAGCCACTTGCGGAAGCGCGCCATGAGTCCCCGATCGAGGAGAGGCCCGGCCGTGCCGTCCGGTGTGAACGGAGCACGCAGCTCGAGGAGTGGAAGGCGATGAGAGTGGAGCAGGGAGTTCATAGAGAGGCCATATCGGCAGAAGCGGAGCCTGACACAAATAGCAGCCGAGTGTGTGGTGCCATCGGTTACTTCTGCTATATTCACTGAGTTCAGTGAAGTTACTGTGGAACTCTGCCGATAAGGAGGAAGGACATGCCCCCGAAGCAGATCGAGATCGCAATCGTCGTCAACGGCCAGCCGACGGTCGTCCACGCCAACCCCAACTCGCCCCTCAAGACGGTGATTCCGAAGGCGCTCGAGGCGACCGGGAATACCGGTCAACCGCCTGAGAACTGGGAGCTCCGCGACGCAAATGGCACGCTCCTGGACACTTCGAAGAAGATCGGGAGCTTCAACTTCCCGGCCGGCATGCGTCTGCTCCTGAACCTGAAGGCCGGGGTGGGCGGCGCGTGAGCACGTCCCCGCAGCTCGCCGACCCCCAGGTTTCGCGCACGAAGTTCGCCCGCGAAGTCGAGGAGTTCCGGCAGCTCGCCGGCGACTACTCTCGCCGCGGATGGCTACTGGTCGAAGCGGAGTTCCCGCGCATCTTCGTCATCATGGCCGCGCCGCAGCTCAAACCGTCGCCGATCGTCACCGGCCTTCTGCTGGACTACACCGACTATGACCTAAGGCCGCCCTCAGTCCAGCTCGCCGATCCGTTCAGCCGCGCGCCCTACAAAGCCGGCCAGCTCCCGACGAACCTGCTGCGCCAGGTCGAGACCGACGCGGTGCCGATCGGGCTGGCGCTTCCGCCCGGCTTCGCCGCGCCGCGGGTGATCCAGCAGCAGCCGCTCATGCAGAGCTATGGGCCTGAAGAGCTTCCGTTCCTGTGTATTGCCGGCGTCCGCGAGTATCACGAACACCCCGCCCACTCCGGCGACCGCTGGGAGCTCCATCGCCGAGATGGCGCCGGCAGGCTCGTGCGCATCCTCGAAATCATCGACACCTACGGCGTCCGTCCGCTGAATGGCTACGGCGTCACCCTTGTCCCACAGGTGTCAGGACTGACACAAGGCGAGGTACCGGCGTGACGCTGGAGGGGGTCGAGAAGTTCTCCGTCCCCGAAGACGTCGTCGCGAACACCGAGCGCAGCCTGCGCCGAGCCGGGCGCGATGGCTACGAGCTATTCGTCCTCTGGAGCGGCATGCACAAGAACTCCTCGTTCCGGGTCAGCACGGCTCACGTGCCCGAACAGAGCTCCTACCGCTTGAAGGGCGGGCTCTGCGTCCGTGTCGAGGGCGAGGCGCTCCACAAGCTGAACGTCTGGCTGTTCGAGAATGAGGAGACGCTCGGCGTGCAGGTACACGCCCACCCGACCGACGCCTACCACTCCAACACCGACGATACCTACCCGATCGTCACCATCCTCGGCGGGCTCTCTCTCGTCGTCCCCGACTTCTGCCACGCCGGGCTCTTCGCCCGCAGCGCCGCCTACCGGCTCTCGCGCGACGGCTGGCACGAGGACTCAAGACCCGTGACCCAGCTGATCGAGGTCGTCTGATGCTCGCCGACTACTACCTGCGCAACGCCGCCGCCGCCGCCCAAGTCCTCTCGGGCTTCGACGAGGAGCTGTTTCGCTCGCGGCTCGAATCGACGCCGGTCGGGATCTCGCTCGGCGCCGACGTGGAATCAGGCGAGGGACGCGCGGTCGCCGACCTCCTCGTCCGCCTCAGCGCTCGGCTCTACCCCACGCTGGCCCTCATCGGTGAGCCAGCCACGGTAGCCCCGCTCGCCGAACTCGCTAAGGCGATCAACCCAATGATCGACCTCGTCGACGAGGCGACCATTGGCGTCGCCGTCAGCGACGGCAACGCCTTTCAAACGACGATCTACGCTGGCTCAGATGGCTGGGACGGGTTCGTGAGCGCGACAGAGCCGCAGAGTCTCGGCGCGAGCGACAACCCGTTCGGCGCCGGGGTCGCGGCCTGCCTCGCCGCCGCCGGCCTCTTCCGCGCTGTCTTCCTGCCCGACTGGAAGGAGCGCGTCGACGAGCGCGCGCGCTTCTCGGCCCTCGCAGGCGACGCTGTCGAAGCCGCGACCAACTCTCCCTCCACACCTTGGCGCCTTGAAGAAGATGCCGTATTGGTCGGCGCCGGCGCTGTCGGCCAAGGCGCCCTCTGGGCTCTCTCCCGGGCGCCCTTGAGCGGGCGGCTGCATGTCGTCGACATGGAGGTCCTCGAGCTCAGCAACCTGCAGCGCTACGTCCTTACCGAGCGCACCGACGAGATTCGCGACAAGGTCGAGATCGCGGCCACGCTCGACTCCACCCTCGAACTCGTCCCGCACGCGGAAGACCTGGCCGCTTTCCTTGCGAAAAACGGCTACCGCTGGAGCGCGATGCTCCTCGGGCTCGACAGCGCCCGCGACCGTGTCAGCGCGCAAGCGTCTCTGCCGCGCTTCGTCGCCAACGCCTGGACGCAACCTGGCGATCTCGGCGTCGCCGCTCACTCGCGCTTCGGCGGCGAGGGGGCCTGCGTCGCCTGCTTCTATCTTCCGGAGGCGCGCCTCAAGAACGAGGACGAGCTCGTCGCCGAGACGCTCGGCGTGTCGCAGTTCCTCATGCAAGTGCGTACGTTACTGGCAACCGGTGAGCCAGTCGACCGCGGATTCTTGGAGGCGGTTGCCCAGGCAGTCAGCCAACCTTTGGAGGCGCTCTTGCCCTTCGAGGGCAGGACAGTCCGCGAGCTCTACGTCGAGGGCTTTTGCGGCGGCGCAGTGATCCCGATCGGCAGGGCCGGCAAGCTCCACCAGGTTGCGCAGGAAGTGCACGTCCCGCTCGCGCACCAGTCTGCCCTCGCCGGCGTCCTCCTCGCCGCCGCGCTCGTCCGCCACGCTATCGCGGGCGAGGAGGAGCTGACGCACGTCACGCGGCTCGACGTCTTAAAGCCGGTCGGTCAGTTCCTGCGACAACCGCTACGCGCGCGGCGCGATGGACGCTGCATTTGCGACGACGCTGACTTCGTCACGGCTTACGCGGCGAAGTACGACTGATCAGGTCCAGCCCGTGTCTGCCGGCCGCGGCTGCTCGTAGCTTTGCGCTATGCAGATCTCGAAGCGGACCAGGTTCAAGTTCGGCGAGTTCGCCACCGCGTACGCCGTCTTACGCCAGATCGATCTCGTCTTCATGAGCGAGGATTTCGAACACGTCGTGGAGTGGCTAGACCTCGATTCCGGCATGCGCCGAAGCCTCGTATCTGGCTACCACGCCGCGATCGACTTCTCTGATCCGGTGCAGCTCGGACGGCTAATCCGCGTCTACGCGGATGCCATCACCTCCTGGGGCCGTGACGAGCACGGCGACCTGGTTCCAACCATGATCCGACCTGAGATCGGGCTGCCCGGGGGATTGTTCCGTTCGACTTAGTTCCGTCCGACTTGGCTAGGCGGCCCGAGCTGGCGCCTGACACCGGAGGTTCTCGGCTTCATTCTGCGTCGTGCGGATGCACGACATCGCCGGCCTCCTCGGAGTGAGCACCGACTGTGCCTGCCGAACCTATGCCTCGAACCGGCTGATCCGCTCGAGCAGCGCCTCGGGGTCGACGCCCGTCGGCACCTCGACCTCGTCGACGATCCGGCCGTCGAGGATCCGAACGACCCGGTCGCAGCGGCTCGCGATCACCGGGTCGTGGGTGGCGACGACGACGGTCATCCCGTGCCGCTCGCGCAGGTCGAGCAGAAGCTGCATCAGCTCGAGCGCCGTCTGGGAGTCGACGTTGCCGGTCGGCTCGTCGGCGAGGAGCAGGATCGGGTCGTTGATCAGCGCGCGCGCGATCGCAACCCGCTGCTGCTGCCCGCCCGACATGCGAGAGGGAAGGGATGCCTCGCGCCCTTCGAGGCCGACCGCGGCGAGCAGCTCGCTCGCTCGCGCGAACTTGTCGAACTCGGTCTTGTAGGGCAGCAAGGGCGCCGCCACGTTGTCGAGCGCGGTCAGCACGGGCAGCAGGTGGAAGCGCTGAAAGACGAAGCCGATCCGGCGCCGGTAGGCGACCTGGCGCTGGCCGCTGAGCGCGGTGACCTCCTCGCCGGCGACCGTGATCCGTCCCTCGTCGACGACGTCCATTGCGCCGACCACGTGCAAGAGCGTCGACTTCCCCGAGCCCGAAGGGCCGGTGATCGCAACCACCTTGCCGGGCTCGACCACGAGGCTGACGCCGTCGAGCGCCGTGATCGTCGCCTCGCCGAGCCGGTAGCGCTTACCGACGTCCTCCAGCTCCACCCGCGCGCCGGGGGCTTGTTGGCCGTTCTTGCTGCTGCGAAGATCCATCTGGCCGGCTAGCATACATTGCGGCCATGCAGAAGCTAACTCGCTAAGGAAATCGCGTGCCGATCCAACATGCAGTGCTCGCCCTGCTCGCCACGGGCCCCGCCCACGGCTACGGCCTGAAGGCGAGCTTCGAGGACTCGATCGGCCCGCAGTGGGGCGAGCTCAACATCGGCCACCTCTACCAGGTGCTCGAGCGCCTGATCCGCGACGAGCTCGTGACGAAGCGCGTCGTCGCGCAGTCGGATCGGCCGGACAAGAACGTCTACCGCCTGACCGAGGCCGGCCGCGCCGAGCTCGAGCGCTGGCTGGAGACGCCGTTCGTGCGCCAGGGCGGCTACCGAGACGACTTCTTCCTCAAGTTGTTCGCGGCCGCCCGACTCGGCGAGGAGGAGCTCAGGGGCGTAATCCGCGTCCAGCGCCAGGCTTACATGGGGGAGCTGTCGGCGCTCGCCGAGCTCCGGCTCGAGCACCGCGAGGAGCCGCTCGTCCGCCTCCTGATCGAGGCGGCGGCCAAGCACGCTGAGGCGAACCTGCAGGTCGTGGAGCTGGCGGAGGTGGCGGCGGCCGAGCTGGTGGCCTCGCAGAGGGCGCTTCGGGTCGAGGAAGGCTCCGAAGACGAGCTCAGGCCCGAGGCAGCCGGCGAGCGCCACCAGCGAACCTAGATTGCCTCTTACATCGTCGCAAGGTATGCTTCACTAATCATGGGCCGCGCTCGCACAGTGACCGCGATCATCGTTGCCAGCTGCCTGGTCGTTGCGGCCGACGCAACCGCGACAGTGCGGCTGAACAAGGGGATCGGGCGAGTCAACCTCGGCATGACCTCGAGTCAACTGATTCGTACGTTCGGCAAGCCGCTGGGCATTCGCACTGGCGGCCTCTCGCCGGTCGCCAGACGCTTCTCCACCGATCGGACCTACGTCGAGTACGAGTACTTCTCGAAGAACGGCTACACGGTCGGGCTTGCGAGGCGGAGCGGCAAGATGCGCGTGGTCTTGGTCGCCGTCTACATCAGCGGGCAGCGCACGCCTCAGGGGATCGGCGTGGGCTCCTTGGCGGGCGACGTCCGCGTCAAGTATCCGAGCGTGCACTGCGGACTCCTCGACGAGGTGAGCCAGTCTTGCGTCCTGCCGAGCCGCGCCAAGGCGGAGACGGTCTTCGTCGTGGACACGCTCAGGTCGCGCGTGAGCGCGGTCGCGGTGCGCGCGCGCACGTGAGCTGTGCCTCGCGGGCGTGCTGAGATTCCTCGCCGCGAACCTCCGCCACCGCCCAAGCCGTGCGGTGGCTTTCGGCGCAGCCATCCTCGTCGCCGCAGTCTCTTTCGTGCTCCTCACCTCGGCGGCCAAGACGTCCGACCTCCGCGTGCGCGGCTCTGTCACGCAGAACTTCCGAAACGCCTATGACATCCTCGTACGCCCGCGCGGCTCCTTCACCAAGATCGAGCGCGAGAGCGGGCTTGTTCAGGCCAACTACCTGAGCGGCATCTTCGGTGGGATCACGCTGAGGCAGTACGGCGAGGTCAAGCAGATCCGCGGCGTTCAGGTAGCGGCGCCAATCGCCAACGTCGGCTACATCTTCCCCTTCGTCAACAAAGCGGTTCTGATCGACGATCTCGTCTCTGGCGCTCCCGCGCAGATGTTCCGACTGAAGCAGTCGTACGTCGCTCAGCGCGGCCTGTCTCGCTACCCAGCGAACGACTGGTACGTGTACTACACGACGCGCGACCGCCTGCTCTACGACCAGGGCGGCCTGCACCAGGTCCTGCCGGATGGACGCATGGCCGACGTCTGCAAGAGCTTCGCGAACGAGATTCCCTCTGAAGGCGGCCCATTCCGCCGCCCCTCCTACATGAGCTGCTACTCCCGGCGCTCACCGGGGGAGGACTCCTCAGCATACAACAGCGATTTCCCAGTCGGTCGGCCCAGCGCGGTGATTGGATTCTACTTTCCGGTACTGCTCGCGGCGATCGACCCGGTTCAGGAGGCTCGATTGACGAATCTCGACCGCACGATTACCGCCGGGCGGTTCCTGAAGCCTCACGAGCGACCTCGGGTGGGACGCTTCGGGGGTAATTTCGTACCCATCATTGCGAGCGCGCGACCCTACCTCGACGAGCACCTTTCGATCGAGGTGTCGCGATTGCCAGTCCTCCCTGCAACACCGTTCGCCCTTCGGGTCGGCGGGCCGGACGCGTACCGCTTCGTCACCCACCTGCCGGCGGGCAAGCTCCTGGCCACGAAGAGAGTCTCGCTCGTTCGCGCCTACGAGCGACTCCTGAGAAGCCGCTTATTCTCCGATATCTATTGGACACCTTCGAACGTGCGCTACCGCCGAGCTACTGGCGGTCGGCTCTCGGCTATCACGACAGCCAATCCAGAGTCAATCTGGAAATCACATATCTACACAGGAGGCTACTTCGCCCCGCCGCACGACAACGCGGACGCACAGTTTCGACGTCTTTACGCCTACAACGGGCGGAATACGTTCGACAACCGCGGCGTCTACCGAACCCCGGCTTTTCGGCTTCGAGGCCGCTACGACCCCGCCAAGCTCCCCGGCTTCAGCCCGCTCTCGCGCCTGCCGATGGAGACTTACTACCCGCCGCTTGTCGAGGGCGGCGATGCCCGCAGCAGGCGCCTGCTGAAGGGAAAGCCGCTCCTGCCGACGCAGAACGTCGGCGACTACATCCAGCAGCCGCCGCTGTTTCTGACGACGCTCGAGGGAATGCGGCCGTTCCTCAACCCGGAGTTCTTCCCGGGCGCGAGCGCGAGGGCGCCGATCTCGGTGATCCGGATCCGCGTTGCTAACGTCAAAGGCCCCGACCCCGAGAGCCGCGCGCGCATCAAGGCGGTCGCGCTCGAGATCCGCGACCGAACCGGCCTCGACGTCGACATCACGGCCGGCTCCTCGCCGCGCGAGCTCTTGATCGACCTGCCGGCGGGCAAGTTCGGCCGCCCGGAGCTGCTCTTGAAGGAGGGCTGGGTGAAGAAGGGCGTCTCGGTCACTTTCTTGAAAGCGCTCGACCGTAAGCGCCTTTTGCTCTTGGCGCTGATCCCGCTCACCTGCGGCTTCTTCCTCATCAACGGTGCCTTCGCCGCCGCACGGGCGAGGAGACGGGAGCTGGGGACGCTGCTCTGCCTCGGCTGGCCGCGGCGGGCGATCTTCACCGCTCTACTCGGCGAGCTGGCGCTCGTCGGGCTCGTCGCTGGGTTGCTCGGAACGGCGGTCGCGGCAGCGATCGTTGAGGGCTTCTCGCTCGATGTCTCGCTCGCTCGCACCTTGCTCGTCGTCCCGCTCGCGCTCGTCCTGCCCATGCTGGCGGGGCTGGTGCCGGCGCTTCGCGCCTCACGCGAGGCGCCGCTCGCCGCCGTGGCGCCGCCGGTCGTCGCCTCGACGAGCGTCCGCTCAGTGCGAAATCTGCACGGGCTCGTCCTCGCAAACCTCGCCCGCGTGCCGCAGCGGACGCTGGTCGGCGTTCTCGGCATGGTCGTCGGCGTCGCGGCGCTGACGCTGATCGTCGGCATCGACCACGCCTTCCAGGGCACGCTCGTCGGCACCCTGCTCGGCGACGCGATCCTGTTTCGGATCTCGGGGCTCGACTTCGTCGCCCTGGGAGTGACGATCGCGCTTGCCGCCTGCTCGCTGGCCGACGTTCTCTTCCTCAACCTGAGCGAGCGCTCAGCCGAGCTCGTCACCCTGCGTACGCTCGGCTGGCGCCAGCGCCACCTGGCGCGGGTAGTCGCGCTCGAGGCGGTTGGGATGGGCCTCATCGGCGCGCTCGGCGGGGCGCTGCTGGGCCTCGCGCTCGGGGCGGCGCTTGGGATCTCGCTCCTGCCCTTGCTGGCCGCAGCCGGGCTCGCGGGGGCGGGAGGCCTCCTCGTCAGCCTCGTCGTCAGCCTGCTGCCGCTGACCCGGGTGGCGGGACTAACGGCACCGGTGGTGCTTGCAGAGGAATGAAAAGGTCATCACTTCGCACGAATCCGCGCCGCGCGGATCCGAACACGTTTCGGAATCCGCGCCGCGCGGTAACTCGGCATGATTTGGTGATCTGTGGGCCGTACGTCGTATGACCCACCTACGTCATCGGCATCGGCAGATGACTGTCCGGCACGGCTCCGTGTTCGCGAGGCACACGCAGCACTCGTCGTTGATGCAGCTGTCGTAGCAGCGGTACTTGTTGTAACCCTGTGCGCACGTGTTCGTACACGTGTCGTCGCGGCAGCACGCGTCAGCAGCGGACGCGGAGCTCGCTGTAAATAGCGCCATCCCCAAACCTACCGCTGCGAGTTTGCCCAGACGCCTGAGAAAGTGCGCGCGATTCTCCTGAGAGGTGGACTCGTTCTTTGCCTCGAACTCGTTCATGAGGTCTCCCTTGATATCGGCCTCGGTCTCAACGGTGGTGCTGCGATCGCTCCCTTTCTTTCCCCCTTCCTTTCCTTCCTATCGCTTTGCCAAGTTCTGGATACTTTCGACTGAACCAGGAACGACGCTGTCCTGGACGACGCCACCGACACCCACGACATACGCCTGCGGGGTCGCGAGGTTGGTGAACGCGGCGGAGACTGCTCCTTCTGCCTGGTAGAGAACCTCGATGGTGCTCGGCAGATTGATCGCACGGCCGATCGGCGAGTCTTCCATGACGATGTACAACGGAAGCCCATCCGTTGAAGCGCCTTCGCGCTCGAGCTCGGCGGCGAGGTTCGCGCACGGCTCGCAGCCAGGCTCCATGAAGAGATACATCGCGGGGGAGCGAAGGAGGTCCGTCGACGAAACGGGCGTGCCGTCACGTCGACGCGCAACGAAGTTGCCGACCTTGTCACCCGGCGCCGCGCCGAGGTGCGTTGGGCGCGAAGCCAGCCGCGCCTCAACCCGCTCGAGCACAAGCGTCGCCCGGCGCAAGAAGCCGAGCTCAACCACGACCGATGTGAGAACAACCACCCAGAGAGCCGCGAACGCCCCGATCCACGGACCGCTCACGAGGCTCGCCCGGGTGGCGCGGCGATCAGGTTTCGGAAGCGCATGGCTGCGCGGGTGAGGCTGATGACGGCAAGAGATGCCGTGGTAGCGATCACCAGTGCAAGCGAGTCAGCGCTCGACATACCGCCGTAGCCGCCGATCAGTGCGTGGTCGAGCGAGAGAGGATTGGCCGAAGCCCAGACGACGACGAGCGCCGCAACTATCAGGACGAGATTCCGCGCGACCGTCAACCGAGTGATACGCCTCGGTCCGGCGGCGCCGAGGCAGCCGCAGTCGATCTCGCGCCCGCGTGCGAGGTTGAGAGCAACAGCCGCGGTGAAGACGAGGAGCACGACGGCGAGCGCTCCGGCGACTCCGCGTGTCGCAAGGCCAAAGGCCAGGGCAAGCCCGCAGACGAGTTCGAGCGGAGGCAGGAGGCGCGCAATCACGCTCGCGACCCGCGCTGAGACGAGATCATAGGCGCGCACGGTTTTCTCGAACTCGCGCCGCCGTCCCAGTTTGGACGCGGCGGCCGTCAGGAACACCGTCGCGAGGACAACGCGGCACACGAGTGAAATCACCGTCACAGCCGACCTCCGGGGCGGCGCCGCGAACAGACGCGCCCCACGCCACGAGGCCGACGACAAGCCGCAGATCGCGCAGAGTCGTGCCCTGCCACGCTGCCTCCCTACTTTCGGAGCCGGAACTCCGCTGGATGATACGGGTTCGCCTGCATTGCGTCAACTCAGGCGGACTGCGTGGTCGCGCCGCGTTTGCAGCGGCGGCGCACCGAGCGGTCATTTACGCTTCCGGAGCGGCCGACGACGCCTCTTGGAGCCGGAACTCCGGGGTTCGTTCGTCGGCCGCGTTTATTGCGAGCGCGTTTCTTCCGGCACGGTGGGGTTCGGTGTGCAGACGATCTGGGATATCACCCGGCAGCGCGCTCGGGAGGGATCTTCGAGCCGCATCACACGCTCTCAGCTCATCGAGGAACTACACGAGTGTTCGCCATGCAAGACGAGGCCGCGGCGCGGCGGCGGCGGACCAGCTCGACGCCGCAGAGCTCCGGCACAGCCCGCCGTCGGGCGAAGGTGGGCCAGATCAGGCCGTCGTAGGGCCGGCCAGATCAGCTCGTCGCGCCCACGAGGAGGGAAACCGTCAGAACGCCCGCCTCCGGCCCCTGCGTCTACACCGCGCCAGCAAGCGCCCTCGGCGAGTTGCGTTATGCCCTTGGCCGGCTGTGAGGCCGTCCTCGATAACCCCGTTTCCGTCGTGAGCTCTGCGTCGCTCACCTTCGGAGGCGAGGAAACGGTCGATTGCGTCGAGCGCGGCGTCGGCGGGTCCGTCGACATCGAGCCATTCGATCTCGACATCGTCGCTCTCCGCATGTTTCCCACGCGCGGGTGGAGCCGCGTCCTCCTCGCTGCGCCTTGCCAACGATTTCGAGGAAGGCAGCGGTAAGAAGTCCTCCGAGACGGTTTTGCGAGCGCCTCGGAAGTGAAGCAGGAGGTCGGACCGAGGTCGGCGCGCAGCGTCTCATGCGGCACGGACATCGCCTCGATACGAGCGTCCAAGTGGACCGGTCGCGAGACCAGGGATACCTCGAGCAAATCCGCTTGTGTGACGACGCTGACGCAGAGCTGGCCGGTGTAGAGGCGACCGCGGATGTGCGGGCGGCCGTGGCGAGTCTTCCCACAGACCAAGCAGTGACGCTCACGCGCGACGTAGGCGACACTCATGCCGACGCGGACATGCGCGAGCGCCACCGGGCAGCGCTGCTTGTACTCCCTGCCCTCGCGGTGCAGCTCCCAGCCCAACGTGCGGCGGACATACTCGCCGGGCGAGGTCGGTACCTGGTGCGCCTCCTCGAACTCGGGCAAGTCCTCGAGCCAGTCCATTGCGCGGCGGAGCGTCGCCAGAGCGTCGCGGCCGTGGCACTCCACGTCGCGGCGCGAGTGGCGGCGACGGAGCAGGAACTCGATCTCTCCGATCTCGCGGCGGCCCTCTGCGTAGGAGCGTGCGGCCGCGCTCAAGCCGGGCCGCCGCGAAGGCGTACCGCCCCGGTACCGCGGTCGATCGCCCCGCTCCGCCCTCGCTGCAATCCCGCCGCGCGGTCTTCGGCTCAGTAGGCCCAAGCGGCGCTCAAAGGTCAAGGCCAACCCCGCGGTCGAGCTCAACGACGCGGCGCATCGTCTCCAAGGTGATCGCGTCGGCGGCGCCGTCGGCTTCGAGCATGCGGACGAGGTCGCCGGCGCTGGCCACCTCAGTGCGCAGGCCGTCGCCGAGGGATTCTCTCCGCGCTCGGTGGCGCAGGTCTTCGTAGCCTCGGGTGCCGGTGGGTCGCGCGACGATCTTGATCTCGCCGGCGTCGCTCTCCAACAGGACGACCGGCTCCCGATCTGAGTCGAGCTCGCGGACGTCGAGCGCCTTCCCATCCGGGCGGCGAGCGTTCAGGTTCTCGAGCGCCTCTCGGAGCTTCTCGAGGTTCTGCGGCCGCAGCGACGGGCTTAGGTCGAGGCCGCGGGTGACCTCGTCCGAGCCTTGGATCACCCGCGCGAGCGCTCCGATCACGACGAAGTAGACGCGGGCCTCCTGGAGCTCGCGTAGGACCGCGTACGGATCGAAACGGGTCGAGCTCACTGTCCCTCGATCCGGTCGACCATCGCGCGAAGCCGCTCCTGAGGCGTCAGCCGACTCACCTCCTGAATCCGGGCGTCGCGTTCGAGGTCACGCTCGAACGGGACCAGTGCGAGCGAGAGGTCGAAGCCGCACGCCTGAAGGACGCGGCGCAGCGTCGAAAAGCCCGGCTCGACAGAGTCCGTCTCCCAGCGGGCGATCGAACTCCGCGGCACGCCAAGCTTCTCTGCGAGCTGTTCCTGCGAGAGCTCGGCGCGCAGCCTAGCCGAGCGCATGAGATCGCCGGTCGTCATCGACCGGCGAGGACCCGCCGCTTGGGACGCATCTTTAGTACGTGTCGCACTTCTGCTATCATAGCCGCTCGAGGCGAATGACGACCTTGCCGACCTTTCTCACCGCCGATGAGCTCGCAGCGATCCTGCGCTGCCAGCCCGAGAAGGTCTACCGACTCGCCGCTCACGGAGAGCTTCCCTCCTACAAAGTTCAGGGTCGGCGACTGTTCGACCACGACGAAGTCGCGCGGTGGCTCGAGGGGCGTCGCGCCGGCGTGCGCTTCGGGGCCCGCGGAGCTGCCTGAGGGGAAGGCTATGGCGTCGATCCGCTCCTATCGGACCGCAGGTGGTGACCGCCGCTACTCCGTCCGCTACCGCGACCAGGCCGGGAGTAACCGCTCCCAGACGTTCTCGCTCCACAAGGACGCGCAGGCGTTCAAGCTCGATGTCGAGCGCCGCCATCAGGCCGGCCTCCTCTACCAGGCGCCGCCCGAACGCTTCGAGGATGTCGCGCAGGCGTGGCTCGAGCGGTTCGTGATCGGCGCTGCCGGCCGTGTTCGCCCCCGCCCGAAGACGATCCGCGTCGCCGAGGACTGTCTGCGCTACCTCTCGCCGCTCAACGACCTCGCGATCGAGCGCATTCGCCGGCCGGTGGTCGAAGATCTCCTCGCGAGCATCGCGACCCATGCGCCGCGCCGCGCGGAGATGACGCTCACGCTGCTCAAGCGGATCCTCAAGGCAAGCGAGGAGCGCGGCCAGCAGGTCGACCGGACTGTGTACGGGACGCGCATCGCACGGGCGGAGGAGCGCGAGCCGCGCTTCCTCACCTGGGACGAGGTGCTCGAGCTCCAGTCCTGGATGCCGGAGTACGTCTCTCGGATCGTCCCACTCGCCGTCCTGACGATGCTGCGCCGCGGCGAGATCCTCGGCCTTCGAGACGTCGACGTCGACCTCTCGAGCGGCTCGATCTCCGCTTTCTCGCAGCGCCAGGATGGCAAGCGCGTCCAGATGAAGACGCGCGCGGGACGGCGAACAGTCGACGTCGGACCGGTCGCCGTCAACCTCCTGCGCGAGCAGCTACTCGCCCGGACGCCGACCGCCGAGGGCTACCTCTTCCCCGCTCCCGCGGGCGCGGCCTTCGACGGCGACAACTTCATGTCGCGCGTCTTCAAGCCGGCCGCCCGCCACGCCGGTATGCCCGAGCTCACCTTTCACGACCTCCGCCACACGGGCGCCTCGCTGATGATCGCCGCGAGCTGTCACGTCAAGGTGATCGCGGAGCGGATGGGTCACTCGGACGGTGGGACGCTTGTCCTCAGACGGTATGGACACCTCTACAAGGGCGCAGGCCGACAGGCGGCGATTGCGCTGGAATCGCAGGTTTTCGCCGGAATTGAAAAATTCCGCCGTACCACCCACGTACCATGAACTGCGACTCTGGTAACAGTCTAGAAAACACGAAACCGCCCAGTTGCGGCGATTTCATCAGAGCGGATGAAGGGACTCGAACCCTCGACCTTCTGCATGGCAAGCAGACGCTCTAGCCAACTGAGCTACATCCGCCGGGCGCGGCCAGTATAGCCGGCGCGCGACGCAAATCGAGGCACAGTCCGCGCGGCCTGTGCGCCTGGCGGTGCAGCTTGGTTACGCGCTCTGCTCGGCCAGGCAGTACTCGACGAGCGCCCCGAGTGCCCTTGCCGCGCATCCAACGCCACCCGCGCTCAACCTAGCTTCTGGCTGGCCCTGCCGCCCGGGCTCTCTAGCGTGCCGATCACCTCGCTCCCCGACCGCAGCTCGAGGCGACGGCGATCGACTTTGGCGAGCTCGAGGGTCTCACCCACGCGCACCAGCTCAACCTACCGCCGCGGCGAGCTCGCCGCGTCCAGAGCCTCGTTGACGAGCCGGTCGGCGAGCTCGTTGTGCTCGCGGCGAACCGCCCGGTAGGTCACGCGGCCGATCTGCCGCGCGACCGCGGCTGCTGCGAGCGAGAGAGCGCGAAGCGCTTCGTTTCTCACCCGGTATTCGCCTCGCATCTGCTTCACGATCAGCTCCGAGTCGGAGACGACCTCGAGCTCCGTGACGCCGAGCTCGCGTGCCCGCTCGAGTCCGGCCACGAGCCCGCGGTACTCGGCGACGTTGTTCGTGGCCGTACCGATCGCCTCACCCTGCGCCGCCAGGACGTGGCCGTCGTCGGCTTCGAGTACGAAGGCGAACGCGGCCGGCCCTGGGTTGCCGCGCGCGCCGCCGTCGGTGGAGAGACGCGCCCTCACTCCACCGGCTCGGCCAGCACGTAGAGGTCGAACGCAGGCTCCTCGTACGGATGCGCTCCGCGGAGGGCGCCCACGATCTCCGCTTCGCGCTCGACCGGGTAGACGGTCTCGAGCCGCAGCTCGGGAACGCGCTCCTCGCGGCCGGCCATGCCAACAGCCGGCGACGCGCCTTCACCGCCGAGGAAGGTGCCCGTCCCCTTGGCATACCAGGAGCAGCGCTCGTACCCGCCGATCCGGCCGGCACCTGCCGCGAAGAGCGCCGAGCGGACGCCCTCGAGTGCGCCCGCCGGCACGAAGACGACGAGCTTTCGGTTCACGTTTTGGCACCACTCCGCGCGGGAATCGGATCACCGTGCCGAAGCTCGAGGTCCAGCCAAGGAAAACGCCCGAGGAGCGGGACGACGCGCTTGTCTCGGTCGAGGTCGATGAGGCTCTCGCGGGCAACGCCGAGATCGTCGAGGACTGGGTCGCGCCACGCCAGAACTGGGAGTTTGTGCTGCGTGAAGGTCACGACTTCGGCCGGGAGAACAACGTCGAGGGCCGCATCCTCTTCGCGGCAGGCGAGCAGACGTCCTCGTTCTCTTTCCGGCTCGACCAGCTGGACGCCGCGCTCGACACGGGCGACCAGCTGCTGCTGCGCTTCGAGGAGCGCGACGGCATCGCCAAGGTCGCCTACCTGAGCGAGAACGGGCTGGACGTCGAGCTGTTCCACATCCTCACCTTTACATAAGCAAGCGTTTGGAAGCGGCGGTCACCGGCCACGCTCTCGTGACTCGCGCCACACGACAAACGCGACCGCCGCCACGATCACGACTGTCGCAAGGAGAACCGTAAGGGTCAGCTCCTCCGAGAGGATCGCCCAACCGAGGACGACGGCGACGAGTGGATTGACGTAGGCGTAGGTCGCGACGGTGGAGAGCGGCGCATTCTGCAGCAACCAGACGTAGGCGGTGAAAGCGAGCAGGGAGCCGATGAAGATCAGGTAGGCGAGCGCGAGGAGCGAGCGGCTGGAGAAGCTGGAGACGTGGAACCTCGACCCCTCTCCGGCCGCGAGCCCCGAGGCGAGCATGATCGCGCCTGCAGTGATCATCTGGGCCGCTGTCGACACGAACGGATCGGCGGGCAGGCGAACCCGGGTCGACGCGAACGAGCCCGACGCCCAGAGCGAGGCCGCGATGACGAGCAAGAGCAAGCCCCAGAGCGGCGCAGAGCCTGGCCGGTCTCCAGGCAGGACGAGGATCGCCACCCCGCAGAACCCGACCGCGACGCCGCCGAGGGTCGCGCCTCCGATCCGCTCTCGCGCCGCAAGCCGCAGCAGGATGACCCAGAGCGGGATCGACGCGAAGATGAGTGCGGCGAGACCCGACGGAACGTCCTGCTCGGCCACCGACACGAGGCCGTTGCCCCCGAGCAGTAGGAGCGTCCCGACGACGGCCGCGCCCAGCAGCTCGCCACCGGAGATCGGAAGCAGGACCCGCCGGCGACGGAGAGCGAGCAGCACGTAGAAGATCGCGCCCGCCAGGAAGAAACGGGCGCCGGCGCCGAGAAGCGGGGGCATCGTCTCGACCATGATGCGAATCGCCAGGTAGGTCGAGCCCCAGACGAGGTAGACCGTCCACAGGGCGAGCCAGAAGAGTCCGGAGCGGGCGTGAGCCGCCGGGCGTGGAAGCGCGACGACCCGCACCTTACAACTCGTACCGCAGCCCGTCTCGGCCGACCTCGGAGGCGGCGAATCGCCCGCGCGCAAAGCGGAGCAGCTCCGCGTCGTCGCGCTGCCGCGGGTTGATATGGATCAGGCAGAGCTGCTCGACGCCGGCGGCCGCCGCGATCCGTCCCGCCTCGCCGGCGGCGCTGTGTCCCTCGTCATCCGTGCGGTCGGCGGCGACGAACGCCTCGTGGAGGAGCAGCGGCGCGCCGACAGCGAAGGCCGCGTTCCCCTCGTCGTAGGCCGTGTCCGTGCAGTAGGCGAGGCGGCCGTCGACCGAGAGGGCGAGCGTCGGGTCGGGATGGCGGTTCTGCACCCGCCCCTGCAAACGAAAGCGGCCGACGGGGACTTCCGCGACGGCGAGCTCGTGCACCTCGGCGACGTACTGTTCGAGGTCTGAGGGGCGGCGCAACAGGAAAGGCGGGCCGAGCAGCCGCTCGAGCAGATCGACTGCAGGGGCTCCGCCGAGCAACGCTCCTGGCGCCCAGACGTGCGGTCGCACCGGCAGCGCCGGCAGGAAGAGAAGCCCCATCACGTGGTCGAGGTGGAAGTGCGTCAGCACGATGTCGACCCGCCGCACGCCGTCCAGGAGGGTCGCGTCGGTGACGAGCCGTCGAAGCCCGGTTCCCGCGTCGATCAGCAGGACATCGTCATCCCGGCGCACGTAGAGGCAGCATGTCTCGCGCTCCCCGGTGGGGACGAACCCGCCGCTGCCCAGCAGCCGCACCTCCATCTTCGGGCCCGTGGCCGCCCGTCGACCCGGCGTATCCAGGCCTCGATCCGCGAGTGATCGCTCCGGAGCACGAGGAACTCTCGTAAGATGTCGTGAAACGGCTCGTCGTCGGACTGGTTGCGGTCGAGCGCGTACTTCAGGAACGGAAAGGCCGCACAGTCGGCGGCCGAGAGCACGCCGAAGAGGTAGTCCCTCCCGTCGAGCAGGCGCTCGAAGCGATCGAGCGTGTCGGCCAGCTCACGACCGAGCACCGCGACCCGGTCCTCGTCCACGTCGTGCTTCGTCCGCTCGGCCTCGATCTCGTTCGGGGGCCACTTCCACACCCGGTCGAACCAGTCGAGGAAGACATCGAGCTCGGCCCGACGCGCCTGGTGGCGGGGAAAGAGGGGCGGCTCCGGAAAGCGCTCCTCGAGGAAGCGGAGGATCGCGGTCGAGTCGGCGAGGACGTGCCCGTCCTCGACGAGCACGGGAACGAGATCCTGTCCGCTCAGGTCGTGCACGACCCGCCGATCGATGGGATCGACCTCGACCCATTCCACCTCGGCGTGCTTGTGGGCGAGCGCGAGGGCCACCCGCTCGACGTTGGTCGAGTAGGGAATCCGGAAGACGCGGATCACTACTCGACCGTGTCGATCTGGGCTCTTTGCAGCCTGCCGGAGTAGTCGACGTAGATCGACTTCCACTCAGTGAAGACGTCGAGCGCAGCCTGCCCGGCTTCCCGATGGCCGTTGCCGGTGTCCTTCGTCCCGCCGAACGGCAGGTGCACCTCGGCGCCGATCGTTCCGGCGTTCACGTACGTGATGCCCGTGTCGAGATCCCGCATGGCGCGAAAGGCACCGTTGACGTCGCGGGTGAAGATCGACGACGAGAGCCCGTACTTGACACCGTTCGCGGCCCGGATCGCCTCCTCGAAGCTCGAGACCGGGATGAGCGCGGTTGTCGGCCCGAAGATCTCCTCCTGTGCGACCCGCATGCCCGATTCGACGTCGGCGAAGATCGTCGGTCGGTAGAAGTAGCCCTTATCCAGACCGTCGCCTGTCGCGATCTCTCCGCCTGTCAGGAGGCGCGCACCCTCATCCTTCCCGATCTCCGTGTAGGAGTGCACCTTGTCGAGGGCGGCCCGGTTGATCAGCGGCCCGATGTCAGTGTCCTCCTCCCAGCCAGGGCCGAGGCGAAGGCGCTCCGCCGCCGCAACCAGCTTGCCCTGCAGCTCGTCGTAGACCCGTCGATGCACGATCACGCGGCTCGCGGCCGTGCAGCGCTGGCCCGAGGTGCCGAATGCGGACCAGACGATTCCCTCGACCGCGAGCTCGAGGTCCGCGTCGTCCATGACGATAATCGCGTTCTTGCCGCCGAGCTCCAGGTGGACACGCTTCAGGTTGTCTGCTGCCCGCCGCATCACTCGGACGCCAGTCTCACGCGAGCCCGTAAGCGTGATGACGGGAACATTCGGGTGCCGGACGAGCGCGTCGCCGACTGCTCCCCCGCCTCCGTGCACGATGTTCAGCACGCCCTTCGGCAAACCGGCCTCGTCGAGCAGCTCCACGAAGCGCTCGCCGAGGAGCGGCGTCTCGGTGGCAGGCTTGAAGACGACCGTGTTCCCGCAGACGAGCGCGGGAGCGATCTTCCAGGAGGGAATCGCGATGGGGAAGTTCCAGGGCGTGATCACGCCCACGACCCCGATCGGCATCCGCACGCTCATGTTGAACTTGTCGCGCAGCTCGGACGGCGTGGTGTGCCCGAACATGCGCCGCCCTTCGCCGGCCATGTAGAAGGTCATGTCGATCGCTTCCTGGACGTCGCCGCCTGCCTCGGCGAGAACCTTCCCCATCTCGTACGACATCAGCTCGGTCAGCTCCTGCTTGTGCTCGGTCACGAGCTGCGCGAAGCGGAACAGAATCTCGCCGCGCCGGGGCGCCGGCACGAGCCGCCAATCCTCGTAGGCGACCGCGGCGGCCTTTACTGCGCGGTCGACGTCCTCGGCGCCCGAGCGGGGGAATGTGCCGAGCGTGTCGCCTGTCGCCGGGCTCGTGCTGTCGAACGTCTCCCCGCCGGCGGCGTCGACCCACTCGCCGCCGATGTAGTTCCCGAACGACTTCGCACCGAGGAGCGCCACAGCCGCGATTCTAGTGTGGCCTAGATGCGCGCGATGTCCGGCACGAGCCGGCCGTCGTCCTCAACACGCGCATTCCAGCCCGCGTACGTCGGGGAGAGCTCGTCGAGCTCATGACCGCGCTCGGCGAGCCGGACCGGCTGGCCCGAGTCGAGACTCACGCGGTACTGGTACCACGAAAGGTCCCATGCGATCGTGACGACCATCTCCGCGTTGACGCCGGAGAGCGGCACGATGCTGGAGCGCGGGGAGCCGAGGCTCTTCGCGATGCCGCCGATGGTGCGCCGAAAGGCGCTCGCGTTGAAGAGGTCGGCGGCCTCGACGACGGCGAGCTCGTCGGGCGACAGCCGGCGCAGAATCGGGTCCGAGGCGACGGGCGATTGCGTCGACGGCCGCCGCTGGTCACCGAAGATCGCGGCCAGGTTGAGCCGGCGCCGCTGCCGCGAGACCGGAACGACCGGCGTCGTCGGGCTGCCCTCCTTCAGCCAGCCATGCTCCGTCGCCGACTCCTGACAGAGCGCGCACACATCGACGAACTCCTCGCCGTCGGGGGCAAAGCGTGTCGGCCTCTCACCGGTGAGGAAAGAGCGCCCGCAGATCGCGCAAATACCCGCCACAGCCTGTCCCATGATGCGCACGGCGGCCGAATATACCGATTTGCGGGGAAGAACGCCCGCCTGCGGCACCACTGGTCGCTAGACCTTGACCTCCTCGCGCTCCTTCTTCGTCTCGCTGATCACCTTCTGAGCGATGTGCGCCGGTACCTCCTCGTAGCGGAGGAAGTGCATGTGATAGTCGCCGCGTCCGCCCGTCAACGAGGTGAGCGACTGCGAGTACGTGAGGATCTCCGCCATCGGCACCTCCGCGCGAATGGAGGTCATGCCGCCTGCGGGCTCCATGCCCTGCAGGCGTCCGCGCCGCGAGTTGAGGTCGCCGTTGACCGCGCCCACCGCCTCGTCGGGGACCGTGACCTCGACGTCCATGATCGGCTCGAGGAGAACGGGGTTGGCCTTCTCGTAGGCCGACTTGAATGCCATCGAGCCAGCGATCTTGAACGCCATCTCCGATGAGTCGACCGTGTGGTACGAGCCGTCGACGAGCCTGACCCGGACGCCCTGCACCGGCGCGCCCGCAAGCTCGCCGTGAACCATCGCCTCCTGGATCCCCTTGTCGACCGCGGGCCGGAAGTTGTGCGGGATCACGCCGCCGACGATCTGATCGAGGAACTCGTATCCCGTGTGGCCCTCGAGCGGCTCGAGCACGATCTTGCAATCACCGAACTGCCCGCGGCCGCCGGTCTGCTTCTTGTAACGGCCCTGCGCGCGCGACTCCTGTCTGATCGTCTCGAGGTACGGCACGCGCGGCTGGTGCAGATCGACGTCGACGCCGAAGCGGCGGTGCAGGCGATCCACTGCCACCTCCACGTGCATCTGGCTCATGCCGGAGAGCAGCTGCTCGCCTGTCTGCTGATCGCGGCGAAGCGACAGGGTGGGATCCTCCTCGGAGAGCCGGCGAAGCGCCGTCCCCATCTTCTCCTCGTCGCCTTTCGCCTTCGGCGTCACCGCGAAGCTCATGACGGGCTCAGGAAAGCCGATCTCGGGCGGCTGCACGTCCTTCTCGGCGTCGAGGAGGAGGTCGCCGGTCATCGTCTCCTTCAGCTTCGCGACGGCGCCGAGATCGCCGCTTCGGAGCTCCTCGGTCGTCGTGTGCTCCTTTCCCTGCATGACGAGCAGCTGCCCCAGCCGCTCCTTCGCGCGCGCTCGCGCGTTCACCACTTGCGAGTCGCCCTTCACGGAGCCCGAGACGACGCGAAAGAGGTTGATCCTTCCGGCGAACGGGTCGGCAATCGTCTTGAAGACGAAGGCGGCCGTGCCGGTCGCGGCACCGTCCAGCTCGATCGTCGCGCCCTTGCGGGCAGGCGAGGGAACGCCCTCGACGAGCAGGTCGAGCAGCGCCGTCGTCCCGAGGTTCTTGGTCGCGACACCGCAGGCCACGGGAAAGATCTCGCCTCGCGTAACGGCGTCCTTCAGCGCGTGGGCAACCTCGTCCGCAGCGAGCTCCTGGCCGTCGAGGTAACGCTCCATCAGCCCCTCGTCGGTCTCGACGACGGCGTCGAGCAACTTCTCGCGGTACTCCTGCACCTGCCCGGCGAGCTCGTCGGGAATCGCGCCAGGCGCGCCCTCACGTCCGCCCTCCGGGCTCGTGTAGGCAGCAAGGTGTACCAGGTCGATTACGCCGCTCAGCTCATGCTCGGCGCCGATCGGGAGGCTGACCGCGATGCACTTCGGCGAGAGCTGCGCCTGTGCGCCGTCGAGCGCCCGGAAGAAGTCCGCACGCTCCCGGTCGAGCATGTTGACGAAGATGACCCGCGACAGGCCGAGCTCCTCCCCACGCTTCCAGAGGCGACCCGTTCCGACCTCGACGCCCATCACGCCGCTGACGACCACTAAAGCGCCCTCGACGACGCGAAGAGCCGAGATCGCATCGCCCTGGAAGCCGGGATCGCCCGGTGTATCGACGAGATTGATCTTCCTCTCCTGCCATTCGACATGGCAGAGCGAGGCGGCGAGCGACATCTGGCGCCGCTGCTCGTCCTCGTCCCAGTCCGAGACGGTCGAGCCCTGCTCCACGGAGCCGAGCCGGTTGACCGCGCCGGCCTGGAACAGCATCGCCTCGATCAGCGAGGTCTTTCCCGTCCCGCGGTGACCGACGACGGCGACGTTGCGGAGCTTTTCGGACTCGAATGAGGGCATGCGAGATGTTCCTCCTGGGATGGGTGCAGCTTGATCTTATCCCGCGCCCTAGCGACGCTTGAGCGACTGGCGGGCCAGACTCCCGAGCCAGGCGGCCAGGGCGAGCCCGGCAACCGCCACGACCCAGACGCTTGCCTTGGCGGCGGCCGCGGCGACGCCCGCGAACCCGAGCGCGAGCACGGTGAACAACACGCCGAGCGCGTGCCGCTGCGAGGGCGCCCTCACCACGCCCGCGCTACTCGTCGGCGGTGCGCCGTCGCGCTCGCTGGTCGTACGGCTCGTTCTTCATCTACCGCTGTGTCATGCCCGCGAGGCCGCCAGTACAATCGCAGAGCGAACCGCGGAGGGGCGTAGCTCAATTGGCAGAGCACCGGTCTCCAAAACCGGGGGTTGGAGGTTCGAGTCCTCTCGCCCCTGTAGC
>JBBRYW010000003.1:0-58639 GCA_038237235.1 Gaiellales bacterium
AAGTACCAGTCGAAAACCTCGCCGACCCCGTCGTTCGCGTCGGCGACGTACCCGTCGAGGGACATCGACATGATTGCGATCACCTTGGTCATGGTGCAGCTCCTTTCGCGACGAGGGCGTGGCTCATTGTCACTACGGGACCAGCCATCACGGCCCTCCCTGCGTGCGGCGCCGCTCGGTCAGCGGTGCCGCCGGTACTGCAGCTCGACGATCCCGTTGCTGGAGGCGGTGCTGGAGACTAGGTCGAGCCGGTAGGACGTGGGGACGCCGTCGAACAGCCGGGTGCCCTCGCCCGCAACGTAGGGGAACAAGCTCACCTGGAGCTCGTCGATCAGGTCGAGCCGCATGAGCGACCGCCAGAAGCTGACGCCGCCCCAGACCACGATGTGGCCGTCGCCGCCCAGCCTGAGCTTGTCGATCTCTTCTGCCGTGTCACCAGCGGCTTTGGAGAAGACGACTTTGCGCGCGGCGTTCAGGATAGGGGCGAAGGGGTGGTCGGTGGCCGTTGTCATAGGCCCGGAGATGCTCTCGTAGGCGGTGTGGCCCATGATGTGCGCGTACGCGCTCTGGAGAAAGTCGAGTTGCGCCGGGTCGTCGGGCTCCCGGTTTTCGGGCAGGTCGAAGCAGAACTTCCAAAACTCGGTGCCCTCGTCGGCGAGAAGGCCGTCGAGCGAGTAGTTGAACACTGTCGCTACCAGCTTCCGCATGATCAGAACTCCTTGGTCTCGGGTCGTCTGGGAACCGTGCTTGCTACGGGGACGCGCCCGTTCCGGGCCGCAGCGCCGGCGTGGCCGCGGCCTCTGTGGCCTGTCTCTCTTGCTTCGGACGCCACTGCCGCCCGAAAGTCATCGGTGCCCCCGTCAAACTGGCCGGTTGCGCGGAAGGCCGGGTGGCGTCCCATCGTCCGGGTAAAAAGTCTCGGACGTAGCTCCGCTCTTGTTGCCATTATAGCAAACTAGGCTGCGACCACCTCCTCCTGGGCCTCGTCGTCGGGTTGTCTGTCGGCTGCGAGAGCCCGGCGCAGACGCTCGATCTCGGCGACCGCTCGAGGCGTCATCACGACGCCGCGCCAGCCGCGGCTCGAGAGCTCGAGCACGGCCCAGATCAGGCAGAGCGCCGAGGTCTCGCCGGGGAAGCGGCCGATCACCTTCGTCCGCCGCCTGACCTCGACGAACGTTCGCTCGAGCAGGTTCGTGCTCCGCACCCGCTTGCGATGCTCGGAGGGGAAGCGCAGGTGGCAGACGAGCGCCTCGAGCTCACGCTCGATCACGGCCATCGCCGAGGGGAACGCTCGCTGGTAGTCGGCGACGAGCGCGAGCAGGCCCGCCCGCGCCTCGGCTGGCGAACTCGCCTCGTCGAGGATGCTCCAGTAGCGCGCCTTCAGCTCCCGGTGCAGCCGCTCGGGCAGCTTCTTGGTCACGTTTCTGAGCGCGTGCACGGTGCAGCGCTCTCTCGAGCGCCCGCGGCCAGAGCTCACGCGCCGCTTTCCAGAGCCCGGGCGCGCCGTCGGCGACCAGAAGCGCCGGCGGCTTGAGAGCGCGAGCGACGAGGTCGCGGCCGAAGTCGAGCCAGTCCTCGCAAGCTCTCGCGGCTTCCGAGCTGCAACCCCGAGCAGCACCTTGCGACCTTCGAGCGTGACCCCCCAGGCGACGAGCACGCCCTCCGCCGGCGTCTCGTCGGGGCGGAGCTTCAGGTAGAGCGCGTCCAGGAAGCAGTAGACGAGGTCGTGCTCGTCCAGGCGCCGGCCGCACCAGGCGCGGTAGCGCTCGCGCGTGGAGGTACAGATCCGCGCCACCGTCGACTTCGAGACGAGCGGACCGTCGAACGCCTCCTCCAGCGCCGCGGTCGACGTCGCGCACCGAGAGCCCGCGTAGAAAGGAGCAGACGACGAGCGCCTCCAGCGCGTGCGTGCGCGCCACGCCCTTGCCGACGATCTCGCTCGCAAAGCCGAGCGCCGAGGCGTTGCGCAGCCGCGGCCGCTCCAGCTCAAGCCGCCCGGAGGACACCTACCACGGTAAGCGCGGTCGCCACGACATCGACTACCTGCTTCTGACCCAACTTTGGAAGATCATCAACCACAAGTAGAAGGACTTCGAGCCGCTGTTCCCGACCGGCAAGCACTGGGTGCAGTCGATGATCGAGAACGATATGAACGTCTCACGCAGGCCGATCGCTCACATGAACCCGCTCGAAGACGACGACATCAAGAACGTCGAGACCGCCTTCCGCAAGTGGGTGAAGAACCTCGAGGCGGTCGCTGACAAGCTGCCGAAGGCCTAGGCGTCACGGGGCGCCCGCCCGCGCCGGCGAATGGGATCCTCAACGCCAGAGCGGCTGTAACGCCCGCAACGCATGCGACGTAGGTTGACAGATCGTGCAACGAAGCGATGGGGTCTGGATGGGGCGGGACCAGCCGGAAACCGCATGGACGGCCATGGAAGCCTCCGTAGAAACCCCGCACGAACTTTCCTGCTAATCAGGCTCTTCCGGGCCTTCCCTTGGAGGATCGTTAGAGCCCTTTCGCGGCCTGTCACGCCGGAGGTCGCGGGTTCGAGTCCCGTCGCTCCCGCTCTCGAAAGTGCCACAAATTTCCATTTCATGTTGTCTGAACGGACGCGACAGCACTACCTCGGGCAGCATACGGGCAGCACCGCCACGAGGGGCGGCGAAAATCGCTACACACCCGCCGCGGGTTCCAGTCCCGTCGCTCCCGTCCCTGGAACGCGTCTGCAAATGTCAAGGCTCAGGCCTCGATGGGTCGTTCTGTGAGGAGGCGGCGGATGTGACGGGCCCCAACCACGTAGCCCTTGTCTTCATACAGCCGGATGGCCTCGTCGAGCGCCGCTTGTGACTCCTGCGGGCGGTCCGCGAGGCGCAGAACCTCGCCGAGATCGGCAAACGCCTGCGCTCGCAGGTCAAGATTGTCCGCGGTTGCGGACGCAATCGCCACGGCTTCGCGGCCGAGGCGCTCGGCCTCCTCGAGCTCGCCCCTCCGCGCCAAGACCTTCGCCCGAACTCGCCGCCATTGGGTCTGCGCGTCGGCATCTTCGGGCACCGTGAGGCGGTCGGCGCGCCATCGCTCGGTCAACTGCAGCGCCTAGACCGTGCGCAGTTCGCGCTCGGCCACGGCGGCGTCGCCTGCGAGCAGCTCGACATGACCGGCAACGAGGCGTGCGTTAGAGATGTCGAGGCCATGGTCCTCCGCCAACGCTCTGGCCCGTGAAGCCAGGCCGCGTGCCGCGTCGAATTGACCCTGTGTCGCAATGAGTTGCGCGCGGGCCAAGAGGAATGCCATCTCGAGTTTTCCGTTGATCGCGGCGCTCGATCCGAACTCCTCCAGCCGCCGCAGCGCTTCTTGGACAGGCGTCGGGCCGACGCGCATCGCCCCACACATGTACTGGATGGTCTCCGCCTCCTCCGCCCGGGTACCCGCGTCGCGCGCATACCGGGAGGCTCGCTCGAGATCTGGGAGCGCCGCTGCAGCCGCGCTGCCCCAGAACCGCAGCTTCCCGCGAAGCATGAGTGCGCGCGCAAGCCCCGCCCGTCCCCAACCTCGTCGAAGACCTGCATCGCCGCTTCGATCACGCGCAGGACGTCCTCCCGCCCGATGCCCGTCTGCGTGGTCCTTTGGAACCGGATGTCCGAGAGTGCGACCCCCGCATCCGCCGCCACCGCCCGCGTCCGCGTCCGCGAGCAACCTGCGTCACTGACAGCCAGTCGGTCGACTTGGTTTGTGCAGAAGCTTGGGCTAGTACCGCCGGCGCGGATCAGTTACGGTCTGCCGGGATCCACAGAGGACGGAGCGCATGGTCGACAGAGTGATCATTGTGGGCGGGGGAACCGCTGGGTGGATGACCGCCGCCTACCTTCGCGCTGCGTTCGACGACACAGTCTCGATCACCCTGGTCGAGTCCGCACACGAGGGCAGGATTGGGGTGGGTGAGGCCACCTTCAGCACGCTCCGGCACTTCCTCGAGTACCTCGGCCTGCGCGAGAGCGACTGGATGCCGGCCTGCAACGCCACCTACAAGCTGGCGATCCGCTTCGAGAACTGGCGCGCTCCGGGACACCACTTCTACCACCCATTCGAGCGCACGCGTGTGGTTGATGGCTTCACGCTGGCCGATTGGTGGCTCGCGCTCGGCTCGACCGACCGGTTCGACCAGGAGACGTTCTTGATCGCGACGCTCGGGGATCACAAGCGCTCGCCACGGTTCCTCGACGGCAACTTGTTCGAGGGCAACGTCCCGGAGCAAGGCGACGAACCCAACCGGACGACCCTTAGCGAACAGCACGCGCAGATCCCTTACGCCTACCACTTCGATGCAACCCTGTTTGCCCACCATCTGGCGCAGCTCGGCGTTGAGGGCGGGGTCCAGCACATCGTCGACGACGTCGTCGACGTCCGGCTGGATGAACGCGGTTGGATCAGCGAGATCGTGACCAAGGAACACGGCGCGGTGGCCGGCGATCTGTTCGTCGACTGCACCGGCTTCCGCGGCCTGCTCATCAACAAGGCGCTCGGCGAGCCGTTCGTTTCATTCGAGAAGACGCTGCCCAACGACAGCGCGGTGGCGCTGCGGGTCCCGGTGGACGCCGAGCGCGACGGCATCAGCCCGTACACCATGGCCACGGCAATGGACGCGGGCTGGATCTGGACGATCCCGCTGTTCGATCGCGTAGGCACCGGCTACGTGTACGCGTCGGACTACTGCACCCCTGAGGAGGCGGAGCGAGCGTTGCGGGAGGTCGTCGGGCCAGCCGCCGAGGGCCTCGACGCCAACCACCTCAAGATGCGGGTGGGGCGCAACCGCAACTCCTGGGTCAACAATTGCGTTGCGATCGGATTGGCGAGCGGCTTCGTAGAGCCCCTCGAGTCGACCGGCATATTCTTCATTCAGCAAGGTATCGAGCAGCTGGTCAAGCATTTCCCGAGCGAGCGCTGGGAACCGGCGCTCGTGAAGAGCTACAACACCCTCACGGCACGCTGCATCGACGGCGTCCACGAGTTCCTCGTCCTGCACTACTACGCGGCCGCGCGGGCCGACAACGCCTACTGGAAGGCGACCAAGGAGCGCGAGCTGCCGGAGCAGCTGCGCGAGCGACTCGAGGGGTGGCACGTCCGGCTACCCGACAGCGAAAGCATTTGGCCGTACTACCACGGGTTCGAGGCGTACTCCTACACGGCGATGTTGCTGGGGCTCGGCGGCTTCGAGTGCCGGGCACGGCCTGTACTGAGCCGCATCGATCCGTCGCGTGCGAAACGGGAGCTTGCCGAAGTTGCACGCGAAGCGAAGCGGCTGGCCGTCGAGCTCCCCAGCCACTACGAGTACGTCGCGAGCCTCCGCGCCTAGGAGCGCGGGTCCTATCCATTCCGCTCGACCGGTCGGCTCACACGGAACGCGGCGCAAGCCCGCGTTCCTGAATCTAGGCACCGCAAGCGGCGCCTAGCGCGACACCGCAGTGTTCGTGGTGGGCTACTTGCCCAGGGCCTCGAGTATGGCCGGCGTGTCGAGGAAGATGTCCACGCTCACGAGCTTTCCATCGCGCAGCCGGCAGACGTCCACGAGGCGGACTTCGAAGGGCTCCCCGGTGGCCTTGATCGTGCCGCGGGAGCGACCGATCATGATCACGTGATCGCCGGCCTCGAACAGCTCCTCGACGACCACGACGGAGTCGATGTGGGTCGTGATGTTCTTGACGAACTCCATCATCCCGTCCCGGCCCTTGTAGGTGCCACCCCACGGGAGGCTCTCGGACTGGTAGATCTCGAACTCGTCGTCGTGCAAGGTCCCAAGGAGCGCTTCGACGTCCCGCGAGGAATAGGCGTCATAGAGGGCTCGCACCGTCTCCAGATTCTGCTCCGACGTCTCCGGCATCGATCCCGACCTCCGATCGCGCGAGTTGCTGAAACGTCGGCAGGCTAGCTGACGGCCGCCACAGTTTCGTTTACCTCCAGCCGCCACAGTTTCGTTTACCTCGGCTCGTTCTGAGCCGCCACGGTTTCGGTTCCCGTTCGCCGTCCGGGTCGGCTCGGACGCTCTCCGCTTTCGAGCGGGGAGGGCGGATCGATGGCGAGGACGGAAGCGGAGCTGCGCCGCGAGGCGGTCAGGCGGCGGCTGGCGGGTGAGTCGCCGGCCGAGATCGCCCGCGCGCTCGGCCCGCCAGTGGGTGGCGAAGTGGGTGCGACGGCAGGAGACGGGCGAGGACGAGTGGGCGAAGGGGCGCAAGCGCGGCCCCGAGCGGGCCGACGCGGACCGCGCCCGAAACCGAGACGCTCGTGCTCGCCGTCCGCGCGCGCCTGGTCGCGAACCCGTGGGCGCAGGTTGGCGCCGACGGGATCGCCCGGGAGCTCAGGAAGCTCGGGGTCGAGCCGCCGCCGCGGCGGACGCTCGAGCGGATCCTCGCCCGCGCGGGCGCGACCGGCGGCCGGAGCGGCAGCGGCCGGCGAGCGGCGAAGGGCGTCCCCTACCCGTTGCCGGCGGCGGAGCGGCCGGGCGAGCTGCAGGAAGCCGACCTCGTCGGTCCGCGCCACCTCCAGGGCGGTGTACGCCTTGAACGCGATCGACCGCGCCGCGCCGGGATCATCCCCGACGAGCGTGTCGCCGCGGCGCTCGTCTGGCTCTGGGAGCGGCTCGGGCCGCCCGCGCGGCTGCAGCTCGACAACGGCGGCCCCTTCGCCGCTCCCACAGGGCTCGGCCTCGTCATGCGGCTCTGCCTCCAGCAGGGCGTGACGCCGCGCTTCATCCCCGCCCGCGAGCCGTGGCGCAGCGGCACCATCCCGCGAGGGCGAGATCGTCGCGACCGCGAGCATCAAGATCGGCGGCCGATGAAGACCGCGCCCGCCGCTGCTTTCTCCGCTCGCCTACGGCTCGCTCCGAAGCAGCGGCGAAACCCAGCGAGGGAAACGAAACACTGGCGGCTGTGACCTAGCGCGACACTGCAGTGTTCGTGCTGAGCTACTTCCCCAGCTTCTGGAGTATGGCCGGCGTGTCGAGGAAGATGTCCACGCTCACGAGCTTTCCATCGCGCAGCCGGCAGACGTCCACGAGGCGGACGTCGAAGGTCTCCCCGGTGGCCTTGATCGTGCCTTGAGAGCGACCGATCACGATCACGTCGTCGCCCGCCTCGACCAGCTCCTCGACGACCACGCGAGGGTCGTAGTAGGACGTGCTGTTCTTGACGAACTCCATCAGCCCGTCCTTGCCCTTGTAGGTACCACCCCACGGGAAGCTCTCCGACTGGTAGATCTCGAACTCGTCGTCGTGCACAGTACCCAGGAGCGCTTCGACGTCCCGCGACGAGTACGCGTCATAGAGCGCTCGCACCGTCTGCAGGTTCTGCTCCGAGCTCTGCGGCATCGATCTCGATCTCCTTGTGGGAACTGCTGAACGCCGACAGCCTACTCGACCCCGCGCGGTCAGAACAAGGCGTGGTCGCCCCCGGCCGATGCCCGTGTCGCGGTTAGGCTTGCGACCTCCAATGGTCCCGAGCCGGCAGGCATTGAACGAAGCGGAGGACTACTTCCGTCGCACCGGGGACGAGCTCGAAGGGTTTCTCTCGGAGGAGCACGGATTCCTGCCACGGGATCCCCCTGAGCTCTCCCTGCCCGAGTCACACGCGGCGTGGGACGAGATCGCGGCCGCGCTTCCGTCGCTCTGGCGCGACATCGGCGTCCGTGCCGCCGTTCGAGAGCTCCCCGCGCTGCGGGGGACCGAGGAGGTGCTCCCCGCTCGCTACGTCCGGCGCGCTTCCACCGTCCTCTCGATCGTCGCCCATTCCTACGTCTATTCCGAGCGCGACCCCTACGGTGAGCTGCCCGGCGCGCTGGCGCAGGCCTGGGACGACGTGGGCAGGCGCCTCGGCGGAACCCGGCCGTTCATGCGCTACGAGGACCTGCTGCTCGGCAACTGGCGCAAGCCGGCCCCCTCTACTCCGATGACGATCGATGACCTCGAGCTCCTCGTGCCCGCGGTCGGGATTCCCACGGAGCGGCGCTTCTACCTCATGCAGGTCGAGGTCCATGACCGCGCGAGGCCGCTCGTGGGCTCCGTCGTGCGAGCACAGGAGGCGATCGCGCGTGGTGACGACGAGGCGATCGAAGCCGAGCTGCTGCTCATGATCGGGATCATGGGGGCGCTGCGAGACGAAGTGCTGATCAAGCTCGATCCCAACCCGCACGGTCCGAGCTACGTAGACCCCCTCCTCTTCGGCGCGATCGTCGCGGATCTGGCGGTCCCCTTCGAGGAGGACGTTCCAGGTCCGAGCGGCACCGCCGCACCAATGTTCCACGTGCTCGATTCATTCCTCGGGCGCAGGGCGTTCGCTTCGGAGATCGGGGTGGACGCGATCAGGCTGCGCGAATGGGGGCCGAAGGCTCTCGCACGCTTCGTGACCGCGATCGCTCAGGGCCCCGGAGCACAGGCGATCCGGGCGGGCGACTCGCGCCGGCTGCGCGGGTTGGTGCAGACCCTGACGGACGTCTACTCAGGCCCGCGCGGTTGGCTCGAGGCCCACCGGCTGAAGGTCTACGGGTTCATCGAGATGTCGTTCAAGGCCGGGCGACCCGTGACGATCGGGGGTTTCGGCGGCGGGTTCCAAAACCGCCCGTGGCGGACCGTCCATGAGGGGCTCGCCGAGTCCCGGGCCGAGCGCGAGCTGGACGGCCTGAAGCATTCGTTCAAGGGCGTGCTGACCGAGAGGGCTCCGGCATCTGCCGATGGGAGCGTGACGCGCGTTCTCCTCGACGTCGGCGACGAGGGCGTCGTCTACCGGCCGGGCGATCGCTGCCTGATCCTGCCGACCAACTCCGGCGAGCAGGTGGAGCGGACGTTGCGCGCACTCAGGGCGACGGGCGACGAGCCGATCGCGCTGACGGCCTCTTGGCGCCTCGCCCTCCACGAACGCTCCGAAGACGGCGATCGGGACGAGCTCCCACTCGAGGAGCTGCTCTCCTACGCGGAGCTGCGGCCGGTTCCACGCGCCGTGGCCAAGGCCCTGCTTGCACTCTCCGCCTCGCCCACCCTGCACGAAATCCTCGAGTCGAGGCGTGAGGACGAGCTGGAGCTGTGGGAGGCGCTCGAGCTCATGGCGGCGGACGGGTTCGACGTGACCCTCCTGTGGAAACCGGGCGAGGCGTCGCTGGCCGAGACCGTGCAACCCGAGCGGTTCCGTCTCTACTCGATCACATCGAGCGAGGCCGCAGGCGAGATCGAGCTGACGGTCGACAGGGTCGAGTACCGGACGGAATTCGGGCCGGAGCCGGGGCTTCGGCGCGGGAACGGGTCGGCCTACCTGATCGAGACGGCTCCCCTCAGCGCCTCCGTTCCGCTCAACATCGTGCGGCCGCCGCGGCTTCACGCACCCGACGACGATCGCGTGCCGATGCTCATGTTCGCGGAGGGCACCGGGGTCGCACCGTTGCTCTCCATCCTCAACGCGCGCATGGACGCGTCCGAGCCGGGGCCGGCCTGGCTCTTCCTGGACGCTCCGAGTCGCGACGCGGCGCCCTCCCCGGACGAGCTGGCACGGCTCGGCGCCGAGGGGTGGTTGGAGGTCCGGCTCGCGTTCTCCGACGAGGGAGACCACGTCGAGCGGCTCATTGCGAGCGACGCGAGTGCGCTGCTCCGAGACCTGATCGCGCCGATCTCCGAGGGAGGGCGGGGGGCACAGGTCTACATCTCCGGCAGGGACGCATTCGTTCAGGCCGTCACCGGCGCCCTGCGAGATCTCGGTTCCGCCGGGCTGATCCGCACGCTCGCCGCCGAGCGGCGGTTGATGTTCCAGGTGTTGCCGACACACGCTCCCTGGCGAGGCCGCGGCGTGCTCGGGGAGGCGACCTTCGACATCAGCGAGGTGGCGCTGCGCAACGACGCCGAGCATGGCTACTGGTTCGCAGTCGACGGGAACGTGTACGACATGAGCGAGTTCCGTCACCTGCACCCGGGCGGCGCCCACATCGTCGACGCCAGCGCGGGAATGGACGCATCGCAGGAATACGCCGCCGTCCTGCACTACAGGGATCCCGAGATCAACGCGATGCTCGCGATGTACAAGATCGGAGAGGTCCGCCGAGTGGGGTTCGACGGCACCGATGACAGAGCGCTTCACGATCTGTTCCGCTCCTGGGTCCGGTACCTCTTCCTCATCATCGAGATGCAGAACGCGTTCGAGAAAGACCTCTTCTACCTTGAGCTCCAGACCACCGGCGTCGACCCTCCGGACGCTCTGACCCCGTTCAAGCTGATGCTGTTCAGCAAGACACACGATCGCTTCACCGAGCTCTACTACCGGGGCCTCACGGACCCGCCGGTATGCGAGCTGTGGCGCCGCTCGGCGGCTCTCCAGAACCCAGGAGCGAACGATGATTGGATGGAGCGCGAGCTCGCGCGCGCGGGCGAGTCCCATCCGGGCGCATTGGAGCGTGCGAGGATGGAGCTCCACAGCCTCTGGAGGCTCGCGCAGAGCAGCCGGGGCGACGAGACCTGGTCGGGCGCGCGGGCGGTCATCGCCGAGGTGACAAGGAGCGACCGCGCGTTCCTTGCGGGGATGAAGGCCACGGTCCGCGAGGGCGTGCAGGTCTTCGAGCGCCACGAGCGGGCGGTGGTCGAGCACGCCGACTTGCTGCTCGCGGCGCTGCGCGGGGTCCCCGACATTGTCGCCGCATACCGTCGCGACCTCGCGGGCCTCGCGGTCGGCGGCCTACAAGCGAGCGCGGAGCCGGGCCGGTAACACCGATGTACCCCCTCCTCTTGGCGTCGCCCGAACACCGGCGTCTCGGAGCCTGCCACCAAATCACGACGGCGATTCGTGGAGCGATTCGACGGCAATCGTGCGCACCAATCTCAACTCTTGCCCGGCTGCTGCGGCGGCGTAATTCGCTGGAATGTTCCGAGGCCAGCTACGACTGTCCGCCCTCAACGATCGGCATCAGCCGTCAACCAACCCCTTCGGCAGGCACCGGAGGTACGCCTTACTTGCGCAGCTTCTCCTGGATGGCCGGTGTGTCGAGGTAGATGTCGAGGCCCACCAGCTTCCTGTCGCGCAGCTCAGAGGCATCCACGAGACGAACGTCGTACGGCTCGCCGGTCGCGTTGACGGTGCCACTCGAGCGACCGATCACGATCACGAAGTCACCTGCATCGAATACCTCCTCCGTGACCACACCGAAGCAACGTGGCTCGAGATCTTCTTGACGAACTCCATCATCCCGTCGCGGCCCTTGAAGTGGCCGCCCCAGGGAAGCTCTTTCATCGCGGGCATCTCGAAGTCGTCGTGAAGCGTTCCGAGCAACCTGTCGACGTCCCGGTTCGCGTACGCGTCGTAGACCGATTGCACCAGCTCCCTGTCTTGCTGAGCCGACGTCTGCGAGATGATTTCGGCCTCCTCCCACCACCCGCGGATGAGGACGCGCGAGCCTATCCAACTCGGGGCGCGGGCCAACCGGGCCAAGTCCGCCACGGATGTGGCCTTGCCCTTGCCGCACGGCAGCTCCCCGCGTATGTTCAAGCACGATCGACATGCAAATTCGGGACGCCATGACCAATCGTTTGGCTCGCATTCGAGCCGAGGCGAGCATGTCACGGGCCGACACCTGCAACGCCGTCGTGGGCGAGCTGCCGAGCCTGGCGTTCGATGTCGGTTAAGGCGGAGCCGGCCGGCGACGAGTCTTCGCGGTCTCCAATGGACCGCTGCGTCGCACCGGCGGGTGGCAGCTCGACGCCGCCGAGGAGCGACCGGCTGATCTACCGGCTCAGGCAGCTCGGAAAGGCGGGCGCGGTGCTCCACCTGGGAGCTCACCCCGACGACGAGGACACCGGGATGCTCGCGTACCTCGCCCACGGGCTCGCGGTCCGGGCGGTGTACTGGTCGGCCACGCGCGGCGAGGGAGGACAGAACCGCCGCAGCCAGGAGCGAGCGGAGGCGCTCGGGATTCTGCGCACGTGGGAGAGCATCCTCGCCCGGGAGGTCGACGGCGGCGAGGTGCTCTACGGGCCTTTCTACGACTACGGCTTCAGCAAGAGCGGCGAGGACGCCCTGCGCCGGTGGGGCCATGAGGACCTGGTCAGCGAGATCGCGCGGGCGATCCGGCTCGTTCAGCCCGCGATCGTCATCTGCCGTTGGAGCGGCGGCGAGGACGGGCATGGCCACCATCAGGCTGTCGGCCTGGCGGCTGCCGAGGCGTTCGACGCCGCCGCAGACCCGGCGCGTTGCACCGAGCTGCTCGACGCCGGGCTCCCTCCCTGGAGGGCGCAAAAGCTCTACCGGTCCGCCGGCGGCGATTGGCAGCCGGGGGAGGACGCCACGTTCGGCGTTCTCGTCGAGGAGTACGAGCGGGCGGGCTACCTGAGGATCGACGCCGGGGCAATCGACCCGATCGCGGGCATGTCGTACCGCGAGCAGGGAGACCGCTCCATCAATCGCCATCGGTCGCAAGGGTTGGGGAACCTCCCGGAGCCCGGGCCCCATTACTTCTACTACCGGCTGGAGCGCGACCTCACGGACGGCCTCCCGTCGGACGACGGGCTGTTCGCCGGGCTCGACCGGTCCCTCACGGCCCTCATCGAGCATGCCCCCGAGGTGGCCGGGCTCCTGCGATCGCCACTCGAGGCGGCGCAGGAGCATGCCGACCGGGCGGTCGAGGCGTTCCGTCCCGAGCGTCCGGCCGCGGCCGGGGTCGCCGCTGCAGACGGGGCGGCCATCCTTCACGAGCTGCGACGAGAGCTCGCAGCGGCCGCCGGGGTCGACGCGATCGCGGCATTACTTCCCTACCTGAGCAGGAAGGCGCACGAGTTCGAGGCGGCGGCGGCGGCGTGTCTCGGTGTGCACCTGGACTGCGTGCTGGACGGGCCGCGAACGACACCGGGTCGTCCGGTCGAGGCGCGCGCCCGCGTGTGGAGCAGAGGGCCCGAACCTGTTCACGTGTCCGCTATCCGACTCGAGGCGCCGCCGAGCTGGGTGTGCTCGCCCGACCCCAAAGCGGCGAGCCCAGTAGAAGCGGCTTGGGTGGTCCGGCCGCCGGACGGCACGGCGCCGACGGTCCCCTATTGGCTGCGCGAGCCCCGCGGACCGTATCGCTACGCCTGGCCGCCGGACGGGCCGCTCGCCCAGCCGCTCGACCCATCGCTGCTGTGGGCAACGGCAGATGTCTCCGTGCAGTCCAGGCACATGACGCTGCACGCACCGGCGCTTCATCGCAGCGCCTTTCCAGGGGGGTTCCGCGAGCTGACGCTCGCCGTCCTCCCGCCCGTGATGGTGCGGCCGAGGAAGCGGCGCGAGCTCGTCCCAGTGCCGAACGAGCCCGTCGTCGTCGACCTGGTCGCAGGCGTACGGTTCATCGACGACCGAGCCACCGAGGGCGTGCTGACCGTTCGGGCCCCACCAAGATGGACGGTGCACCCGAGCCACGCTGACCTAAGCTCCTCCGGCAATGGCGAGCGCTTCACAGTCGCGTTCGAGGTGACGATCCCGGCGGGCACTCTCGCCGGAGCCTACGAGCTCGCCTACGACCTTCAATGCAACGGCCGCGCCAGCGGCTTCGAGGTGGACGCGACGCGGCTCTCTGCAGATGGCGCGACAGGAGCCGTGGATGAGGCGAACTGCGTGGCCGAGGCTTTCCAGGTCCGGCCGGCGACGGTCGAGGTGTGCCTGATCGACGTTGCCTTCGTGCGCACCCTGCGGTACGGGTACGTCGAGGGAACGCAGGAAGCCGTCCTGCAGTCGCTGACGCCGTTCGGGCTCGAGGTCTCGCCGCTCAGCGACGACGACCTGGCGTACAGCGAGCTCGGCTCATTCGACGCGATCGTCATCGGGCCCAACGCGTACAACACCCGCCCTGCACTGGAGCAGAACGCTGGACGGATGCTCGAGTACGTCGCCGAAGGCGGGACGCTCGTTGTCCAGTACCAGGGCTACGGCTATGACCGTGGAGGGTTCGCGCCGTACCCGTTCACGTTCAACCAGCCACACGATCGCGTCACCGAGCCGCAGGCCGAGGTCACCGTGCTCGACCCGGACCATCCGGTTATGCATTTCCCGAATCGCCTGGACACCGTGGATTTCGACGGCTGGGTTCACGACCGCGGCCTGTACTTCTTCGGCGAATGGGACCCGCGGTACCACGCTCTCTTGGCCACGGCGGATCATGGAGAGGAGCCCCGGCGCGGCGGGCTGCTGGTGACACAGCTCGGCCGCGGCAGCTACGCGTACACGGGGTACTCGCTGCACCGCCAGATCGCGGCCGGCGTGCCCGGGGCAATCCGCCTCTTTGCCAACCTGCTCGGGCTCGCCGAGGCGCGTGTACGCGAACGCACGGAGCTTCTTCGGGCCGTCGAGTTGTTCGCCTCGCTGACGGAGGAGGACCTCTACGAGGGCGCGCGGGCGGTGTCCGAGCGGTGGATCCCCGCTGGGAGCGACCTCGTTCGCGAGGGCGACCACGGGAGCGAGTTGTTCATGCTGCGCCAAGGCAGGATCGCCGTGACCAAGGCGATCGGCGGCGAGGACCGGGTGCTGGGGGTCGTCCATGCGGGCGAGTCCCTCGGCGAGCTGGGGGCGCTCGCCGGCATCCCCAGGGCGGCGACGCTGCGCGCCGAAACGGATTCGCACGTGCTCGTCCTGCCGGCGGACGCGCTCCACGCGTGGCTGCGACGGAATCCCGACCTCACGGTGCGCCTGATTGCGCGCCTCGCCGGCATGATCGTCGACCTCAACGAGCAACTATGAGGCTGAAGATCGGGATCCTCTGCCACGACGGAGTCGGCGGTAGCGTCAGAGTCGCATCGAACCTCGCGCTCGCGCTGGCCGCTCGCGGTCACGAGGTCCACGTGTTCGCACGCCGGACGCCACTCGAGATGCGCGCAAGCGGCGGCTTGGAGCTGCACACGCTCGTCGGTCAGCGGGCAGGAGCACAGCTTGATGCGGGGCTGGATACCGAGTGGCCGGCGGGGGACGTCGACGCACTGGCCCGCCTCGTTGCCACGGTGAGCCGGCGCACGGTTCTGGACGTCCTGCACTTTCACTACGCTGCCCCGTTCGCGGCAGTCGCGGACCTCGCGGCACGGCGGCTCGGTGCCTGCGCGCCCATGGTGGTCGGCACGCTGCACGGTACCGACGTCAGCATCCTGGGACGCCGCCCGACGATGCGTCGCAGGCTTGCCGACAGCCTGGCACGGGCCGACGCACTCACGACGGTCTCCAGCAGCCACGCGGGGCTCGCCCAGCGGACGTTCGGCCTCCGCCGGCGGCCCGAGGTGATCCCCAACTTCGTCGACACGAGCTGCTTCCGCCCCGCGCCCGCGCGGGACGGCGCGCGCGAGCGCCTGCGGATCGCGCACGTGTCGAACTTCCGCCCCATCAAGCAGCCGATTGCCGTGGCACGGGTCTACCGGGCGGTGCGCCGCCATGTCGACGCCGAGCTGTGGCTCATCGGCGACGGCGACGGGATGCCGGAGCTTCGCGGCATGCTCGAACGCGACGGGCTGGCGGGAGAGACGCACTGCTTCGGGCTGCGGCTCGATCTGGATCGGATCCTCCCCCACGCGGATGTTCTGCTCGTGACCAGCCGCACCGAGAGCTTCTGTCTCGCCGCCCTCGAGGCGGCCGCGTGTGCGGTCCCGGTGATCGCGCCGCGTGTGGGGGGCCTGCCGGAGACGATCGTCGACGGGGAGACGGGAGAGCTTCACGACCCTGGCGACCACACTGCGGCGGCCGCCGCGATCGTGCGGCTGCTCGGCGACGCCGGGCGTCGCCAACGGATGGGGGTGGCCGGGGTTCGACAGGCTGGGCGATTCGCGGAGGACGTTGTCGTCCCGCGTTATGAGGCGCTTTACCGCAACCTCGTCGCGGTGGAGGAGCGCGATCTCTCCGACCTGGCGCTGGGAGGGGCATAGCGGCGGCGTGCGCGCCCTGGTCGAACTGCTCGCGTCCGAACGCGGCACCGCCTTGCTCGCGGAGCGCGGCGTGTCAACGGATGCGTTGGCGTTCACCGAGCGCCTGCGGCCGCCGGCCCGCGCCGATCTCGTAGACCTGCTCGGGCTCGCGCGGGATTGTCGACTGGTCTACGTGGGCCAGCAGGTCTGCGCCGACTTCGCTCTGCCAACTGCGGCGAAGTTCATCGCAGCGCGGGAGCTCGCGGCCGCGGCAGAGGTGACGCCGGTGATCCTCTGGCACGACATGGACAGCACACGCTCCGAACGCTATGGCGCACGCGTAGTCCTACGAGGCGGCAAGCGGCTGCGGGGGATCTGGCTGGCTCCCCGTCACTCGACCGACATCGAGCCCCGGTTCGTGGCTGTCGAGCGTACCGTGCTCGAGACTGCCTTCGCGGATCTGTCGACATGGGTCGAGAACGCACCGCTCGACAATCGGGAGGCGGCGCAGGCACAGGTCCGCCAACTTGCTGCGGCCGCGCTCGACAGCGGCATCACCACCCTTGGCGAAGCGACGCGCGCGATCGCGACGACGCTCCTGCGCGAGGAGTTGGGATTTGCTGCTCCTTCCGTTTCGGCGTCGGAGATGCTCGCGGCCGGGCTCCTCGTCGCTGCCGTCGAGGAGTACCTGGCGAATCTCGACGACGTCGTGCGCGTGTTCAACGAGGCCGTCGAGCGGCTGGTCGCGCAGGACGTCGACCCGCAGGTGCGGCCGCTCCCGCCCGACTACCTCCCCCTCCGGTACTCCTGCCCGGTCGACGACACCCGGCTGCGCCTGGCGCGCGAGCGCCACGGGGAGGACACGTTCGCGACCGCCTCCTGTCGCTGCGGGAAGACGTACTCGTTTCATCTCGGAGGCAATCGTCCGACGCTCGGCGAGCTGGCGGCGACCGGTCGGTGGAGCATCGACGTGTCCATGCCGATCCATCACAACGACCTGGCCAGCGGCTGGATCGCCGGCCGGAGCACGGCGCTCTACGGCCTCGTTTTCAACGAAGTGCTCAGCCGCGTGCTCGGCCAGACCCCGATACCGATCCTCGTGCCCCGCGAGCTGACCGCGGATGCGGCGGACGACGACAGCGAGGCGACGCTGCTGATGCGCCACCTGCTCTCTGCCGGCTCAGCCCGGGATCGCGTCGCTCGCTGATGTCGGCCAGCGTGGACCTGCTGGCCGTCGCGGCGCACCCCGACGATGCCGAGGTCGGATGCGGCGGCGCGCTGATCCTCGCCGCCGCTTCCAACCTGCGCGTCGCTATCGTCGATCTGACCCGCGGCGAACGCGCGACCAGCGGAAGTCCGCAGCGGCGCGACGCCGAGCGGGCGCAGGCGACGGACCTGCTCGGGCTGTCGCGGCGGGTGGGACTCGAGCTTCCGGACACCCTGATCGGTACGGATCCGGCGCATCGCGATGCCCTCGTCGACGTCCTGCGCGAGTTGCGCCCCCGGATCGTCCTGGCGCCTCACACCGAGGACCGCCACCCCGACCACGCCGCGGCCGGACGACTCGCCCGCGAGGCGGCGTTCGCCGCGGGCGTCGTGCGGGTCGGTGGCGGCGACCCACATCGCCCGCACCGGCTGTACCACTATCTTCTCCACCATTCTTTCGAGCCGACGTTCGTCCTCGACGTGACCGCGGTGTGGGGGCGGCGGATGCAGGCGGTGCGCGCCTACGTCAGCCAGTTCGCTCAGGGGGAACAGTCGACCGAGATAGGCGGCCCGGGGTTCTTGGAGGTGCTGGAGGCGCGGGCTGTCCACTACGGTGCCATGATCGGCGCTGCCCGCGGCGAGCCCTACCACTGCCACGGCCCGCTGCGCGCGACCACGCTGCCGGAACTCGACGATGCGGCGCCGACGGTGCGGCCTCGCGCCTATCGGTCATACCTATAACTCGGAAGCACGATTGCGCCGCTGACGGCCAGCTCGGCGTGCCGCATAGCGGAGCCCTCGCGACCGGGAGGTTCTCGTGTCGACCGTCTCTTGATCTGCGGCCACTCCTCAAGCAGACGACGCAGCACCTGCTCGAACGGATCGGGCTTCGATTTCTCCGGCGCCCGCCGATAACGCGGTGGCTCCTCGCTCCGCGCCAGCCGGGCCATCCGCAGGTTGATTCCCAGCCGCTCCGCGATCTCCCGCGCCGAGACCCCGTCCGCCGCCGACGCCCGCACCTGCGCCCACTCCAACCTCCCACCTCCTCGCCTCGACCAACCCCGAACGGCGAGCCTGAGCAGTCAGCCGGTCGAGATCAGCGACAAGGCAAGTGGCGCACTGCGTCCGGTTGCCCTTGACATCTATCGATGCAAGAACATCTGGGTCAAAGCCTCAGGTCACCCGTGCTGGCGCGTGTGGCGCCTAGCGCCCGTTCGCGACGTGGGTCGACGTGGAACGACTTACGCGCGTGCGCTTCCCGCGAAGTGAACGACTTTGCCGTTTATCGTTCACGCCCGCGTCGAGGGCGGCCCGCACCCAGGCTTCACATAGTTGGCCGCTGAACCCGGACGCAGTTCGGTAGATGCGAAGGTGTCGCAGGAGCCTGCTCCTGGCTCGACCGTTCACACGCGCGCTCGGTGAGCCGAGGAACCGCTCGCCACACTGGCGCTGGAAGCCGTCGTTCTCGTCGGCAGCGTCGCGTATCTGCCGAGGCAAGCGCGCGTATGGAGGCTCGCCCGAGGCCCGGACGCGATCAGCCGTCTCGAAGGTGTGTGGTTAGTCCACCTAGCGCCGCACCATAGGTGGGGTCTGCCGATATGCGTCGCTTGTTTTGTAGGCTAGGCGCTCGGTTTTCAGGACGCCCGCGCGCGCGGCGGACATAGCGTCGGCGCCGAGGTGCGTGACCTTTGCCAGGGAGACCGTCTCGGGGTGCGGTTCACCGGCCGGCTTGGCCAGGATGGTGCCGATTCCGGGGCCATACCACTTGAGCTGGTGGTGGTCGCTCGGGTTGTACGGGGCGTACTCGTCGATTTTGACCACGTTTCGGTAGCACCCTGAAGGGATGCAAATTTTGAGGCCTGTCTTGAGCACTCGCGCCCGGTCGTAGAACTTGACATGAGGCGCGTACGCCTGGCTGTAACGCTTGCCGACGGGCGGGGACTGGTACATGAAGATCCCCGGCTGGGTTCCGAATGTCGGGGCGATGAAGGTTTCGGGTGCGCCCTGGAAGCGACCCCCGTTGTAGACCGCGGGGTACTCGCCGAACAGCCAGAGATTCTTGTTGTCGTCTTCCGCAACAAAGAAGAGCTCAGACTCCTGGAGCTTGCCCAGGCTGAAATCCCGCTCCCAGACCACGACGCAAGGAATCCCGTCGACCACCTTCTTCAGGTCCGTGACGATCGAGGTGATGCGGTGCGCGAGCATCCGCTTGCCTACGCGCACTTGACCATTCAGCACGAACTCCCGTCCCGGGACCAGTGGAAACCATCTGTTGTCGACGACCAGCGGATGCGTGAATCGCGCCCTGCTGAATTCTCTAGCGGTCGGCTGAGGGGAGATGATCTTGCGGCTCGCCGACGCAGAGTTCGCTGCCCGACTGGGAACAGGCGTCTCGAGAACCAGTGCGAGGACTAGCGCGCCGACAGCGAGCGCAGCGGCTAACGCGTAGAAGCCGGAGGTGCGAGAGCTATTTACGTTCATGGCACGACTATCACTGCCGTCGATGACAGGAGGATGAACGAGGAAAAGGCCTGCATTTCGGCCCGCTCTCGCTCAGCCTCTCGCAGGCGTTCGACATCTCCGCTGCAGCTCGCAACCAGACAGCCGCATGGCGCGTCGCTCACCGCCACCATGGTCAGGAGCCTCTGCGAAACGACACCAGTTCGAGGCGCTCGTTGCTGCCACTGACGTTCTGCTCGAGCACGGTGCCGATCCCACGCAGATAGAGCTTGTGATCGACCAAGCCGGGCTCGAGCGGCGACCACTCCTTGATCAGCAACGCCTGACGCGACGACGTGTACGGGACATTGACCGTCGCGTGCACGCTCAGCACCTGGAAGTGATCCTCCGCCCGTCCCTTGTAGAACCCCAACTGACCCATCGCTCCGACCCGTGGATGTGCCGGCATGGAAATCCCCGGCTTCGCGCCGTCGACGCCCGCCTTGAAGGATCCCGTCTCGCCGAAGTACCACACGTTTCCGTGTGAATCCTGGGCGTACCACGCAGTCGACGTGTCGCTGAGCCGGCCATCGAGATAGAGGCGGTGGTCGACCACGACGCACGTCACGCCGTCAACCGTCTCCGTCGAGCGGGTGACCGTCAGCACGTCGCGGGCAGCGTGACCTTCTTTCACGCCGCGGTAGACATAGGACGAGCCCGGTCTCAGCGGAAACCAGGGGTTGTCGACCCGAGCGGTGAAGCTGCTCGGCTTCGGCGGAGCGACAGCCCGAGCCGCGAGACCCGCGTCAAGTCCCGTCATGGTCGCGACCAACGTCGCCCCCAGCACTAGTAGCCGCCGCTTACTCATCTGCGAAGGACGGTACGAGCCGAAGATGAACAGACAATGACCGTGGCGACGGTCGATCACGCTTCTCGCAAGAGCTCAGTGGGCTTCAGCCGGCTGATCAACAGTGCCGCTGCCGTTGACGAGAGGACAGCCGCGCCGAGCACGAGCGCTCCGAGGACCGCCAGCTGTGTTGGTGGGACGGTGAGTGCCGGAGGGAGCGTGAAGATCGGTCGCAGCACATGGACGAACTGGGCTGCCATACCGGCTCCGATCGGCATGCCTATGGCTGTTCCAAGTGTGGCCGAGATGCCCGCTTCCGCCAGGACAAGCCGCCGGACCTCCCAACCCTGGAGTCCCTGGGCGCGCAGGGTCACATATTCACGACGCCGTTGCAGCAGCAATCCGAAGACGAACATCGCGGTTGCCGTCGCCGCCATCAGGAACGTGTAGAACGAATCGAGGTGCAGAAGCCCGCGCACGTTGAGCGCGGTCAGGCTCGACTGGTCTTTGTCCAGAGCAGTTGCTGATGTCTGCACGTTGAAGCGGCGCGTGAAGTGCGGCAGGGCAGAGAGCGATCGGGCGGCGCGGATCAGCCCTGAGCGGCTGCGGTCAGAAGCTGAGACGAGGTAATAGTCAGCCTGGGCGAGCCCGGTCGTGCGCGTGTAGAAGTTGAAGTTCGCGACCATGTCGGTTGCCTTCGGTGCGCCCGGGAACTGCGTGAAGAATCCGACCGCCTTCATGGAGGTGCGCTTCTGCTGATTCGTGCCGCGCCCCAGCAAGACGTGCACGGAATCACCGACCTTGATCTTCAGCCCCTTCGCCAGCACGGCGTTCACCAGGAGCCCGTCGGGCTTGTGCTGCAGAATCGTCAGCATCCGACGTGTTGACGCGTTGGCAAAGATCGAGTCCTGAACGGCGGCGACCCTGCCGTAGCTCTGAGGATCGATTGCGGCAAGGGTGGCGACGTCCTCGTTGAACGTGCTCGTCAGGACAGCGTTCTGAGCTGAGTACACGACCCCCGTCGCGCCGCGGGTGCCGTGGACGCGAAACGTCGCGGCCAACGCGGCGGGATGAGGCGCGCTGCTGGTGGGATTGGGGGTCAGCCGGATGTCGGAACCGACCAGAAAACGTGAGTCGGCAACTTTGGCCTTGTCATAGCTCGCGGCGAAGCAGGCGAGTGTGGTGCCGAGGCCAACCACCAGACCGGCGGTGATGACGCCCCCGGTCAATGGCCCGAGCCTGCGGGTGATGCTTCGCAGCAGCACGCCGACAAGCAGCCGTCCGAAGCGAGGCTTGCTCCAGGACGTCGCACGCGCGGCTATGCGGTGAACGAGATGCGCGAGCAGCAGGGTGCCCGCGATCCAGGCGACGACCGGTGAGAGCAGAAGCCACAACGGCAGGGAGATCGACCGACCCTCATAGACAGAGCCGGCGGGTACGTCGAAGGCGCCCAGCCTCAGCGCAACGATGTGAGCGGCGACGGCACCGCCGACGAGCAAGAGCTCCAAGGAGAGCAAGCGCAACGCGGGAGCGGAACGTCGCGAGCCCGAAGAGAGTTCCTGATTGATCTCCTGCCGGATCAGGCGCCTGCCCGGCAGGTAAAGGGCGAGAGCGGTCACGACGATCCCGCCGACCACCCCGATCGTCGCGGATTGCAACAGGGCGCCCGTGGACGCTGCGAACAGGACAGGGTGGCCGAGCACGAGGAGTACCGAGACGAATCCCAGCGTGACGCCCAGAAGCGAACCGAGCCCGGCAACGGCGGCGGTGCGGATGCCGAGCAGGGTCATCAGGTGACGTCGATCGGCGCCCCGAACGCGCAACAACGCACTCTCACGCCGCTGCGCTTCGGCCAGCAGGATTCCCGCATACAACGTGAGGACTGCAGCGAGGATCGCGCCCGGCAGCCCAAGGAAGGCGAACATGCGCTTTGCGACGGCAGCGTCCCCCTTGGCGACAGCCAGCGTGTTGGAGGCGTTGTCGATCAGGAAGTCCTGCTCCCGCGCCACCCTCGCAATCGCTCCTGCTGTCTTCTTGGTCTGTGCGAGCGCGGTCGCCGGATCGGAATTGAGGAGCTTCCGATCGAGCAGGATATCGAGCTCCTCGAGAGGCAGGCTCTTGATCTGAGAGTTCCGCGCGGCGACAGCACGCTCGAACGACGGAACGATCTTGCCGTGGTAGACGCCGTAACCAACGACCACCGTGTATGGGACATAGATGAACTTTTCCAGGGTGGTGGACTGACGACTGGAGAAGAGAGGCGTCGCCCGCGACAGGTCCGTGATGCCGCCCACCTTCATCGACAGCGGCAGCCTACGACCGGGAACTCTCAGCGAGACGGTGTCGCCCACCCGAACGTCGAGGGCTCGTGCTGCCTCGGCGCTGATGCTGGCGCTGTCACGCGTGATCGCGCCGGAGAGCATCCTGATCGTTGGATAGTGAGCCTGGTACGCCGCGTCGAATGAAAAGAGCTTTACCGCCCCGGGAACGGCCCGCCCACGCGCCGAGATCGAGCCGGGAGCCATGTCGACGAAGGCCAACGGATCCGCCGCGCGCACGCCGGGGATCTGGCGAATCTTGTCGGCGAGAGTTGGAAGTTGCGCCGGCCGTGGCGCATTCGCACGCACCGGCACGATTGCCTCGCGGGTGGAAATCGTCGCCTCGCCCGACAGGTTCGTGGTCGAAGGCACATTGCGCGTCGCCTTCAATCGGTAGGTAAACCGATGCGACGCGCCGGCTGTAACGGTCCCGAGGTTGAGGCCGGCACCCCCGTACCCCTGGGAGAACGGACTGCCGCCGCCGACATCCGGGACGTGCTTGCCGTCGAAGGACGTGGATCCAGGCACGTAGGCCAACGGCAAGCCCGGACGGTCGCGAACGACAACCTCATGGGCCGGGGACAGACCTTCGTTGGTCACGGTCAGCGTCACCGTTGTGGTTCCGCCTGCATTCACTCTGACGTCGCCAAGCTTTCGCTGCAGACGAACGCCCCCGCCGAGGGGTGCCGTCAACACGCGCTGAATGTCCAGAGGTAGTGGGGCAAGTGCTCGCTTGGTCATCGACGCGCCCGAACCGTCGATGAAGAACAGCACCGCGGAGAAGAGACCAACTCCGACCACGACGCCGACCAAGGAGGCGAGAGTGCGCCTGGGGTTGCGTACGAGGTCGCGCCAGACGTAGCCGGCCAGAGTCATGCTCGAGGTCCCTGTACGACGGCCAAACGCCCATCGCGCAGCTGCACAGTTGCGTCCATCAGCGCGGCCACCGCGGGGTCGTGGGTCACGATCACGAGCGTCGTGCCCTCTTGCTTCTGCAAACGCAACAGCAGGTCGACGACCTTGGCGGAACTCTCTGCGTCAAGCGAGCCGGTTGGCTCGTCGGCCAACACCACTCGCGGGCCAAGGACGAGAGCGCGTGCGACTGCGACCCGTTGTCGTTGCCCACCGGAGAGCTGATCCGGGAACCGATGGCCCAAAGATCCGACCTCGAGCGCGTCGAGCAGCCTCCGGTCGCGCTCGGGGTCGTCAGCGACACCCGCGAGGACGGCTTGAACCGCAACATTCTCCGAGACCGTGAGAAACGGCTGCAGATTGTCTTCCTGAAACACGTAGCCGAACGCCGTCCGCCGCAGTTGGGCGCGCGGACGGCCGGGCATCGCAGAGATGACGCGGTCGTCGATGCGAACCTCGCCCCTCGTCGGGAGCTCCAAGCCTCCGAGTATCCCGAGCAGCGTCGACTTGCCGCAGCCGCTCGGGCCGACGATTGCTGTGCTGCTCTCAGGCGAGATCTCGATCGTGACGCCATCGAGAGCGTCGACGCGGCCAGCCGGCGTCTGGTACTCCATCCGCAGGTCGGTCGCCGAAACGCGGGCGCCGCGACTGCGGCGTTGAACGGTGGAATGCTGCAGCGCGAGCGTCACGATGCTGTCTCCAGCTGTCCGTCTCTGAGGCGCAGCTTCCGTGAGCCGAGCGCGGCAATCTCGTCGCTATGGGTGACGAGCAGCACAGCAAGCTCTCGCTCTTCGCAGGCCCGTTCGATGGTGCGTAACACGACCTTGGCGGTGCTGGAATCGAGCTGTCCGACTGCTTCGTCGGCCAACAGCACATCGGGCTCGTTCGCGAGTGCAATCGCCAGCGCGACCCGCTGAGCTTCGCCGCCGGACAACCGTCGCGGCAGGTGATCCGCGCGATCCGCGAGACCGACTTGATCGAGGAGCGAGGCGACATGGGCGGAGGTGACCTCGGTCCCCGCGAGCCGCGTCGCGAGGGCGACGTTCTCCGCCGCGGTGAGGAACGGCACGAGGTTTCCGGATTGCAGCACGAGGCCGATCTTGGTTGCGCGCAAGTGAGCCCGTTGCGAGTCGGATAGCTCACTCACGTCCTGTCCGCCGATGAACACGCTGCCGGCATCGGCACGAAGCAACCCGGCGATCACCGAGATGAGCGTCGACTTGCCGCTGCCCGAGGCGCCGACGAGACAAGCAATCTCTCCCCGGTGGAGATCGAGATCGAGATCGCGGAGCACCGACGTGGTCTCCCTGGTTGTCCGGTAGGCCTTTGTTACCCCGCGCAGTCGCATCGGAGCCGGTGGCGGACTGGCTGCAGCCTGTGACTGACTCACTTTCGGCTCGCCCTTCCCTTGCCGAACAGCTTCGGGAGCAGGCGCGCGGCTTCTGCGTCGATGCGCATCGCCTCTTTGCTTGCTTCTGCGAGCCCTGCAGGACTGAGCTTGGTGAAGTTGACAAGGGTCTCGATGTCCTGATGGCGGCTGGAGCCGAGCGGCTCGTTGCGAATCTGCCCGACTCCGCGCGCGAAATACTTGTACTCGTTGTTGAGGGCCGATCGCTTGCCTTCCTCGACCACCAGCACGTTGTCGAAGCATCCGAAGGGCACGCACTCGCGCTTTTGCATCCTCTGGAACGCGGCCGCGTCGCCAGCCTCGTGCGGCGGCTGAGCGATCGACCACGGCGGCGTGTTGGACGTCGGGTTGGCGGGCATCAAGATGCCCGGCTTCGCACCGTCCACGCCGGCTATCCAGGCTTCATCGACTGTGACGAACCGACCTGCCTCGTATTGCTCGGTTGCGGCACCGACATCCCAGACGTTCCCGCTCTTGTCCTGGGCGAAATAGTCGAGGGACTGCTGCCCGACCTGCCCCGAGTCGACCGAGTGATCAAAGACCGCCACGGTCTTCACGCCGTTGATCATTCGGATCACATCGGTCACGGTGCTGAGCACCTTGTGTGGCACCTTGCGGTTGCCCACCAATGTCGTGCCATCGCGAACCCATTGTGTGCCCGGCTTGAGCGGCAGCCACTTGTTGGATCCAACCCTCGGATCGACGAAGTTCTTCGCATTGAAGTACCCCCTCGTGAAGGTGAGCTTCTTGGCCGTTTGAGTCGGGCCGGATCCGCACGCTGCTACAAACAGCGCCACGATCAGCACGAGTGCGAGGAGGATCGAGAAGGGCGCCCTCGTCGCGTCGTTGCCGACTGGCGGCAAGAAGTCGTGGGTGCGCATCTTGTGGCGGAAAGAGGTCATGGTGAATCGATCTCTGACTATCGGGCCCGTTGATGAACGGGTGATGACAGATTTCGGAGGAATGTCCCGGGCTTGCTCCGGCTTGGGCGGGCTTCCAGTTGCAGTTGCGGAAGTTGACTAGATCGAGGTAGCCGCCTTGCGGCGGCGGGAAGAGCAGCTTGCCGGCGGTGGCGTCCCGGTCGATGTCGCGATGCTCGAGCGCAACCCACTCGCCCGGTCGCATTCCGGTGGCTGCGGCGCCGCAACCAGCGCAGCTTCTCCAGCGTCACCGGCGACGCCTCGTGCTGGGCGATCCCTGTGACGCGGATCGAACCGCTCTGCTCGCGGCCGGCGGCGGCGGTCGTACGGCCCGCGTAACTCCACTTCGGCCAGCGAGTCCCGAGTTGGCGGTCCATGTCAGGCGCCTGCACCCTGGCGTCCACGCGAACGTCACCGCAGCGGCTCTGGCAACGACACCCACGCGTCCGCCCCTGCGCGTGCGCCGTTAGCGACGTACGCGCCGCCGGAGTGAGACTCCGCGATCGTCCGGACGATTGAGAGTCCGAGCCCGCTGCCACCGCCTCCACGCGCGGACTCTGCGCGGCTAAAGCGGTCGAACGCGCGGGCGAGGAAGTCGTGCGGGAAGCCGCCGCCGTTGTCGCGGACGTGAAGTTCGACGCGCCCGCAGGTCCTTGCTGCGCACAACATGATCTCGTTGCCGCCGTAGCGGAGCGCGTTGTCGACGAGGTTGCCGAGCGCCTGCTCGAGCCGGAGTCGGTCTCCTTCGACGTGGAGGCCGGGCGCCGGAGTAACATGCACGGTCTTGCCGAGCTCCTCGGCTCGCCACTCGACGCGGCTCGCGATCGAGGCGAAGAGCATGTCGATGTCGACGGACTCGAGACGGAGCGGCAGCCGACCGCGGTCAGCTCGCGCGATCAGGAGCAGGTCTTCGGCGAGTTGGGAGAGGCGTTCGGCCTCGTAGGATGACCAGCGGACTGCCTCGCGCAGCTCGTCTGCCGTTTTCGCCTGCCGGAGCGCAAGCTCGAGTTCGGTTCGAAGCAGAGCAAGCGGCGTGCGCAGCTCGTGGCCGGCGTCGGCGACGAAGTCGCGCTCGCGCTCAAGCGCCGCTTCCAGCCGGTCGAGCATCTCGTTCAGCGTCTCGCCGAGGCGCTGAACCTCGTCCCCCGTAGGCGGGACGGGTAAGCGCTCGCCGGGTGTGTCGGCGGAGATCGCCGAGGCGCGGCGGCGCATCGACTCGACCTGTTTGAGTGAGAGTCCTGCGAGGAGATACCCGACACCGGATGCGAGGAGCAGCGCGAGCGGACCGGCGATCAGCAGCTCGTCGCGGAAGCTGGCGAGTGTCTCCGCGCCGTTCTGGAGCGTCGCGCCGACGACGAGCACGAGCGGCCGCCCGTCACGGGTGACAACGGTCGCGAGCATGCGCGACGACTCATTCAGACCCGGAACGGATGGTGTGTCGAGGTAGACCGGCTCCCGTCGCGCGGCGCGGAGCTCGCCGGCAGAGACTAGAGGCGCGCGGCCGAGCGGCGCCGTTGCATCGAGCACGCGACCATCCAGGGCGATCAATTGCGCGTAGCTCTCGCCGCGCTCGACGAAGCGGCCGGCGCTGTCGCGGGCGAGCGATGCCTGCGGCTGGCTGACGAGCGCGGCGAGGTCCTGCGAACGGAGTTGCAGCTCGCGGTCGAGGGCGAGCGCGAGATGCGACGAGAGCCGGAGGTAGAGGAAGAGACCTGATCCCGCCAGCACGACGGCCATCGCGAGCGCGAAAGCCGCGGTGATCCGAAGCCGGATCGGTATCCGGCTCATCCGTCGCCGTCCCGACGGAGGCGGTAGCCGGCTCCACGCACCGTCTCCAGCGACTCGCGCGCAAACGGCTCGTCGATCTTCCGTCGCAGACGGCGAACAAAGACGTCGACCACGTTCGACCGGTTGTCGTAGGCGAAATCCCAGGCGTGCTCGAGCAGGTGCAGCCGTGAGAGCACCTCACCCGGCCGACGCATGAACGTCTCCAGCAACGCGAACTCCTTGGCCGACAACGGGATCGGCACGGAGCCCCGTGTCACCTCCCGGCTCGCCGGGTCGAGGCGCAGGCTGCCGACGGCCAGGACAGCGGGTCGTTCGCTCTCGCCACGCCGGGCGAGCGCACGCAGCCGCGCGAGCAACTCCGCGAACGCAAACGGCTTGACGAGGTAATCGTCGGCGCCGCTGTCGAGTCCGGCGACGCGATCGTCGACCGAATCGCGCGCCGTCAGCATCACCACAGGCGCCCACACACCGGCGCCACGCAGCCGGCGACAGACCTCGAAGCCTTCAATGTCCGGCAACATCACGTCCAGCACGATCGCGTCGTAGTCGTGCGCCCGCGCCATCCAGAGTGCGTCCTCGCCGTTACCGGCGACGTCCGCCGAGAGACCCTCGTTTGCCAGGCCTCGGCGGATCAGGCTCGCCATCCGCAGCTCATCCTCCACGATCAACACCCGCACACGCCCATCATCCCGGAGCAGCATGAACCGCAGATGACAGGCTGACGACGAAGGTGTCATCGACCTGTCATCTGGGGTTCTCGCTGTGGCGGGATCGCGGCGACGCGCCCGCGGCTCGCTTGAGGGCTGGCAGACGCTGATCAGCCCGGCTCGGTGATGCTCGCGCTCGTCGTCGGGCTCTTCTTTGGCTACTACCCCGCGCGGCGCGCGACGCGGCTCGAGCCGATCACGGCACTCCGCTACGAGTGACTCTCTGTCATCTCTCGTTCATGTGGGGCTCGTACGGTGGCGGCTGTGAACGCGGTCGAGGCGAATGGCATCGGGAGGCGCTTTGGGGCGCTCGTCGCCGTCGAGGACGTCTCCTTCTCCGTCGAGCAGGGAGAGATCCTCGGCGTGCTCGGGCCGAACGGCGCCGGCAAGACGACCGCGATCCGGATCCTGACGACGATCCTCGAGCCGACGTACGGCACCTTCAGCGTCGCCGGCGTCCCGCACACCCGCCCGGCCGAGATCCGCCGCCGCACCGGTGTGCTGCCCGAGAGCGCCGGCTATCCGGGGCGGCAGACCGGGGAGGAGTTCCTGCGCTATCACGCGCGCCTCTTTGGTCTCTCCCGCGGCAGCGCGCGCACTCGAGCCGCGAGCCTGCTCGACGAGCTGGGACTTGCCGAGCGTGGGCGGAGCCTGATCGGAACCTACAGCCGCGGGATGCGGCAGCGGCTCGGGATCGCCCGCGCACTCGTGAACGAGCCGGACGTAGTGGTGCTCGACGAGCCAACGCTCGGCCTCGACCCGGCCGGGCAGCGGCAGGTGCTCGAGATCATCCGCCGCATTGCGGGCGAGCGAGGCGCGACCGTTCTGCTCAGCACGCACCTGCTCACCGAGGTCGAGGAGACCTGTACGCGCGTCTTGATCCTGAACCACGGCCGCGTCGTCGCGCACGGCACGGTTGCGGAGGTGGGCCGCCAGGCCGCCGCGACCCGCACGGCGACCGTGCGCGTCGCTGAGGACGACGTCGAACCTGCGTGCGCAGCGCTCGCACCGGTCGCCGTCGAGATCGCGGGTGGCACTCTCCGTATCGCCTTGGACGGCGCGGAGGCGAACGACGTGCTGCGCCTGCTCGTCGACGCCGGGGTTGCGGTTCAGGCGTACGAGCTCGAGGCGGTGCGGCTCAGCGATGCCTTCCTCGCGATGACCGAGGCAGCGTGATGCGTCCGGCTGCCGTCGTACTCGGACAGGAGCTGCGCGACCTCTGGCTGGGCGGGCGCGCGCTCGCCCTCAGCTTCGCGTTCAGCGTGCTGCTGAGCGTCATCGCCTACCTCGTCGCGACCAACCGCGCGCTCAACTTCCTCGAGCAGCGCGAGACGGTCAACCTCACCCTCCAGGTCGCAGTCGCCGTCGGCGCACTGCTCGCACTGCTCACCGCGGCCGATGCGGTCAGCGGCGAGCGCGAGCGCGAGACGCTCGAGAGTCTGCTTCTGACACCCGTGTCGCGGATCGGGATCGTGAGCGGCAAGCTTCTCGCCTCCCTCTCGCTCTGGCTCGCCGCGTTCGCGATCACGATCGCCTACGTCTGGTTTCTCGGACGCGGCGTGGGCATCGCCGGCGTCGCTCTCGCAGCCGGAGTCGTCGTCGGCACGCTTCTCGCTGTCTTCCTCGCGTCTTTCGGAATCCTGATCAGCGTCTTCGCGTCGTCCAACCGCGTCAGTCTCTCGCTCGCCCTCTTCCTGCTGCTCGCGCTGTTCACGCCGACCCAGCTCCCCTCCAGTGCCCAGAGCGGGCGGGCGGGCGAGCTTCTACTGCGCGCCAACCCGCTCACCGCCGGCGAGCACTACATCGGCAGGATTGTCGTCAACGGGCGCGCCTGGAACGAGGACGTCAGCTGGCTGGCTTCGCCGCTCCTCGCCGCGATCGTCTTTGCGAGCCTGGCGCTCGCGGTCGGCGCCCGCCACGTCAGGCTGCGGGGCGGTCTCTCGGGATGACGCGCCGCATCCTCGTAGCGTGTATCGCCGTCGCTGTCGTCGCCGGCGCTCCCGCCGCTGCCGCGTCCGCGCGCCTGACGGTCTCCGTCGACCGGGCCACCGTCGCCACGAAGCTCGGGCACACGTTCGTGATCTCCTCGACGATCACGAACCGCGGCCCGACGCCCGCCGCAGGGCTGATCGCGCACCTCAACGTGCTCAGCCTTGGCCGCGGCCTCTACGTCGATCCTGAGGACTGGTCGTCGCACCGGACGCGCTACCTGCAGCCGATCGCCGTCGGCGGCTCGATCACACTCACCTGGAAGCTCGCCGCAGTCAACGCCGGCGGCCTCGGCGTCTACATCGCCGTCCTGCCGCGGAGCGGCCGCGCCGTCGAGCCCACGACCGGCCCGGTCGTTCACGTCACGATCGCCGACCGGCGGACGCTCGACGCGGGCGGCATTCTCCCCCTCGCGCTCGGCCTGCCGGCACTGCTCGCACTCGCGATGGTCTCCTTGAGGCTCGCCCGACGCGGGGCACCATGGGCCGGTCACTCAAGTGGTAGAGCCCTCCGCTCTTGACTTTGGGAGATAGGGATCGAAACCTCCCCGGCCCACTGGCTCGGCTAACTGAACCGCGACGTCACGAAGGCTTTCCCGAGAAAGACAAGCCGATTCTTGCGGAGGTTCCGTTAGCGGTGCAGGGTCTCGACCACGAGGTGCCGGAAGTTTCCGCATCGCGTACGGCCGATGAAGCGGCTTCCCCAGCTCGGAGTCTGCCGATGCCTCACAACGTGCACCAGCCCCGCCCCGGCTGAACCCACGCAGCAGCTCGACCATCGGCTGCCGGGCCTGCGGACGCACGACGACAGCCTCCGAGTGAGCCTGGGCGCCCGGCCGCTCGACCGGGCGCCCAGTCGGCTCAGCTCGCTGCGCCCACGAGCTCGCCGGCGACCAGCGTCTCGACTTCGAACTGCTTGCGCTCGAGGTTGTCGAACGAGAAGCCCGTCGCTTCGTACGCCGGGAGCAGCCGCTCGGCCAGGAAGCGGTCGAGGTCGCCCTGCGAATCCCAGACGGTGACCGCGTGATCGAGGCCGATCATCACGATTCGGCAGCCCTTCGGCGGGATCGGTCCGGTGCTGCGCAGGTGCGCCTCGAGCCGCTCGAGCTCCTCGGCGGTGCGACCCGGTGTCTCGATGATGTTGCAGATGGCCATTGCGCCTCCCTTCGGGTTGGATGTCTCCCCACCGTAGGACGCGCGCGGCCGAAGATCATCAGCGCGATTGCCGATTCGCCACTGACCCGCTACTGAACGTGGTTGCGCGCCCAGGTGGCCAGCTGGGTGCGGTTCTGCAGACCTGCCTTCGCCAGGACGTGACGCACGTGGCTCTCCACCGTGCGCACCGACAGATGCAGCTGCGCGGCGATCGCCTTGTTTGTCAGGCCATCGGCGACGAGCCGGACGACCTCCAGCTCGCGCGCGCTCAGGCCAGCCGCGCCGGACGAACGCGGCCGCGGCGTGCCGGCCGCCAGCGCGATCGCCTCGCCCAGGTCGAGCCTCTTGCCATCTGCCCAGACGCGCTCGGCCTCCTCGCCGAGGGCGGCTTCGCATGCCGCCCGCATCCGCTCAAGCAGCAACTCGCGGAAGAGCGGCGGGACGTCGCCTCCGACCCGGACGCGCACGTTCCATGCCGCCGCGGTCACCCGCAGTGCGGTCGCCGGGTCGCGCTGGCCATGAGCCCCGCCTGGCCCATGAGCGCGTAAGGCAACAGCGTCGCCGATTCGCTTGTAGGCCGGCCCGTTCGCGACTCACGTCGCTGACGCCTCCGAAGTCGCCGACTTCATTTCCTCCGGGGTCACATCGCGGACGTGCTGGGCGAAGTACCAGCTCATCCCCTCGGGATCCTTGGCGCCGTAGGTGCGGTCGCCGTAGAACTGGTCCTCCGGCTCACGCGTGATCTCCGCGCCGGCTTCCTTCGCGTGCGCGCAGTGCGCGTCGACGTCGTCGACGTAGAGGTGGACGAACGCCGGCGAGTCGACGCCGCTCGTCTTTGGGCTCTTGAAGTCGCCGCCCGGTGCCCCCAGCATCAGCGCCGCGCCTTCGAACTCGAGCTCGGCGTGCGCCACACCGCCCTGCTCGCTCGGCATCCGCATTCGCTCCCTGAACCCGAACGCGCGCGTCAGGAAGTCGATCGCTGCGGCCGCGTCCTCGTACAGAAGGTACGGCGTGATCCGCGAGTATCCCTCTGGCGGATTCCGTGGCATGTGTCGCTCCTTTCGAGGTTTGCTCGAAGGATGCCACCGACACGACTTGACCGCATACACTATGCGCGCTTATTATATGCCCATGGCTGTCATCGAAGATGCCACCAGCACATCGATCGCCCCGCCGAGCGCCTTCTTCGCCCGCTGGGCAGACATGCCGACCTGGCCCGAATAGAACTTGGGACACCGAGTGGGTCCGCCTCGACGGCCCTTTCGCAACAGGTGCGACCGGCGTCCTCAAGCCGAAGGGCGCCCCAAGGTCAAGTTCGTCAGGGCCGCTCGCCTGGCTCTGGAAGCGCATCCTCGGCAAGGGACTCGCGGCAAGCTTGCAGCCTGACCTCGCCCGGCTCGTCGCCCGCGCGGAGTGAGCAGCGTGACGTTCTGGCTCGGCGTCGTGGCACGTTCGCACGTCGAGCGCGGCGCCGGACTCGGCATCGCGCAGATCGGACACGGAAAGCGTGCGCCGCTTGCCCGGATGAAGGCAGGCGACTGGCTCATCTACTACTCGCCCCGCGAAAGGATGCGCGATGGCGCCCCCGTCAAGGCCTTCACCGCGATCGGCCAGATCGCAGACGACGAGCTCTGGGAAGCCGACGAAGGCTCGTTCAAGCCGTGGCGGAGACGCGTGACCTACATGCCGCAGGCACACGACACGCCGATCGGACCTCTGCTGCCGGCGCTCGACCTCACGCGCTCGCCGAACTGGGGCTACCAACTCCGCCGCGGCCTCCTCGAGCTCACACGGCACGACTTCGAGTTGATCCACAAGGCGATGACGGGCAATGGCTGAACGAGAACGCCTCGCCACTCGGCACCGAAGCCCCGACCGAAGCCCGGGCTTTCTCCTCTGGCAGGTGACAAACCGCTGGCAGGCGGCGCAGCGCGCTGCGCTCCAACCCTTCGACCTCACCCACGTCCAGTTCGTCCTTCTCGCTTCACTCACGTGGCTCTACGCCGACGGGCCAGTGAGCCAACGCGAGCTTGCGGACCACGCTGCAACCGACCCGATGATGACCTCCCAAGTCGTCCGTGTCCTCGAACGGCGCGGCCTGGTGCTCCGTGCGGCGCACCCGACCGACGGACGCGCCCGCGCGCTGACCGTCACTTCTCCGGGGCGAGCGCTCGCCAACCGCGCCGTCATCGCCGTCGAGGCCTGCGACGACGAGTTCTTCGCACTCCTCGGGGGAGACACGTTCGCCTTCACGCGCGCGCTCGCTGTCCTAGCTTGACGACGAGCCCGCTCAATCGCCGGCGGGCTGGCCCGGCAGTTCCTCGCCGGCCAGCAGCTCCATCAGTAAACCGTCGTGCCACCCGTCGCCGCCGTAGTCGCGCTCGTAGTTTCCGCATGACCCCGACCGGCCGGAAGCCAACCTTCTCGTAAGTGCCGATCGCCGCAGCATTCGTTGTCGCCGGGTCGATTGTGATTCGGTGGTGACCGCGTTCGTCGATCAGCTGACGCACAACCCGCCGCACTGCCTCCGTCCCGATCCCGCGACCGTGGAACGCCGGATCGAGGACACGTCGATCGACGCGTGGCGGTACTTCGGATCGAGCTCCTCCACGAACTGGATCAGGCCCCCGACGGCGCCGTCGACTTCGATGGTCAAGCGTGTGGCAGCCGGGTCGTCCCACGGGAACTCTTCGTCCGGCTCGTCCCACCAGAGCGTCACCTCTGGCGTTCTGTGAATGCACAGCAAGTCGGGGATGTCGCTGTCGACAAGGGGTCGGAGGATCACGCCACCATCATCGTGGCTTGCGGGGAAGGACCGCTTGTCGAGTTGAGAGCGGGCCGCGACAAGGACGCCCTCTCAACCTCGCCGCGCCTTGACGGATCGCGCCGGTTCGAGAGGCTCGCCGCTCGACGGCACGGGATTCGGCGCAACATCGCGGCTAACCCGCCGGTCTAGGCTCCGCGCTCGCCCGCACCTCGACGGGGAAGAAAGTCGGGGAACGACGGGACATGACGTCACCGGCATCGGATCCGATTTCTGGCCGATGACGCCATTCTTGCCGGCCGTCTACCCTACGGAGCGAGGCGAACCACGAATGCCGACTTGTCCGAGTTCTCGCCGCCGAGCTTCGTGATCGTCACTTCCCCGCCGGCGTTCCTGTACCTGCCGCTTCCCCCAAGCACGATGATCTTCTCGACTCGCGCAGTGAAGCGGAAGTAGCCCGCGCCCTGAATCAGTCCACCGGGGAGAGAAACGGTCCCTGTGAAGAAGGCAGTCGTGGGCGAGGTTATCGTCGCGATGCCGTGGGTGGTTCCGACGCGCTTCCCGCGCTTCCTGCCGGCCCACTGGTAGATGCGGTCGGTGAAGATGTACTCGTCGCCGAGCGTCGGCCCGCGACCGCCGCTCCGGTCTACGTCGATCAAGGTGCCACCGTGGTTCACGCTCAGAAGCGAGATGACGGTCGGTTGATCCACGCCCGACGCCGGCAGGACGCCGAACGCCAATCCCGCGGCGGTAGCAGTCAGAGCCGCAAGCAAGCTGATCCTGCGCATGATGCTTCTCCTTCGCTGGTGGTTTGTTGTAGCCGTCTTTCACCGGCGGCCCGCCCAGGCCCGCGGGCGCCTCTTCTGAGGTCAAGCGAGCTGACCGGCGGCCGTGATGACGGCGACAGAGAGGATCGCGAGCGCGGCGATCGCTACCGCGGTCGTGGCCATGATCCTGCCCTTGCCGCCCGAGAGGCGGGCGCGGGCCTGCAGGCCGGTGACGAGCGCGGCGACGGCGAGCGGCACGCCGATGTAGAAGCCGCCGTGCGGCAGGTCCCAGGCGATCGTGACACCGGGAACGGCGAGGAGCGCTAGGGCGAGGGCGAGGGCGGGGCGCGCCTGCTTGGTCGGGGCGAGATCGACGGCGGTATGTGCGGTGTGGGTGGACATGGTGCCTCCTATGAGGGTCGTTGATGTCCTCCGACCCTAGGCAGGGAGATCCCTGCATACATCAGGACGGGCGCTGGATCTGCCTCAGTGCTGGTGCTGAGGTTGCGCCGAGCGCAGATAGGCGAGCACGGCCAGGACACGGCGGTGGCCGTCATCCGTTCCGGGGATGTCGAGCTTCATCAGGACGCTGCGCACGTGCGTCTCGACCGTATTCACGGTGAGGAACAGGCGCTTCGCGATGCCGGAGTTCGTGAGACCCTCGGCCACGAGGGCGAGGACTTCGCGCTCGCGCGCAGTCAGGTCCGCCAGGCGATCGTCTCCGCCGTTGGGCGAGACGAGGGTCGCCACGACCTGCGGATCGAGCGCGGACCCACCACGGCAGACGCGCTCGGCGGCGTCGATGAACTCCTGCACGTCGAGCACACGGTCCTTGAGCAGGTAGCCGAAGCCACCCCTGCTCACGAGCGCAACCGCATGCTGGGTCTCGACGTGCTGCGAAAGCACGAGCACGCCGACGCCGGGATGCTCCTCCCGGATCTGCCCGGCCGCACGCGCCCCCTCGTCGGAGAAGGTCGGGGGCATCCTGACGTCGGCGACCACCAGGTCCGGCTCGTCTCGGGCGACTGCGGAAAGCAGCGCGTCGGCGTCGCCGACGGTGGCCGTGACCTCGTGTCCCGCGTCCTCGAATAGTCGCGCGAGGCCCGCGCGCAGGAGCACCTGGTCTTCGGCGATCACGACGCGCATGGCAGCTCCACCGTCAGTGTCGTGCCCCTGCCCGGAGCGCTCTCGAGCCGCAGCGTCCCGCCCTGGGCATTCACCCGGTCGGCGAGGCCCGCGAGCCCGGATCCGCGGGCTGGAGCGGCGCCACCGACGCCGTCGTCCGCGATCGAGATCACCAGGCTGCCGTCGTCGCGTGCGGCGCATACGACAACCCTCGATGCGTGAGCGTGCTTAACCACGTTGGTGAGCCCCTCGCTGGCGACGAAGTAGGCGGCTGCCTCGAGCGCGCCGGGGAAACGGTCCGCGGTCGCCTCGACCTTGACCGGCAGCGAGGCCCGTCCCGCGAGCTCCCTCAGGGCCGGCGCGAGCCCGTCATCCAGCTGCGAGGGACGCACTCCGCGGGCCAGCTCGCGCAACTCCGCTATGGCGTCCCCGATCTCGGCAACAGCGCCGTCGAGGATTCCGCCGACCCCATTCGAGTGTGCGCCCAGCTCGTGCTGCGCGTGCCGAAGCGTAAGCCCCACGGAGACGAGCCGCTGCTGCGCGCCGTCGTGGAGATCGCGTTCGATGCGCCGGCGCTCCTCGTAGCCGGCGGCAACGATGCGTGCGCGCGAGGCCTCGACCTCGTCGAGCTGGCGCCGCAGCTCGACCCGCAGTCGCGCGATCTCGATCGCCAGGCCCGCCGCCTCTACCACGCTCTGGATGAGATCGGGCCGCTCGTCCAAGGCCGCATCGTGCAAGATCATGGCCAGCGGCACCCCACCCCGCCGGACAGGCGTCCGGGCGCGGGTGTCCTCCGGCGAGTCGAGTACTGCGCGCCCACGCGCATCGACGTAGACCTCGCCCTCGGGCAGCCAGAAGCGCAGCTCGAGCCGGGCGTCGCCGAGCGCATCGGCCAGCACCCCCTGGATCGATTCCGGCGCGGCGCGGCCGGCGCGAAGGTTGGAGAGGAAGCCCTCGACCTGGCGGCGCCCGTCGTAGCGCGCCCGGTTGAAGCGCCGGTCGACCACGTTCTGCACGCGCGTCCGCAGGGGCCTGAACGCCACCGCGGTCGCGAGCGTCGCGCCCGCCGTCGTCCACGCCGAACCGCTGCCCACAGCCACCGCGAGGGCGAGCGTCGTCGCGACGTACGCCCCGGCGAGCAGCAGCGTGAGCACTGCGTAGACGAGCGTGCGGTCGATCAGCCGATCGATGTCGTAGAGGCGGAAGCGGAGGATCGCGATGCCGACCGAAACGGGAACGACGACCAGCATCAGCATGAAGAGGGCGGTGAAGGCGGCGGCGCCATCGACGCCGGCGAAACAGACGAGAAACGTCGCAGGGATCAGGCAGGCCCCGTACGCGAGCCACTTGAGCTGGAGCCGCTCGATCCCGATCGCGCGCCGGAAGCGGACGCGGACCGCCCACGCGGCCGCGAGCAGGCTGGCGAGCACGCCGAGGTACCCCACCGCAAGGAGCGGAGTGATCACCGCGTGCGGCAGCGCGGGCAGCGGGCTTGCGACCTGCCGGAAGGGCGCATTGAGAGGCGAAGCGGTGAAGAGCTCGGCGACGATCAGTGCGGCAAACGAGACCCCCACACCTGTTGCCGTCCTGCGCCAGCGCGGCGACGGCAGCGATCCGCCCGGGAAGACGAGCGCGATCGCGGTCACCCCCGCGAAGAGCAGCGGCCACGACGAGCTGTCCCAGAGCGCGGCCCAGCGAGCACCGGGCAATGCACCCGGTCGCTCCAGCAGCGCGTACTCGCCGTAGGAGGATGCGAGAAAGGCGGCGCCGAGGACGAGCGCGTTGCCCAACAGCAGCCAGCCAATTCGATGCCCCGGTCGCCGCAGCGCGATCAGGAGGCCGACGGCGCCCGACGTGAGCAGAGCCGAGACACCGAGCACGACCTGCCACCAGGGGTCTCCCCGAACGCCCGCCAGCGCGTTCAGCACCACAGCGAGCGCACCGAGACCCACGGCCCCAGCCGCGAGGACCCACGGCCAGGCCGACGAGCGACGCACGAGCAACATTGTTGCACGGGAAAATGCGGGGACTCCTGGAAAAAGCGGCTGCCCGCAGAGCCCACGTCTCCCGCTCGAGCTCTCTGATCGGCCGCGCAGCCGAGACCCTCACCGCCCGGTCGCCGTGCCGCCTGGCGTCCGGTCGGAGCACCAGGCGGTCGGCGAAGCGGCTCTCAGCGGGTCGTACTGCTCGCTGCCCAGTGCCGCGACCCGTCGAGGTCGACGACCTGGAGCCGGTAGCGATATGACGCGCCCGGCGGCGCCGTGCGGTCGAGGAAGCGGTAGCTCGCTCCGATGCTTCGGGCTCCCTCGGCCGCGATCAGTGAGTTCATGTGGTCGTCGTCCCGCTGGGTAGCGAAGATCCTGTTGGCGACGCGGAAGGAAGACCGGCCGTGATGGTCCTGCTCGACCGCCTCGGGCAAGGCGAGCGCGAGTCGTCGCGCCTGTTTGCGGGAAACCATCAGTGATGCCTCAGACCCATTACATGCCTGCCTTCGGCCGGTACGTGCCGAAGCTCCACACGTGCCCTTCGAGATCGCGCGCGGTGTATTCACGCGAGCCGTAGTCCGTATCCTCGATCTCTCGCGTGATCTCAGCCCCAGCCGCCTTTGCCTGCTCGTAGTGCGCGTCTGCGTCCTCGACTGCGACGTAGACGCCCTGCGACGCCGGATCGCCCGGTCCGAACATGACGATGCCCGGGCCGAGCGACATCTCGGCATGGTTGATGACGCCCTCGTCGTTGCGGTAGGCGACGAGCTCGTTGAACCCGAACGCTCGCGAGAGCCACTCGAGGGCGGCGTCCGCGTCGGCGAAGCGCATGAACGGATAGATGTTCGGCCCCTGTTCGGCCATCTCGTCCTCCTTGCTGGACAGATCCAGACTACGACGCGGCCGCGGCGGTGTCTTGGACGAACGTAACCGGCTCCCGTGGGTCGGCGGCGTACGCCGTCGGCGTCGTTGCTGCGAATTCACGGAAGTCGCGGTCGAGATGGGCTTGGTCGTAGTAGCCGCAGGCGGCGGCGACTTCGGCGAGAGTCGCCTGCGGGGAGGAGAGCATCAGCTCGATCGCGTGGCTGAAGCGGAGCAGGCGCGCCAACAGCTTCGGTGGTATGCCGACATGCTCACGGAACCTCGTCGCAAGGTGCTTGCGGCTGCAGCCGAGCTCGGCTGCCAGGTCAGCGATCCGGACTCTGCCGCGCGCGCTCGTCACGCGGCGCCAGGCCCAGTCGATGTCCGGCGGAGGAGGCTCGGCCGCCGAAAGCCGCTTCCCGAGCGCGGACTCGATCAGGTCGAACCGCTCGCTCCACGTACCAGAGTCGAGCAGGCGGTCCTCGAGCCGTTGCGCCTCTCTGCCGAGCAGATCCTCGAGCGACACGACTTGGCGTGCGAGCGCCTGCATTGGTATCCGGAAGATCATGCGAGCCGCCAGCGGCGTCAGGTCGACTTGCACACCGCGCATCTCGCCGTCGTGCTCGATCACCGCGCACGTATCGTCGAGGCCGGCGGCGAATGATCCGAGCCGCATCGCCGGCCGCATGGGATCCGCTTGGTCGACAAGTCTCAGCTCCGGGCCGAGCCCGAAGATCAGAACGACGCCGGTCGACGGCGGCTCGCGCTGCCTTGATACCTGATCATCGATCGAAAATAGGAGTCTGGTTCGGAGTTCCCGCCAATCGAACTCCTCGGGCGCCTGTCTTAGGAGGACCAGACGCGCTGCTCGCCGAGGTGTTGGCGCTTGCGGGTCAGGATGCGCGGGTGGAGATCGACCGGGCGCTCGCGCTCTACGAGCGCAAGGCAATCTCGTCAGGCGACGGGAGACGTGGCGCCGCGCCACTCTGAACCAGCACGCCCGGTTGCCGTGGGCGGGCGCGCCGTGGTAGGACGATCTGCTTATCCTGATTGACAACATTTCGTGGCCCGCCGAGACGACCTGCAAATGAGGCCGTCTACGAATCGCGAGGGCATTCCTAGCTGTCCGTGCCCGACACGATTGAGCGTTTTGGTTGACGCGACTTAAACCGTGTGCGACGGTAAGTGTCATGACGACGAGAACGCGAGAGGTGAACGTACCATCCGGGTACGACGCGAGCAAGTTCCCGGCCTTCGCCGTCACGGTGGACGTCGTCATCCTGACCATGGTCAAGGGCGTGCTCCACGTTCTTCTCGTCCGGCGGGGGCAGGAGCCGTTCAAGGGCGTGTGGGCGAATCCCGGTGGGTTCAAGCGTCCTGACGAGACGCTGAACGAGGCGGCGAGACGCGAGCTCTCCGAGGAGACCGGCGTCGACGTCCCCAGCCTGCTGACCCAGTTCGGCGCCTACGGTGATCCCGGACGCGACCCGCGCATGAACGTCGTCACGGTCGCGTACCTTGCCGTCCTTCGCGACGTGGGAGCGATCGTCGCCGGCACGGACGCAGCAGACGCCGCGCTCGTCCCCGTCTCGGACATCCTTGAGGCGAGGATCGAGCTCGCGTTCGACCACCTGCGAATCGTCCGCGACGCGGTCGAGCGCGTCCGGGTCGAGCTCGAGGTCTCGGGCATCGCGACGGCCTTCGTCGGCACGACCTTCACCATGGCCGAGCTCCGCGCGGTGTACGAGGCGATCTGGGGCGTGCAGCTCGACGCCGCGAACTTCCGCCGTAGCCTGATGGGCGAGGACGGTTGGGTGATCCCGACCGGCCGCACGGCCCGACCCGGGCGGGGCGGCGGAAGGCCCGCTGAGCTCTACCGGGCCGGGAGGGCTTGGAAGCACGGCACACCAATCCATGGCATCCAGCGGAGCCGACGAGAGGAAGTAAGCGAATGAGAGCAGTCGTCCACGATCGGTACGGATTTCCGGAGGTGCTGCACGTCGCCGAAGTCGAGCAGCCCGTGCCGAAGGAGGACGAGGTGCTCGTCAGGGTCCACGGCTCGACCGTTACCCGCGGCGACGCCATGGGCGTGCGCAGCGTCGAGTACCGGTTCGCCCGTATCTTCACCGGCATTCGCCGCCCGAGGCGGACGATCTTCGGCTCGGAGTTCGCGGGCAGCGTCGAGGAGGTGGGGTCCGCCGTGACGGACTTCCGGGTCGGCGACGACGTCTTCGGCATCGAGGGCGGCGCCAACGCGGAGTACGTGGCCGTGCGTGAGAGTGGCGTGATCGCAAAAAAGCCGACAGGGCTGACGTTGCAGGAGGCGGCGGCCATCCCCGACGGCTCGCTGCTCGCGCTGACCTGCCTGCGACCGGCGTATCCGCTGCGGGGGAAGAGCATCCTCGTCTACGGCGCCGCCGGCTCCATCGGAACGGCCGCGGTCCAGCTACTCGCGCACCACTTCGAGGCCGAGGTGACGGCGGTGTGCGACACGAAGGCCGTCGAGCTCGTGCGCTCGCTGGGAGCGCGGGACGTCCTCGATCGCTTTCGCGAGGACTTCACGAAGAACGGCAAGCCGTACGACGTGATCTTTGACGCGGTCGGCAAGCACTCGTTCCGCCGCTGCCGCCGCTCGCTGAAGCCCGGCGGCATCTACCTCACGGCCGACCTCGGGTTCATGTACCACGTGCCGCTCGTGGCTCTCGTCACACGGTTCGTCGGGAGCAGGCGTGCGAAGCTCGGCATCGGCAGCTATCGCAGGGAGGACCTCGCCCTCGTCAAGGAGCTCGTCGACGCGGGCAAGTACCGGCCTGTGATCGACCGGAGGTACGCGCTCGATGAGGTCGTCGACGCGACCCGCTACGTCGAGACCGGCCAGAAGACGGGCAACGTCGTGCTCCGCGTCAGCGAGGCTGCGCCCGGCGAGCAGCCTGAGCCGGCCGCCGCGAAGCACGAAGAGGAAGGGCAGTCGTGAGGACGAGCTCCTCGTCCGGGTTCACGCCACTCCGGTGACGCGGTCGGACTGTGCGTGGCGGACTGCATAGCCGCGCGCACTCGTTTGCAATCAGACAACGAACACATCCCGCACACATCCCGTAGGAGGTCGCCGGATGCCCCCGCCTACACCCGGCGATCCCCGCAAGAGGGCGGCCGAGAGGTTGCTCTCGCCGGTAATCTCCGCCTGCCAGCGAGCCCGGAGCTACCAAGACCGGCCTGTCACGCCGGAGGTCGCGGGTTCGAGTCCCGTCGCTCCCGTCTCTACGTATACCCTGCAAACTGGACAGTTCTGTTGTCGATCCTCTAGTTGTGGACGGAGTTTCGGGCAGCAGACGGGCAGCACTGTAAGGCCCTCTAATTCGTCAAAGTCCTGCAATACTCTTCGCCGAGCGCAACGTTGCGAAGCACGACAGGCAGGTGAGAGCGTGAGGCCCACTGACCATGGACCGGTTTTTCGTCGCGATGGAAAAATCCGCACACGCGAGGATCAGGTGCCGGACGGGCTAGTCCGAATGAACACCGCTGCGAAACGCGCACCCACCTCCGCAGCTGGGACGCCAGAGCTTGAGGCCTGTTTGACGGTGACCCACGCTATGCCAGACAATCATCTGGCAGACAAGGAGCGGAGGACGCGATTGACGTGCCCGCACTGCCTGAGCGAGATTCCGGCGGGGGCGAGCCGCTGCGCGTTTTGCACGCAGGAGGTCGGTGTGTCCTTCGACGCGGCACCCGCACACTAACCCGGGAAGCTAAGGAGGAATGGGATGAAGCTGCAGGAGATCGACGGGATCGGCACCAAGCACGCGGCAACGCTCAAAGGGCATGGCCTCACGACCACCGACCATCTGTTGGCGGAGGCGGCGAGGCCGGAGGGCCGCCGCGGGCTGGCCGAGAGGTCGGGGATCAGCGAGAAGCTGCTGCTCGAGTGGACGAACCATGCTGACCTTTGCCGGATCGACGGCGTCGGCAGCGAGTACGCCGACCTACTCGAGGCGGCCGGCGTCGACAGTGTGCCGGAGCTGGCGCAGCGCAACGCTGCCAACCTGGCGAAACGGATGCTCGAGCTGAATGAGCAGAAGAAGCTCGTGCGTCGCCCGCCCAGCGAGGCCGAGGTCGGACGCTGGGTCGAGCAGGCCAAGACGCTGCCGCGGCTAGTCCACCACTAGGGATGGCCGAGTTCGCCGCCACGATCGCGAGTGCCTACAAGACCGAAGGGGCAGCGGTCGAGCTGGGCCGCGGCGTCCATGAGGGCGCCGTCGTGCCGGAGGCGGTCGTGCAGGTGCCGCTGAAGATGATGACCCGGCACGGGCTCGTCGCGGGTGCGACGGGCACCGGCAAGACGAAGACGCTGCAAGGCCTCGCCGAGCAGCTCTCCGCCGTCGGCGTCCCGGTCTTCGCCGCCGACGTCAAGGGCGACCTGTCGGGGATCGCCGTGCCAGGCGCCACCGACGGACCTGCCCCGAAGCGCGCAGCCGAGCTCGGCCTCTCGTTTTCCCCGACTGGTTTCCCGGTCGAGTACCTCTCGCTCGGCGGAGTCGGCCCCGGCGTGCCGGTGCGGGCGACCCTCTCCGACTTCGGCCCACAGCTACTCGCCAAGGTGCTCGAAGCAAACGAAACGCAGGAGCAGAGCCTCGGACTCGTGTTCCGCTACGCCGATGAGAAGAAGCTGCCGCTGCTCGACCTCGCCGACCTACGCTCGCTGCTCACGTTCCTGCAGTCAGACGAGGGCAAGGCCGAGCTCGTCGGAATCGGTGGCCTTTCCTCGCAGACCGTCGGGGTGCTGCTGCGCGGGCTGGTGACGCTCGAGGACGGGGGCGGCAACGAGCTCTTCGGAGAGCCGCAGTTCGAGATCGCCGACCTGCTCCGCAACGCGCCGGACGGGCGAGGCGTGATCTCCTGCCTGGAGCTGCCCGCGGTCCAGGATAAGCCGAAGCTGTTCTCGACCGCGCTGATGTGGCTGCTCGCAGAGCTTTTCGAGCAGCTGCCCGAGGTCGGCGACCTCGACAAGCCGAAGCTCGTCTTCTTCTTCGACGAGGCCCACCTGCTCTTCGACGGTGCCTCGAAGGCGTTCCTCGACTCGGTCGCCCAGACGGTGCGGCTGATCCGCTCCAAGGGCGTCGGCGTCTTCTTCGTCACCCAGACCCCGAAAGACGTGCCAAGCGACGTGCTCGCCCAGCTCGGCAACCGGATCCAACACGCGCTCCGCGCCTTCACACCCGACGACGCCAAGGCGCTGAGGGCGACCGTCTCCACCTTCCCGAAGTCAGACTTCTACGACCTCGACAGCCTGCTGACGCAACTCGGGATCGGCGAGGCAGCGGTGACGATCCTCTCCGAGTCGGGCGTGCCGACCCCGGTCGTACACACACGGCTGCGGCCGCCCGCCTCACGCATGGGGCCTGCCGACGACGTCGATAGCACCACGAAAGCCTCGCCGCTCTACGCGAAGTACGGCACACGCGTCGACAACCAAAGCGCGCGCGAACTGCTTGCGGCGAGGCTCGAGACGCCCGCCGCCGCGGTCGGCGCGGGCGCCGAGCCACCACCAGCGGCAGCAGCCACGCCGAAGCCCCAACACCGAGAAGCAGCCGGCGCCCTCGGCGGAGGAGCCGCAGCGCTCGGCTCCTTCCTCCAATCCAAACAGGGCAAGCGACTCGAGAAACAGGTCGTCCGCGGCGTGTTCGGCCTCCTCAAAAGGAGCCTCTAGCAACCCGCTGGTCCAACCCCGCACGGCCTGCTTAGCGCAAGCTTGGAAGCGCTGTCTGGCTCGCTCAATTTCGCCTCGGTCAGATTCGGTGCCCTTTCATCCCAAGAACGCAACAACCGCTGCCGAGGACGCGCCGAAAGCGGTCAGATCCTCCCACTTGACGGTGTGAACCCCAGTACGGTGCCCGCATGGCAGACACGACGACGCCCGAGGTCACGATCGTCCCCGCGAAGGAGGCGAGCTGGGAGGATCTCCAGGCCGTGCTCGGCGCGCGTGGCGATCCGTCCAGATGCCAGTGCCAGCGATACAAGATGCAGCCCAGGGAGTCTTGGGCCTCGGTTGGCGCCGAGGAGCTGGCTTTCCGGCTTCGCACGCAGACCGACTGTGGTGACCCGGAGTCGGGCACGACGCGGCTTGAGCTCGCGCTCTGGCTCGGCCCACGGGTCGTGTGCGGGGACGGCAGAGTACGCGCACCCGACGGCCCGCCGTTGTTAGTCCAACTCCTTGCGTTGAGGGAGGGCGTCCGTGATCTCGAACCACGGCGCCTTCGAGCCGACAAAGATGTGTTCCGTCGGTCGTATGGAGGGAGCGTCCACGAGTGAGCCCATCGCGACGTGCACGAAGGCACCGTCGCGCACGACGGAGAAAAGCATTGACCCACAGACGCCGCACCGCGTGTGGTTCGCGTTCTCTTCCCCGACGATCAACAGCTTGTCCCGTCCGGTCGTGATCGCGAGCTTCTTCCGCTCGATGCCGGCGAACGCTTTGAAGGCCGTTCCGGTCGCGGCGCGACACCGCGAGCAGTGACAGTTCGCCGCGTATAGAAACGCGTCCGCCACTTTGTAGCGAACAGCACCGCACTCACAGGCTCCTGCGAGGGGACGGCCGGTCGTGTTGCTTTCGCTCGGCAATGAAGGCTCCTCTCCTCCGCGTGTTTTGTCCGAACGTAGCGACCGTTCCCCGCCGCCGGTCTCATCGGTCGGGGGCATTCCCGAGGGCTGGCCCACCCCAGAGCATCGTCTCCTCCGACGCTGAACGGCGTACTCGATGATGTCGACCGCCGACGGCCTCTTTGGTCTCGGCGAAGGGACGATCGCCTTCCCGTCGCGGACGCAGACGGAGCGCGTCCGGCGCGGCGGAGCCAGTTGGTCGCCGGTGATCCAGATGCCCCGCCAGGAGGTCATCCAGCCAGGGGAAGCTCTCCTCGTCTCTTCCGAGACGAGCCTCCGAGCGCGGAGGAGGGCGGACGCCGGTTGACGTGGAAGCAGATCTTGGCCGGTAGCATCCCCGGTATGTGTCGCAACATCCGCACCCTGCACAACTTCGAGCCGCCCGCAACGGAGCAAGAGGTTCGCGCGGCTGCGCTTCAGTACGTCCGCAAGATCAGCGGCTTTGCGAAGCCCTCGAAGGCTAACGGCGAGGCGTTCGCGCACGCCATCGACGCCGTTGCTGCCACCTCAGCGAAGCTGCTCGAAGAGCTCGTGAGCGCAGCGCCGCCAAAGGATCGCGAGGTCGAGGCAGCCAAGGCACAAGCCCAGGCTGCGCAGCGATTCGCCGCTTAGCGGCCCTCGACAACCCGCCGACATAGCGCTCAAGCTTTGGCGACGCTGGTGAGCTGTGCGGCCACGGCGTGCCAGCGGCCGCCGCGAGACTGCCACACGTCCGTGTAGCGCGTCGAGGCAGGCGAGCCGTCGCGCGTGTAGTGGGTGACGCCGTGGACCAGCGCGAGATCGCCCATCACGCGCACGTCGACCTGGTCGTACGTCACATCCTGTACACCCGGCCCCTCCGCGTTCCGCCGCAGAAATTCCGTCCTATCGATGCGTCGTCCGTCGGCGAGGGTGCAGACGAAGTCGTCGCTCAAGTGCTCGCCATACCACGCCACGTCGGATTCGACGAACGCGCGGATGTAGTGGGCGTTCAGGTCGTGCAGCCTCGCGACCGCATCGGCCTGGCCGGCCCCTCCAGCCCAGGGATTGGAGCTGATTGCCGTCTCGGACATTTTCCATTCCTCCTTGCGCGAGTGCCGCCCGACAGAGTGCGTGAACGAGACCGAGCGGTCTAGCCGGATCCGGACAGATGCACTGCGGCTGTCCGAATCCGGCCAGTCTGCTCAACGGGCCGGGTTACGCTGACCATGTGCAAGGCTTCGCGGCGGTCGTCACCACCGGTATCTACTGCCGGCCTGGGTGTTCGGCGCGACCTCGTGCGGAGCATGTGACGACGTTCCCGCTAGCGGCTGCCGCCGAGGCCGCAGGATACCGGGCGTGTCTTCGATGTCGGCCCTACCGGTCACCGCAGCCCGTGGCCTGGACCGGCCCGGAGCTGGTCTGCCGCGCCGTGCAGCTGATCCTCGACGGCGCGCTCGACAGGGGAACCGAGGCCGACCTCGGTGCGCGGCTCGGTGTGTCGGCCCGGCACCTACGTCGCCTTTTCACCGCGCACCTGGGGGTAACGCCCGACGGTCTGGCGCGTTCGGCTCGCGCGCATTTCGCCCGCCGCCTGCTCGACGACACCGACCTCACGATCACCGAGATCGCCTTCGCCTCGGGTTTCGGCAGCCTGCGTCAGTTCAACCGCGCCTGCCAGGAAGTATTCCGGGCGCAGCCTCGAAAGCTGCGCTCCAAGCGCCGCGTGAGCGACCGCCTCGTCGCAGACGGGGGCCTCTCCCTCCGGTTGCCCTTCCATGGGCCGCTCGACTGGGAGACGATGGTCGCCTACTTCGCTGCTCGTGCCATCCCGGGCGTCGAGAGTGTCTCCGGAAACGCCTACCGGCGCACGATCCTGATCGACGGCGACCCGGGCGTGCTCGAGCTTCTTCCGGGTGGCGACGACCACCTCGTGCTCCGCGCCCACCTGCCGCACTGGGAAGAGCTGATCCATGTCGTCGACCGCGCTCGCCGCATCGCGAACCTCGACTTCGACTTGGATCCGCCCACCAGCCACCTCGCCGGCGATCCGACGATCGGGCCCCTGCTGAAAGCTCGACCGGGCCTGCGCGCTCCGGGGACGTGGGATCCCTTCGAGACCGGCGTGCGCGCGATCATCGGCCAACAGGTAACCCTTGCGGCGGCCAACACCGTTGCAGCTCGGCTCGTCGAGCGGCTCGGCACCCCGGTACCGGGACTGCGGCGACTCGGCCTCACTCACACGTTTCCCTCGCCGGACGCGCTCGCCACCGCCGACCTCGCCGGCCTCGGGCTCCCGCAAGCGCGCGAGGATGCGATCCGCTCGTTCGCCCGTGCCGTCGCCGGCGACGCCATCCGGCTCGACCGCAGCATCAGCCTGGACCAGCACGTCGCCTCCATCACCGCGCTCAACGGCCTTGGCCCGTGGACCGCGCACTACATCGCCCTGCGACTCGGCGAACGGGACGCCTGCCCCACGTCGGATCTCGGCCTTCAGCGCTCGCTCGCGCGGCAGGCCCACGAATCCGGCGCGGCACTCGGGGAAGTCGCCGAACGCTGGCGGCCATGGCGGGCCTTGGCGGCTTCACACCTCTGGATGGCGGACGGCTCTCAGGAAACCTCGCTCGCGCGGCCAGGTGCAACCGAGCGTGCCGCGTGAGCCGGTCCGAGGACTCCAGCACGCGCGTGCTGGACCTTCGGACGTACAAGCTCGTGCCGGGCAAGCGCGACGAATTCGACCATGTCTTCCGCGAAGGCGCGCTGCCGATGCTCCACCGCTTCGGGATCGAAGTCGTCGGTCACGGCCCTTCGCTCGAGGACGACGACCACTACTACCTCATGCGCGCCTTCCCGTCGGCTTCTCGGCGTGCCGAGCAGCTGGACTCCTTCTACGGCAGCGACGAGTGGCGGCAGAACCATCGGGATGCCGTGCTCGAGTTGATCGAGACGTACCACACGATCGTGATCGAGCTGACGCCGAGTCTCTGCCAAGCGTTCGTGTCGGCGGTGACGGCTGACTCCTCGGCCGAGTAGCTGCGCTGGTCGAGCTCGGTGACGGCCCTTCACCCACCTGGCGCCACGCCTTGCCCGGCTCGACGACGGGCGGGCGCGGGTAGTCCTGAGGGAGGTCCGCCCCTTCAACCCTCGCGGCCGCTCGCCTTGGTCGGCGTGCTCGACGCCGGCTCGGCGCGCGAGCTCGTGCGGCTGCTGCACGACATCGCCTCGCTCGAGGTCTACGTGTGGTACTGGGAAGGAAACGGCGCCATCCGAGACGAGCACTCCACCTACGTGTTTCGCGGGCCGCTCGCGATTGTTCCCGAGTTGCATCCCTTGCGGAGGAACGCGCCTCGAGACGCCGAGCCTGTCGTAGAGCGTCCAGCCGGGCTGGTTCGTCGCCCACGCACACCGACGCAACGTCGACCTACATTGGCGGTTCGGAGAGCCTGATTGCCGCTGTTGCGGAAGCTACGTCGTACCGCTCGCCCGCCCCCAGCACCCGGTGCGGCTGCCCGAGCCGCTCGCACTCGCCGACAAAGCGTCGAGCGAGGCCCGTGTTGAGCTCGAACATCTCGAAGTGGCACGGCGAGGCGTGCGGCAACGCCGATTCCCTACTGCCGGAATAGAAACTCGGCGACATCTCGGCGTCCACGCCGGCCGCCTGCTCCTGCGCCGTGGCGCGGGTGTCGCGGGCGCCTGCACGCGGACGGGCATCCCGGCGACCAGCGGGCTCGTCTCGACGAGCAGACGGCGGGTATCGTCGAGGTTCACGCCGCGTCCTCGAGGCGGTGGACGCTGTCGCAACTTGTCGATCCGCAGTAGCGCGGCGCGCTACGACGCCTCGTCGGCGCTGTAGACGATTGGCGTCATGTCGCTCGCGGCTGCGTCTCCCGGGTTCAGGCCCGGGAATAACGACTCGAAGGGCGACTTGCGCTCCTGGTAACGGGGCTCGAGCAGACGGCTGCCGGCGGCGAAGAAGATGATCGTCATCGCCTCGCGCATCTGGTTTGAGGTGTTCGGCATCGCGCGGTGCAGGGTCCAGCCGGCGTGGAAGGTCGCGTCGCCGGCGGCCATCGGCACCGGCTTGGTGACCGGGAACTCGCCGCTCGCGACCATGCGCTCGAAGAAGGCCTCCGACTCGTCAGAGATCGCGAGCTCGGCGAGCGCGGGACGGCGCTGGGTTCCCGATCCGAACTCCATGCCGCCCCGACCGCGGCAGCCGTCGCCTAGAAAAACCGTGTCAACGGAACGGGGCAACCTCAACCCCAGGCCTGCCATCGCCCAGCTCGGCACGCCCCCACGACCACCACCCACATCCCGAAAAGCTGGAGGACACCAATGGCACCCGTCCCCACCGCGCTGCCCGAGCTCGATGCCCCCTACACGCTGAGCGGTGACGCGCGCCGCGACTTCGAGCGTGACGGGCACGTGCTGCTGCGCCACGTCGCCGCGCCCGACGAGGTCGCCGCCTACCGGCCGCTGATCCGCGAGGCCACTCTCGGCAACACCGTCGAGAAGCAGGCCCTCGACGAACGCGACACGTACGGCAAGGCCTTCATCCAGGTCGGCGACATCTGGAAGAAGGACCCGGCGGTGTCTGGGTTCACGCTCGCGCGCCGCTTCGCGCGCATCGCCGCCGAGCTGCTGGGCGTCACTGCCGTGCGGCTGTACCACGACCAGGCCCTGTTCAAGGAGCCCGGTGGGGTCCCACCCCGTTTCTCCCATCGGACGTCTTCGAGCAAGCGCGAACTCAGCTCGCCTACGGGGCGCGGCTTCGACGCTCGCGGCAACGCGTGCGTGCGCGTGAGCAGCTGCGGGCAGCGCACGAGGCGTTCGACCGGCTCGGCGCCGCGCCGTGGGCGGATGTCGCCGGCGCCGAGCTGCTCGCGACCGGCGAGAGGGCGCGCCGCCGCGACGTCACGACGCTTGACGAGCTGACGCCCCAGGAGCTGCAGATCGGCGCTCCTTCTCGCGCAGGGCAAGACGACGCGCGAGGCGGCCGCCGCCGTTTTCCTCAGCCCGAAGACGATCGAGTATCACCTCCGCAGCGTCTACCGCAAGCTCGCAATCAACTCCCGCGAGCAGCTCGCCACCGCTCTCGCCGCCTCAGCCTAGACCTGCGGATCCGAGCTGCTGGCCTTCCGGCGCACGAGCGCTGACGGCTTTCCTTCACCTGCACGATCCAGCACATGCGCAGGCGGCTGGCCCTCGCGCTGTTCGTGTCGGTGGCTGTGGCTGCGGTCACAGCACCGCGCGCCGCCACGGTTCCCGACAGATGGACGTGGAAGTCGCTCCACCGACCTCTGCACATCCCGCGGATCGTCGCCGGTGCGGCGTGTCCGGTCAGCGCCTTGATGCCGGTCGACGTGGGCCGGCTCGATCTCGGCCAAAGCTTGATCGCGCAGCTTCCCGGACCCGGCCCGGCCTTTCCCGGCCCACTCGGTTCTGACCGGCCCACCCTGTTCTTCAACTACCCGCCCGAGCCGGATCAGATCGGCTGGTAGCGGACCGGGTGGAGTGGCAACAAGGTTCTGTGGTGGGTCGTTGCCTCCTACGGCGGGCCGGTCCTGATTCGGGGCCGTCAGCTGGACGGCTCGAACGCACTGCGGTTCGATGTCGTGCAGCAGCTGCAGAAGGAGATGCGTCTTCTGTCACGGTTCAGCTGGGAGCCGCGAGGAATCGCCCGTGGCTTCCCGTCCGAGACGCGAGTCCGCGCACCGGGTTGCTACGCCTACCAGAACGACGGTCCGAGCTTCAGCCGGATCATTGTCTTCGAGGCGCGACTTTGGCCGGCTGACGGTTCCCGCATCGCGCCGAGTGGCCGGTAGCTCACGCACCGATCACCCGCGAAGAGCCCGGACCTGGGTCTCCCGGATCGTGCTCCAGTCGACAGAGCTCTCATAGACTGGCTCGGTGGCGGACTGGGCGACAATCTCGGCGCTGGCGACGGCCGGCGGCACACTCGTGCTGGCGGGTGCGACGTTCTCCTCCGTGCGCTCGGCCAACCACGCGGCGCGCGTGGCCGAGCGCTCGTTGCTCGCGAACCTGCGCCCACTGCTGATTCCGTCCCGGCCCGACGACCCCACGCAGAAGATCACCTACGCGGACGGCAAATGGCTGCAGATGCCCGGCGGAGGCGGTCTCGCAGAGGTGGGGGACGAGGCCGTCTATCTTGCGCTCGCGCTCCGCAATGCCGGCCAGGGCATCGCGGTGCTGCACGGCTGGCACCTCTATCCCGAACAACGGACCGGCGGTGATGACCATCTCCTGCCGGACGAGTTCACGCGCCTTTCTCGCGACCTCTACGTCCCGGTCGCGGACATCGGCTTCTGGCAGGGGACGTTTCGCGACCCCTCATCGCCCGAGTTCGCTGCCGCGAAGGAGGCGATCGAGGCCAGGAGCCCGTTGACGGTCGACCTGCTGTACGGCGACCACGAGGGCGGGCAGCGCGTGATCAGCCGCTTCGGGCTGCTGCCCCGCGAGGACGGCGGTTGGCTGGCCGCCGCCGCCCGCCACTGGAACATCGATCGCGAGAACCCGCGCTGACACCAGCCTGTCAGTTGTCCTATTCGGAGACAACTTAGTATAATAATATCAGTCGTGGGCGAACTCGGAGAGGGTGCAACTCGATGGTAGAGCCGACGCTGGACGAGCTCGTGACCGAGCGCCATCGGCCGGACCTCGCCGACATCGACTTGCGCCCAACACTCGAGCTCGTGCAGCTGATGAACGACGAGGATGCGTCTGTTCCGGCGGCGGTCGCGGCTGCCTGCCGCCCGCTCGCGGAGGCAATCGACGCCATCACCGCGCGGCTCGCCGCCGGCGGCCGGCTGATCTACGTGGGCGCCGGGACGGCCGGGCGGATCGGCGTCCTCGACGCGTCCGAATGCGGTCCGACCTTCAACACGGCGCCGAGCCAGGTGACCGCGCTGATCGCCGGCGGCGACGACGCTGTCGCTCGGGCGTCGGAGTCCAACGAGGACCGCTACGAGAGCGGCAGGGAAGATTTGCGCGCGCTCGAGATCGGTGCGGTGGACGCGGTGGTGGGCATCTCGGCGAGCGGCCGCACCCCGTACGTCCTTGGCGCGATCGAGTACGCGCAGGCGCAGAGAGCTTTGACCGTCGGCGTCGCGTGCAACCCGGACGCGGAGCTGAGCGAGGTCGTCGAGTATTCGATCGAGGTCGTCGTCGGCCCCGAGTTCATCGCCGGGTCGACCCGGCTCAAGGCGGGCACCGCGCAGAAGCTGATCCTGAACACGATCTCGACGCTCGTGATGGTAAAGCTCGGCAAGACGTACGGAAACCTCATGGTCGACGTCCGCGTCACCAACGAGAAGCTTCGGACCCGGGCGCGGCGCATCCTCGCCCTCGCGAGCGGCCAGGAGCCGGCCGCCGTCGACGCCGCGCTGGTCGCCAGCCGCAACGACCTCAAGGTGGCGCTGGTGATGCTGCTCGCGGAGATCGACGCCGAGGATGCGCGTCGGCGGCTGGAGCTCAGCGACGGCCGCGTCCGCGCTGCCCTCTCGGATGGCCGATGCGCGTGATCGGCTGCTTGTCGGGGACGTCCCTCGACGCAATCGAGACGGCCGCCGCGGACATCACGCTCGAAGGCAGAACGCTCGTCGTGCGACCGCTCGGCGCTCGCAACGAGCCCTATCCCACCGGGCTACGGCGCGAGCTCGAGGCGGCGCTGCCGCCGGCCCCGACCACCGCCGCTGCCGTCTGCCGGCTCGACACGCTTGTCGGGCAGGCATTCGCCGGGGCGGCCGCCCGCACGAACGAGCAGGTCTGCGCAGAGCTCGCCGAGCTCGTCGTCTCGCACGGTCAGACCCTCTTCCACTGGGCGGAGGACCACCGGGTACGAGGCACGCTCCAGGTCGGCCAGCCGGCCTGGATCGCCGAGCGGCTCGGCGTGCCGGTCGTCTCGGACCTGCGCAGCCGCGACGTCGCGGCGGGCGGGCAGGGTGCACCCCTCGTGGCGCTGTTCGACGCGCTCTGGCTCGGTCGGTCAGCACAGACGCGCGCCGCCTTGAACCTCGGCGGGATCGCGAACATGACGATCCTCCCGGGCCTTGGCGATCCACTCGCCTTCGACGTCGGGCCCGGGAACGCACTGCTCGATGCGGCGGCGGCGCACCTGAGCGGAGGCGCCGAGCGGCTCGACGCCGATGGGCGGCGTGCCGCCCGCGGCACCGTCGACGGAGCGCTCCTGGGCCGCCTGCTCGACGATCCCTACTACAAGCTCCAGCCGCCCAAGTCGACCGGCAAGGAGCGGTTTCACCTCCCATATCTGCTCCAGGCGCTGGCGCCGGCTTCAGACCTCGCCGGGGACGACGTCCTCGCCACGGTCACCGAGCTGACCGGTCGCACAGTGGGCGAGGTCTGCCGGCGCCACGCGGTGGCCGAGCTCGTCGTCTCGGGAGGAGGCGCGCGGAACCCGACGCTCCTGGCCTCGATCGCCCGCGCCGCGCCCGAGACCGCGCTCACCCGGAGCGACCACTACGGCATTCCAGCCGAGGCGAAGGAGGCCTACGCGTTCGCCGCGCTCGGGTTTCTTACCGTCCACGGCCTGCCCGCCTCGCTGCCCGCCTGCACCGGCGCCCGCTCGGCCTCGCTGCTTGGAAGCGTCACGCCCGGCAGCGAGCCTCTGCGCCTGCCGCCGCAGGCCGTCAGCATGCCCGAGCGACTCCGTGTCGAGCCGGCCCGCGCTCGAGCGGGCGCTGCCGTGCCGACGGCGTGACCCAGATCGTCGAGCGCTGCCTGCTGCTCGGCTTCCAGGGCCGGACTGCACCCGACCGCGTCCGGCGGCTCGCAGCTGACGGGCTCGGCGGCGTCATCCTCTTCGCCGACAACATCGCAGAGCCGGAGCAGCTCGAGCGCCTCACCGAGGCACTCCGTTCCGAGCGGCCCGAGCTGCTGATCGCGATCGACGAGGAGGGCGGGAGCGTCACGCGGCTCGAGGTCCGGCAGGGCTCATCGTTTCCGGACAGCCTCACCCTCGGAGCTGTCGACGATCCGGAGCTGACGCGAGCTGTCGCCGCGTCGATCGCGAACGCCCTTGCTGCCGCAGGGATCAACCTCAACCTCGCGCCCGTGCTGGACGTCAACTCGAACCCGAGCAACCCGGTGATCGGCGTTCGCTCCTTCGGCGACGATCCCCGACGAGTTGCCGCCCACGGCGTCGCGTTCGTCGAGGGAACGCAGGAACGCGGCGTCGCCGCGTGCGCAAAGCACTTTCCGGGGCACGGCGACACGAGCGTCGACTCGCACCTCGACCTGCCCCGGATCGACCGCAGCCTCGACGAGTTGCGCGAGGTCGAGCTCGTGCCGTTCCGGGCAGCAATCGAGGCGGGCGTGCAGGCGATCATGACCGCGCACATCGCCTTTGGCGCGCTGGACGAGGCGCCCGCGACGCTCAGCCGCAGGGTGGTGACCGGCCTCCTGCGCGACGAGCTCGGCTTTCGCGGCGCGATCGTGACGGACGCACTCGAGATGGCGGCGATCGCGCAGACGGTGGGTATCGGCGAGGGAGCCGTGCGTGCTCTCCAGGCCGGCGCCGACCTCGTGTGCATCGGGTCGGAGGAACCCCAGCAGGAGGCGCGGCGCGCACTGCTTGCGGCCCTGCGCGAGGGGCGCCTGTCGACCGAGCGGCTCGCCGAGGCGGCGGGCCGGGTCGACCGACTTGCGGGAGCCGCCTCGGCCCCCGCGCCGGGGGATGTCGACCGTAAGCTCGGTCTCGAAGCGGCGCGCCGCGCCCTCCGCTCGAACGGCGACGTCCGGGTCGTGGCGCCTCCGGTCGTGATCGAGCTCGTCTCCGGTGGCGGCGGCGGCGCCGGCCGCCTGGCCGGAAGCGTGCTGGACGAGCTGGTCACGGGCGAGCCGGCCACCCGAGGCGTTAGGCTCAGCAGCCCCTCGCCCGAGCTCGGCGAGCTGCTGGCACAGGCCGATGGGGGGCCGCTGGTTGTCGTGGTCTGCGAGCCGCACCGGCATGGGTGGCAGCGCGCGCTCCTCGAGCGCGTGCGCGCTGCGCGTCCGGATGCGATCGTCGTTGTGCTCGGCGTCCCGGACCCCGAACCGCTCGACGCGCCGGTGCTGGTCGCAAACGGCAGCGCACGGGTCGCTGCGGCCGCCGCCGCGGAGCGCCTGCTCGGTCGATGATCCTCGGGGTCGACGCCGGCGGAACGGCCACGCGAGCCGTCCTTGTGCGGGATGGCGCCGTCGTAGAACGGATCGAGAGCGAGCCCCTGAACGCGCTCCTGGACACGGGGGTCGCCGAGCGTCTGGTGCAGCTCGTCCGCGAGAGCGGTGCCGCCCTCGCGGGCATCGGACTGCCGGGGCTCCGCGGCGAAGCGGCTGCTGCCGGCCTTCAGTCCCAGATCGCGAGTCGAGTCGAGGCCCAGGTCGCGGTCGCAGACGACGCGGAGATCGCGCGCCTCGGTGCCTTCAACGGTGGACCGGGGATCGTCGTCGTGGCCGGCACCGGCTCGATCGCGCTCGGATGCGATGGGCGCGGCAGGCGCGCGCGGGCAGGAGGTCACGGCTACCTGCTCGGCGACGAGGGCGGCGGCTACTGGATCGGCCTCGAGGCGCTTCGCGCGGCGCTTCGCTCGCGCGATGGAAGCGGCCCCCGGACCCGGCTGGAGACGGGTCTTCCGGAGCGGCTCGGAGCCGACCTCGACCGCTTGCTGCGGGACGTCTATGCGGCGCCGGCCGACCGGCTGCGCCTGGCCTGCCTCGCGCCCTTCGTCGCCGAGGTCGCGGAAGCTGACGAGGTGGCAAGAGCACTTCTCTCCGAGGCGACGGATCACCTCGTGGCCCTCGCGAACCTCCTGCGGTACCGGCTTGGCCCGCTGCCGGTCGCCCCGGTGGGCGGCGTCTTCGGCGCCTCGGCGATCCGCGCGCGCTTCGCGCGAGAGACGGGGGCCGTGGAGCCGATCGCGAGCCCAGAGCTTGGCGCCGTCCACCTCGCCGAGAGGGCCGCTCAGGCAGCCTCGTAGAGCAGGTCGCGCGCGATCGCCGCGTGAAACTCGAGCGTCTCGGCGGGTTCCGGATCGGGCGGCGGCTCTCCGGCTTCCAGCCTGGCGCGAAGCTCGGCCGAGCCCCAGAGCAGGTCGAGGAAATGTCTGCCGTGGGGCTGCGCCGCGACGGTGATCCGGGCCTCCTGAAACTCGCGGAAGATCGTCGCGAGCAGGTGACAGGCGAGCGCCACCGGACGCAGGCGCTCGCGATCGACGACGTGGATGAAGACGCCCTGGCAGAGCTTGCCCTGGTGCTTCGAGAACCGGGGCTCGAAGCACACCTGCCGCAGCCCGACGCCTTCGAGGCTCGCGCCATCCACGCGCTCGAGCAGCCGGCCGGAGTCGAGCCAGGGTGCGCCGACGACCTGAAACGGCGTTGCGGTGCCGCGCCCCTCCGAGAGGTTCGTCCCCTCGAAGAGGCACAGGCCCGGATACAGGAGCTGGGCTTCGAAGACGTTCAGATTGGGTGACGGTGGGATGAACGGCTCGGGCGGAGAGATCACGCGCGGATCCCAGCCGCGTACCGGGACGACCTCGAGTGCGACGTCGAGCTTGCGCCTGCGCAGGTGCCATAGCAACAGCTCCGCCAGCGTCAGCCCATGGCGAATGGGCAGCGGACCGAGGCCGACAAGCGACTCGAAGCCGGGCCTGAGCAAGGGCCCCTCAGTCGCCCGCCCGAGCGGGTTCGGCCTGTCGAGTACGAGCACCTCGATCCCCCTCCCGCGCGCGACCCGCTCAAGCAGGCGCGCCGCGGTGGCGGCGTAGGTCCCGTGGCGCGCGCCGAGATCGAGCAGGTCGACGACGACCGCATCGAGCCCGTCCAGCGACGCCGCGTCTTCTTCCGGCCCGCTCTCGCCGTACAGGCTCCGCACCGGCAGACCGGTCAGCGGATCGCGGCCGTGCGCGACCGGAGCACCGGCCTGGGCAACGCCATGGACGCCGTGCTCGGGCGCGAAGAGGCGGACGACCTCGTGCCCGCGGCGGAGCGCCTCCTCGGGGCCGAAGCGGAGAGTTCGGCGCTCGACGGCGCCGGCGTTCGCGAGCCAGCCGAGCCGCCTGCGCGATGGCGCCCGGACGAGGAAATCGTCCAGGCCGGCGGCGAATGCGCCCATCAGCGAGGAGCGAGTGCGTCGTGAAACGCCCGGCGGAGCGCCACGATCTCCGCGCTCCGGCGCCCGGCGTGCACGGCGTTCGTGAGCAGTACGACTCCGAGGCCCGCCGCCGGCGAGACGAGGAGCGAGGTGCCGGTGAAACCCGTGTGACCGTACGTGTCGTCGGGCCAGCCGGCGGCCATCGCGAACGGCTGCACCTGCCAGCCGAGACCGCGCACGTCGTCGTGCGGGTCCCCCGCCTGAGGGCATGTCATGCGCTCGATCGCCGCGCGGGTGAGGACGGGATGCTCGTCTGGACGGAGCAATGCACGAACGAAGCGAGCGAGGTCGGCGAGCGGCCCGAACAACCCGGCGTGCCCGGAGACGCCGCGGAGCGCGCGGGCGTTCTCGTCGTGGACGACGCCCCAGGCGTTCTCGGTCGCAGCGATCCTGGGCCGCCATGACGCGGGCGGTCGGTAGCGGGTGCGAAGCATTTGGAGCGGGTCGAGCACGAGTGCCCGGGCGGCCCGCTCGAGCGGCTGACCGGCGCACCGGGCGGCGGCCCACCCGAGCAGCATGAAGTTCAGGTCGCTGTAGCAAACCTCCTCGCCGAGGGGCCGTTCCGGCGGTACCGAATAGACGAGGCGCCTAATCGCCGCGACGCCTTCGGCCTCCTTGTAGAAAGGCCGGTACGCAGGCAGGCCCGAGCAATGCGTGAGGCAGTGCCACAGTGTGATCTCAGGCGAAGGGAATCCGGCCAACCAGCGCGCGACCGGGTCCTCGAGCGTCCAGTCGCCGCGCTCCTCGAGCATCAGGGCCAGCGGAACCGTGACGACCAGCTTGGTCAGCGAGGCGAGGTCGAAGA
>JBBRYW010000004.1:0-55429 GCA_038237235.1 Gaiellales bacterium
GCCGAGGTCGCGGAGCTCCGGCCACAAGTGGCCGACTGGGAGCTCGTGGAGGTCGACGGCGTCAGGCGACTGAGGCGGGTCTTTCGGTTCGAGGACTTCGCGCAGGCGCTCGAGTTCACCGATCGGGTCGGCGAGCTGGCGCAGGCCGAGGGGCACCACCCGGCGCTCCTGACCGAGTGGGGGCGAACGACGGTCACCTGGTGGACGCACAAGATCAGGGGGCTGCACCGAAACGACTTCATCGCGGCGGCGAAGACGGACGAGCTCTATCAGCCGTAGGAGCGGCAGGCCCGGCCGCTCGAGCTCCTACGCGCTCGCAGGTTCGCAGTCGAGCCATCCTTCGGTTGCTGCGATGGTCACCCGGAAGTACTGCAGGAAGCCGTCCTGACCGAGCAGGTTGAACGCATACGGCCACGGGTCGCAGAACCAGACGGGCGCATCGAACTCGACCGACCCGAGGGCGAGCTGCACGCGCGCGGCACGGGCGGTCGTGACGACGCCTCCCACGGCCAGCCGCTCGTCTGGCGCAGTGGTCAACGAGATCCCCGCAGCCTCGGCCAGCCAGCCTCCGAAACGGTTGCGAAGCGATCCCGAGTCGACGAGACGAAAGCTGCGGCGCGCCCTCGAGCCCTTCGACGGTGATCGGGACGACCGGGCGCACGGTGAGCCTCTCACCGGGCAGCTCGATGAACGGAAATCTCAAAGAGGCGCGACGCCTGCCGCCTCGTGCTCGCTTGCCGGCACACGGAACATCCCACCCGACGCGGCGCGTCCGTGTCGAGAAAGCCACGAGAGCACTTCATGCGGGGTGTCGGCGGCGACGAGAACGTCGGTGGGGCCGGCGAGCGCAACCCATTTGCCGGTGTAAGGCTCGAGCGCCCGGGCCTGCCGGCCACCGTGAGGCGCCGCACGATGCTCTCCGTCGGGCGGTCGAGCTTGACCATCGGAGCGCCGCCCGACCGTGAATCCGAGACGGGCGAGGATGCGGCGCGCCTGATGCGTCGTGAAGTCCGCGCGATCGAGGTTGGTGACGGCCCGAAGAGCTTGCTTCGGCGGAAACCGGCGCCCGGCTACGACGACGTAATGGTCGCGGATCGGCTCGGGGAGCTCGTCCTCGAGCGCCTCCTGGATCGCCACCTGGTCGAGGGTGAAGCGGCGCGTCGCGACGGTGAACGTCCGTTGCATTTCTCTATTTTATCTTTCTGTTTCGTCTCTGTGCGCCAGGCTCGGCCTCCTTCTAAGCATGCTACTGTATGTGCATGCTCGATCGGCGCCTCCAGATCCTCCTGGACGACGCTCGTTATCGGCGTCTTTCCGCTCGCGCGCGCGAGCGGAACATGTCCGTCGCCGCGGTGATTCGTGAGGCGATCGACTTGGCGATCCCGGCCGACCTCGCAAAGAAACAGGCGGCCTGGAGGCGCATCACCAAAGCCGAGCCGATGGCCGTGCCGGACGATCCTCGCGAGCTCAAGGCCGAGCTCGAGGAACTGCGCGGCGGCGGCCATTGATCGTGGTCGACACCGCCGTGCTGGTCTATGCCGTCGGCACGGATCATCCGCTCAAGCAGCCGAGCGAGCGGTTGCTGGGCGCGGTCGCAGCTGGAGCCGTCGAGGCCACCACAACTGCCGAAGTGATCCAGGAGTTCGCCACCGTGCGTTCCAGGCGACGGCCCCGGAAGGACGCCGTCGCGATCGCGCGCGGCTTTGCCGAGCTCCTGTCTCCACTGCTCACGATCGGTCGTAGCGACCTCGAGGGCGGTTTGACCCTGTTCGAGCGCCACGAGCGTCTTGGCTCCTTCGACGCGATCCTCGCCGCTGCCGCGATCAACGCGGAGGCAGCCGCGCTCGTCACGGCGGACGTCGGCTTCAGGGAGGTTCGGGGGCTGCCGTACGTCGGGCTCGACTCCCCCGAGCTCGAGCGTCTGCTCGCGTTGTAGGGTCGCGAGACCGGCGGCTCACGAGCGCCGCAGCTCGTCGGAAAGCGCGCGGTACTCGCTTGCCATCAGCAGATCCTTGGGACGCCCGGCCGCCTCCTTCATCGCGATCAGGTGATCGAGTGAGGCGACCTTGACCGGCACACCGGAGATCTCGGCCCTCGCGGCGGCTCGCTCGAGCGCCGCGTACGGAGGCGCCCCGGCCGGCTCCCCGAAGACGTCGAGCGGTCCAGCCCGCGTATCGAACGTGAAGTTGAGCCCGGCGGCGAGCGTCTCGGCGTCGAGCTGAAAGGGAATGTCGGGCGGCGCTCCTCGGAGCGTTGCCTGCAGCTCGCGCAGGCTACCGGCGAGCCGCTCGAGATTAGCGCCGTCGCGGGCGTAGGCGATGTCGACGTCGTGGGTCGCGATCGCCGACCCCTGCGCGATGCCGGCAAGGCCGCCGATCAACGTGAATCTGACCCGGTGCCGCACGAGCGATTCGAAGACCGGACGCGGGTCGAAGTCAGCGTTCGGCACGCGCCGCGCCCTGGTGCCGGCGGACGAAGTTCGAGAATGCGACACCGTCGCGAACGCGAGCGTCCGGAGTCTTCGCGAGGTTGCGCCGCAAGAGCTCCGGGTCGTGGCCCCAATCGACCGCTCTGGCCTGCAGCTCGAGCTCCTCGCCCATCAGGTGCAGCAGCCGGCCGAGGGTCGCCGCGGACGGCGAGACGAGACCGCGCTCGATGCGCGAGATGGCCGCCTGGCTCGTCCGCGCGCGAGCTGCGAGCTGCTGCTGGGTGAGTCCATGGCGGCGGCGCACCTCGCGGAGGAGCTGGGCGGCGGACATGTCCCGAGAATATCCTTTATGACATAGAGAATGCGCTTCCTCGACGCTCGCGACGGTCTCTGCGCAACCGCAAGCAGCCTGTCGCGGCGCTGATCCGCGAGGCGATCGATGTTGCATTCCCGGTCGACCCCGCCCAGAAGCTGGTCGCCGCGAAAGCCATTCTCGAGGCAGAGCCGATACCGGCGCCTGATGTGGCCGAGCTGAGGGGCCGAGCTCGGCCAGGCTCGCGGCGGCGGCTCGTGATCGTCGTCGACACCACGATCCTCGTCTAGCGCCTGTCAGGCGCCCTGGTCGACTTTCCGGACAGGCCCTCTGATGCGGGCACCGCGTCCAGCCGCCGCCGGAGCTGGACGCACTCGTCGCGGCATGAGCACCCAACGGGTCTGGGATCGCCGGAGTGACGCCCGCGGTCGTCAATCGCTCGCTCCGCATGAGCCTCGAGAGGTTGACCTATGAGGTAGCGGGGGACGGCCTGCAAGACCGGCTGCTTCCTCCATGTGTAGTCATTAAGCTCGCGCGGCTGCGGCCGCTGGAGCCTGAAGTGCTGCGCTTTGCCGAGCAGGCGACCGCTGAGAATCGGAGCCGAGGACGACGTGGCCGCCCCGGACGTGCTCGAGCGGGGCCTCGAGCTCGTCGGTGAAGACGAGCGGAAGCGTCTCGTCGCCGGGTACGCCGGGCGGTTCGAGCCGCTGTGGGAAGCGCTCTGCGAGCAGATCGGCGATCGGGACGTGGCCGAGCGCGCGTTCGTCACGGGTGCCGTTCAGGCGGCGATCGCGGAGCGACGGCCGCGCCCGCGTCTGCTACTCGAGGTAATCGACCGTGAGACGTTCCCGGAATCGATCGAGTTCGAGGCGCTGGCCTGGGCGCTGGCGCCCGGGCACGTCTGGGCGGCGGACGAGGCTGGGTTCGCCGACGACGCGGCGGCGGGTCTCGAGGGCGAGGAGTGGACTCTGGCCGTTGAGGAGGCGGGGGCCGAGCTGCTCGAGCCGGAGCACGAGGAGCGCGTACGCGTACTGGCCGCGCGCCTCCTGCGCCAGCTTCCGGTCGAAGGGCTGCCCGAGGCCTCCGCTCCTCGCGCCCCTCGCGCGAGCAGGCCGAGCGCGACCGCAGCTTCCGGCAGCAGGTCGCGCTCTCGCTGCTCGCGAACTACCTCGTCTTCTTGGACGCCGCGCCCGAGCCCGCTCTCGCCGGGTAGACGGCTTCCGTGATCAGGTCAGCTGTACGGCCCCCCGAAGGCTGCTGGATCGGAGGCGGGTCGCGCTCCGAGCGGGGGCGGGCCGCCGAACCCGGGACGACCGCCGAAACGCGGCGCCTTGCCGTTGACGAGCTCGGTGATCCGCTGCTTCGCGTCGGCCAGGATGGACTCCTCCTGGGCCTTCGTGAGCTGTTTGGCCGCGACAGCTTCGTCGAGGTGCTTCTTCGCATCGTCGACGAGCGCCTGGACGAGCCCGTCCACGGACTTGTCGCGGTCCTTCGCGATCTGGGCGAGCGTGGTGCCCGCCTCCAGCTTCGTGTGCAGCTCGGCGTCGGTGAGACCGAGGAAGGATGCGGCGGCGTCGAGGGCTACGTCGAGGCCTGGCCCGCCCGCGTGAGGCCCGAACTCTCCGTGCGGAGGGCCGAAGATCGGGAAGTCGTTCGACTGGATCCGCGCCTTCATGGCGTCGCCCTGCTCCTTCGTCAGCCTGCCGGCCGCCACGGCTTGATCGACGCGATCGGCGAGTGCCTTCCTGAGCGCGTCGCTCAGCTTGCTCGGCTGGATTCCTAGCTGCTGCGCCGCGTCGTTCACGACGGCCTGGCTCTCCTCCTTGGGCGAGTCGAGCTGCGTCGCCGCGACAGCCCCGCCGCCTGCCGCGACCGCGATGCCTGCCGCCGCACCGGCGGCCACCTTCAATCTCGTGCTGCGCTTCATGTTCTGCTCCTTTCGCTCGAGTGACGAAAGGGAGAAAACCACCCGCGCTTGAACGCAGGCTAAGACCGGGCTAAGAAGTCTCTAAGACCTTCACCCAGCGTCGAGCGGCGAGCACTGAAGGAATGACGGCGGGAAATGAGTCCTGCCGGGCGCCGCGCGACCGCCTCTCACCCGCGACAGGTAACACGAGGAAGAGTTAAGCGGGTCGTAAACCGTGCGCAAGATCTCGACCCTAGTCTCGGACGGGTCGCACTTCGGACAACCAGCGGAGACAGGAGGAGCGCATGAAACGCATTTCGGCACGATCGGGACTTGCCGCCCTGGCGGCTGCACTGGCCGCGTTTGCGATCACCGCGGGCTCGGCGGTGGCCGGGGAAGGGAGGGCGGGTGCGCTGTACACATTGACGAATGGCGCAAGCGGGAACGCCGTACTCGTCTTCGACCGCGCGGGCGATGGCACGGTCACCCCGGCCGGCAGTTTCGCGACGGGCGGTCTCGGTACCGGCGCCGGCCTCGGCTCGCAGGGTGCACTCGTCCTGAGCGGCAACGGCAAGTGGCTCTATGCGGTGAACGCCGGGAGCAACGAGATCTCCGCCTTCGCCGTGAGCAAGGATGGGTTGACGCTCGTCTCGAAGGTCGGGTCCGGCGGGGCCAGACCGATCAGCCTGACGGTCGCGCACGACCTCCTGTACGTCCTCAATGCGGGCGACGGCACGATCGCCGGCAACATCGCCGGCTTCAGCGTCGGCTCACACGGCGAGCTATCGGCGCTCGCCGACTCGAGTCGCCCGTTGAGCGCGGCGTCCGTCGGGCCGGCCCAGATCCAGTTCAGCCCCGACGGCGGCGTACTCGTCGTGACGGAGAAGGGGACGAGCTCAATCGACACGTACATCGTCGCCCAGGACGGCCGCGCGAGCGGTCCCAACGTGCAGGCCTCGGCCGGAGCGACGCCCTTCGGCTTTGACTTCGACAAGCGCGGGCACCTGATCGTCTCAGACGCGTTTGGCGGTGCCGCCGGAGCCAGCGCGCTCTCGTCGTACTCGCTCAGCGCGGCCGGCTCGCTCGGCACGATCACGCCCCTTGCGGCGGACCACCAGACGGCCGCCTGCTGGGTCGTCACGACCAAGAACGGCCGCTATGCGTACACGACGAACACGGGGAGCGCCAACGTCTCCAGCTACGCGATCCACCACGACGGCAGCATCTCGCTGCTGAGCGCTGTTGCCGGCACGACGGGGGCGGGCCCCATCGACGTCGCTCTGGCCCGGAACAGCAGGTACCTGTACACGGTCAACTCGGGCGCGCACACGATCAGCGCTTTCGCCGTCGAAGAAGACGGATCGCTCGCGCCGATCGCAGGGGTAGGCGGCTTGCCCGCCGGCGCGGTCGGCCTGGCGGCGCAGTAGCCGCGACCCGCCGGGCGAGGCGGCGCTCGCGCCGTTTCGCCTGGCCCTTGAGTGCGGCAGCCCGTCGGCCCCCGCGGTCTTAACCTAAGACGGGGGCCAGCGCGGCGGTCGCGGCTCGAGGCGCTCGAGGCTCTCCCAGTCGTCGCGAGGCGGCGCGAAGACCTCGACCACCACGGCGCCTTCGCCCCCGATCGTAAGCTCATGCGGTGTGTTCGCGCCGATTCGCCACGTTGCGCCGGGGTCGACGTCGCGCGACTCGTCGCCGATGCGGAAGCTGAGGGAGCCGGACACGAGAATTCCGACCTGCTCGTTCTCGTGCCTGTGCTCGGGAATCACCGCGCCGGGCTCGAGCTCGATGAGAGTGAGGGTGACTCCCTCGCCGTGGACGGCCCAGGCTACGACGCCGTCCCAGACCTGCAGCGGCTGCAGTGCCGCGAGCTCGCCGAAGACATCCCTTTGCTCCATTGAGAGACATTCTGCCGCTTTTGCGGAAAGCAAGGAACGGGATCCTCGCCAGGTAGCCTCACCCGATGCTCGACCATTCTCCCCTTCCGGCCGGCCTCACCCTGCGGCGGCCCGCCGACGGCGACCTCGACGGGGTCGTCGAGCTGATCCGCGAGTGCGAGACCGTGGACACGGGTGCGGCTGAGCGGACGAAGGAGGACATCTCGGTCGCCTGGCGCACGATGGACAGGGAGCGCGACGGCTGGCTCGTCGTCGACGGCGACGGGCGGCCAGCCGCGACCGCGGCTCTGCGCCACAGGCACCCGTCCCTCATGTTCATGTTCGTCAGCGTGGCGCCGCGCGAGCGTGGCCGGGGTATCGGGGCGCATCTGATTGCCCTCGTCGAGGAGCGCGCGCGGGAGGTGATGTCGGAGGCGCCCGCAGAGGTGAAGGTTGCGCTCGGCCAGAGCGTCGGCCAGCACAACGAAGGCGCGCGGAAGCTGCTGGAGGCAAACGGCTACGCGTGGGCCCGCCGGTTCTGGCGGATGGGGATCGAGCTCGACGGCGAGCCGCCGGAGCCAGCATGGCCGGACGGAGTCCGGCTGGCCACGATGAGGCCGGACGACGAGCGCCGGGTCTTCGGGGCGATGGAGGAAGCCTTCCAGGATCACTGGGGCTTCACCCCGCACGACTACGGGCATTGGCGCGCCTGGAACATCGAGCGCGAGAGTTTCGATCCATCGCTGTGGTTCCTCGCGTGGGAAGGCGACGAGATCGGCGGCGCGTCGTGCTGCGCCGTTCGAGACGGCGATGCCTGGGTCAACGTGCTCGGCGTGCGGCGCCCGTGGCGAAAGCGGGGGGTTGGCCTGGCGCTGCTGCACCACAGCTTCGGCGAGTTCTACAGACGAGGCTTGCGGACCGGCGTACTCGAGGTTGATTCCGAGAACCCAACCGGGGCCACGCGGCTGTACGAGCGAGCGGGCATGCAAGTGGTCCGCCAGTCGGACGCCTACGAGAAGGTCTTGCGCGAGGCGATCGAATGAGCCGCTCCGTCAAGTAGCAGCCGGGTTTCGGCGGCTTCGGCCGGCGGGTACGTCGCATACGAGCAAACGAAGGAGGAGCCATGGCCGAAGTCGACGAGTCGATCGAGCTCGATGTCCCCGTCTCGACCGCCTACAACCAGTGGACGCAGTTCGAGGAGTTCCCGCAGTTCATGGAGAACGTCGAGTCCGTCAAGCAGACAGACGACACCCACCTGCACTGGGTCGCCGAGATCGCCGGCAAGCGACACGAGTGGGACGCCGAGATCACGTACCAGGATCCCGATGAGCACATCGCCTGGCGCGCGACGGACGGGAAGAACAACGCGGGCTCAGTCCAGTTCCAGGCGCTCGGCGACGACCGCACGAGGATGCGGGTACGCATGACCTGGGAGACCGAGGGGCCGCTCGAGGTCGCCGCCGACAAGGTCGGCGTGGACAATCGGGGGGTGAAGTCCGATCTGAAGCGGTTCAAGGAGTTGATCGAGGGCCGCGGCGCCGAGACGGGCTCATGGCGCGGCGAGGTGCATGGTGGCGATGTGAAGTCCTAGCTCGGCCATCCGGCACACTCTTGTTACAGACGCGTTACCCACGCGTGAGCGTTTCGCTGGCTCAATGGATGCATGGCCAACGGAGCAGCAAGCACCGAGCGGGGAGCAGAGGAGCGAGAGCGTCCGACTGTCAAGCAGGTCTATGCGCTCGCGGCCGCGCTCTGCGAGCGAATGGGAGAGGAGCTTCCCGGGACGCGGGCGGGCGCGTCCGAGGTGATCGAGCGTCTTCGGGTCGAGAACGGCCACCCGCGTCCGCGGCTGGAGGATGTGCCGGGTCTGCGCGCTGAGCGAGCGCGACGCGGGGTGCGGACGCGGAGATGAGCAGACACCTGCGTCAATCCGTCGCGACCCCCGGGCTCGCCGAAAGCGGGCCTTTCTGGCCGGTGTTGGCTCGGGCGATCCAAGCGGAGCAAGGGTGGCTAATAACTTGACATTGAGACGAGAAGGTTTTATGCTGGCCGCATAAGCAATGAACTCAAAGGAGGCTTACGATGACGGTTGTTCGTTGGTCACCGTGGGGCCAGGTTGCGACTCTCCAGAGTGACATGGCTCGTCTGATGAACCAGGTTCTCGGCCAGGCGCCGTCCGGAAATGGCGAGGGCGCGGCGTGGCTTCCTCCGGTTGACGTCTCGGAGACGGAGGATGCTCTTCTGCTGCACCTCGATTTGCCCGGAATCAGCCAGGACGCCATCAACGTCGAGCTGAACGAGAACGTGCTCACCATCAGCGGTCAGCGCGAGCGAGAGCAGGAGCTCTCGAAGGACAGCTTCTACCGGTACGAGAGGCGGTTCGGCAGCTTCTCGCGCAGCGTGTCGCTGCCGTCCGCCGTGTCGGAAGACGACATCTCGGCGAGCTACGAGAACGGCGTGCTTGAGGTGCGCGTGCCGAAGCCCGCGGAGCAGAAGCCCCGCAGGATCCAGGTCGGTAGCGGCGCCTCGGCGAAGTCGATCGAGGGAACCGGCAGCCGGAAGACCTAGGAAGACACGGCGGCCGAGACCAACGCAGAAGCCGGGCGACCCGCCCGGCTTCTGCGTGCGTGCGGGCTGCGGCGCCGACGCGCGGCCCGGATCGATAGCGGTTGGGCCGGCGAAGTGAGCGACGCCCGAGGCGACTCGTGTCGCAGTTGTGACGGCTGTGTGCAAGAACGCGGGCCGCGAAACGCCACTTAGCCGCTTTTGCAGGAAAAACGGGGGACATGGCTTGTCTGGACATCTGGCGGCGGGCTGCCCGCAGCGCTTCAGTAGCCCCTTCGACCATCGATCCGGAGGTTTTCGGCCATGCGCCCACTCGCCCCGCTCTGCACCTGCATCGCTCTCGCGGCACTCGCCGCTTCGCCTGTCTCGTCAGCCGCACGATCAGCCCCAGCGCGTGCCGCAGCGTGCTCGCGGGCACTCGCGCCGGCCGGGTCGGCGACGATCCAGATCAGCGAGGTTGAAGCTGATCCGGTTCTCTCCGGCACGGACACGGCGAAGGAATGGCTCGAGCTCACGAACGTCGGCGCATCCTCGCTGACGTTGACGAACTGGACGATCTCCGACTCGGCGGCGACGGATGCGCTGCCGACCGTCACGCTCTGGCCGGGTCGCTGCGTCGTCGTGGCCGCCTCCTCGAGCGGCTTCCTCGCCGAGCATGCGGGCTACGCACAGCCCTTTTTGTCGCTTGCCGACGGCGCGATCGGGAACGGACTGTCGAACGGGGGCGACCTGCTGACGCTGCAGAACGAGAGCGGAGGGCTCGTCGACTGCGTCGCCTGGGGCACTGCCACCGGCTGCTTCGGGCCGAGCGCCCCGGCGCCTGTCGCGAATACGAGCGCGACGTTGCAGCGTGCTTCGTCGATCGACACCGACTCGGCCGCAGACTGGACTGCCGCGGCCGAGACCCCATGCAGCGTCGCGCCGACCGCTGTGCGCGTGGTGGGGCTTGCGGCGGCCCGAGTGGGGCGCAGCGTCGTTCGATTGAGCTGGCGGGCTCCTGCTGCGAGCCTCGTCTTGGGCTTTCGGGTCTGGCGGGGCGCGGGCAGCGGGTACCGGAAGCTCACGAAGCGTCTGATCGGTGTCCACGCGAGCGGCGGGTACCGGTTCCTTGACCGGGTCGGCCGTGCATCGCGCACGCTGCGCTACCGGCTCGAGGTCGTCGGGCTTGACGGCCGCTCCGAGTGGGTCGGGCCCGTCCGGGTCGGCGTCCCCGGCCGACCTGCCCGAGGCTCGTGACCATGGACGTGCTTCGCACGCCCACGACGCCCGGGCCGCGATCTGTACGGTTACGGCGAGACGGCGACCCGGAAGGAGGACCGAGGTGGCAGAACTGTTCACCCAGGAGGAGCTCGAGGCGATCCACAAGCGAGCATCCGAGCTCGCCACCGAGCGCGAGGACGATGCCAGCCTGCGGACGGCGCTGCAGCTCCTCGGCGAGGCCGCCGCCAACCTCATTCCGAAGATCGCGTCCGCCGCCTGAGCTGAGGACGCAGGCCGGGGTTACCGGAGTCGCGCCCGGGCCTTCCCCTCTTTCGAGCGGAGTCGCCACTTGCGCCGCTCGTCGGCCGCCGCCCGATGATCCTGACGGATCTCGAGCGCGCGGAGCTCGCGGAGTAGCTTGCGATAGCTCGCTAGGCGGCCGGGCGGCAGCGTGCCGTCGCTGTCTGCCGCAAGCACCGCGCACCCCGGCTCGCTTTCGTGGCGGCAGTCGGTGAACCGGCACGCGCCTGCAAGCTCGGCGATGTCGGCGAACGCGCTGTCCATGCCATCCTCGGCGTCCCAGAGCTGAAGCTCCCGCATGCCGGGCGTGTCGAGCAGGAGCCCGCCGCCCGGGAGCGTGATCAGCTCGCGGTGCGTCGTCGTGTGCCTGCCTCGGCCGTCGGCGCGGAGCTCGTTCGTCCGCTGGACATCCTCGCCCAGGAGACGATTCAAGAGCGTTGATTTTCCGACACCCGACGAGCCGAGCAGCACGGCTGTCCGGTGCGGCAGGAGGTGCGGGCGAAGCGCCTCGACGCCTTCGCCGGTCGCGCCGCTCGTGATGAGGACCGGGACACCGAAGGCCACGGTCTCGACCTCGGCCCGTGTCGCCTCGAGATCGGGGCAGAGATCGCTCTTGTTGAGGACGATGACGGGCGCAGCGCCGCTCTCCCAGGCGAGCGCGAGGTAGCGCTCGAGACGGCGCAGGTTGAGGTCGCCATCGAGCGCGGAGACGAGAAAGACGACGTCGACGTTCGCAGCGACGACCTGCTCCTCGGTTTCCGACCAGGCGACCTTGCGCGAGAACTTGGCGCTGCGGGGCAGGACGGCCTGGATGACGGCTCGCGGCTCGCTCGAGGACGAGCGAGCGGCGACCCAGTCGCCGACCGCGGGCAGCTCGCCGCGTCCCGCCGCGACATGGCGGGCCCGGCCGGAGAGCTCGGCCCAGAGCTCGTCCTCGCCGGTTGCGAGGACGTATGCGCCTCGATGCTCGGCGGTGACGCGCGCCGGTGTAAGGCCCTGATCTCGATGGTCGTTCCAGGCTTCTTCGAAGTGCTCGTTCCAGCCGAGCTGCTCGAGCGAGAAGGTCGTGGAGTGCAACGGGGTAGCTCCTTTCCGACGAGGGTCCGCGAGTTCGCCACACGTGTGACGAAGCGGGTGGGTGGGCTGCTGGCTGGGGCTCTAGGCGAGCAGCGCCGCAGCCGTGCGAGTGGAGGCGGAAGCAGGCTCGGTCATCTGTTCAACGCCTCCTTTCGTCGGTCGCGAGCGGAAAAGGCGCAAAGAGCGCCTACCACAGTATGCGGGGTCTGCTGCGGCGGCGCAAGGGCAGGCTCGGCTGCCCGGCGAGACCTGCTCCCCCCTGAGCGGCTCGAGGCCTCGTCATTGATCGCAAATTCGAGGGGCGCCGGTCGAGTGCGGTCCTGAGGCCGTCCTACAATTGCCTCCCCGTGCCCGAGGCGCCCTTCGTCCACCTTCACGTCCACTCCGAGTACTCGATTCTCGACGGGGCCTGCCGCGTCCCCGCCCTCGCAGTCCGCGCGGCCGAGCTCGAGATGCCGGCGGTCGCGCTCACGGATCACGGCTCGCTTGCGGGTGCGGTCGAGCTCTACCGAGAGACTGCCAAGCACGGCGTCAAGCCGCTGATCGGCTGCGAGGTCTACGTGGCCGACGATGCGCGTGCCCAGACCAAGGGCTACGCGCACCTGACGCTCCTCGCCGAGTCGAACGAGGGGTACGGCAATCTGATCAAGCTCTCCTCGGCGGGCTATCTGGAGGGTTACTACTACAAGCCGCGGGTCGACTGGAACCAGCTCGAGCGGCACGCGACGGGCCTGATCGCGCTCTCGGGCTGCCTGTCGGGGCGTGTCTCCAAGGCACTCGAGGAGGGCCGCCCCGCAGACGCCGCCGCAGATCTCGACCGTCTCGCTCAGATCTTCGGCCGCGACGCCACCTACGTCGAGATCCAGAACGCCGGGCTTGCGCAGCAGGCGGAGATCAATCCTCAACTCGTGCGACTTGCAGCGGAAGCGGAGCTTCCCCTTGTCGCGACGGGCGACGTTCACTACCTGCTCGACTCCGACGCTCGCGCCCACGAGGCGCTGCTTTGCATCCAGTCCGGCGACACGCTCAAGAACCCGAACCACTGGAAGTTCGACACCGATCAGTTCTTCTTCAAGAGCCCCGCCGAGATGGCGCTCGACTTCCCCGGCCAAGAGGCCGCGCTCGCGCGCACGCTCGAGATCGCCGAGCGCTGCACGGTCACGATGGAGCTCGGCCGCATCCTGCTCCCGAAGTACCCGGTGCCGGACGGGGGCGACGCGTTCGAGCATCTCCTCTCACTCTGCGAGCAGGGCCTCGAGCGCCGCTACGACCGCATCACCCCGGAGCTGCACGAGCGCCTGCGCTTCGAGCTCAAGACGATCAAGGAGATGGGCTTCGCCGACTACTTCCTGATCGTCTGGGACTTCGTCTCCTTCGCGAAGCGGAACGGCATCGGCGTCGGGCCGGGCCGCGGCTCGGCCGCGGGCTCGCTCGCCGCCTACTCGCTCGAGATCACGGACATCGATCCAATGCGCTACGGCCTCCTCTTCGAGCGTTTCCTGAACCCGGGCCGAAAGTCGATGCCCGACATGGACATCGACTTCGCCGTCGAGGGCCGCGATCGCGTCATCAACTACGTGGCGGAGAAGTACGGCCGGGACCGGGTCGCCCAGATCATCACGTTCGGGACGATGGCTGCGCGGGCTGCCGTACGCGATGCCGGCCGCGTGCTCGACATTCCCTACGGCACGGTCGACAAGGTCGCGAAGCTGATCCCGGAGGGGCCGAAGGTCTACCTGAGCGATTGCCTGAAGCCCGGCTCCGATCTGAAGGGCGCCTACGAGTCCGACCCCGTCGTGAAGGAGATCGTCGACCTCGCAAAGCCGCTCGAGGGCCTCGTTCGCCAGGACTCGATCCACGCGGCCGGCGTGGTGATCGGAGATCGCCCGCTCGTCGAGTACGTCCCCCTGCAGCAGAAGGGCGGCGATCAGGAGCTCGTGACGCAGTTCGGGATGCGGGACGTCGAGGCTCTCGGCCTGCTCAAGATCGACTTCCTGGGCCTGCGGAATCTCGATGTGATCGACAAGACGAAGGCGCTCGTCGGCGGCCTCGACCTCGCAAAGATCCCGCTCGACGACCGCAAGACCTACGAGATGCTCGCACGTGGCGAGTCGACGGGCGTCTTTCAGTTCGAGTCGTCGGGCATGCGCGAGGCGCTGCGCCAGGTGCGCCCGACCGAGTTCGAGGATCTGATCGCACTCGTCGCCCTCTACCGCCCCGGTCCGATGGGCTACATCCCGGTGTATGCCCGGCGCAAGCAGGGCCTGGAGCAACCCATCTTCATCGACCCGCGGCTGGAGCCGATTACCGGGCCGACGCAGGGTATTTGCATCTTCCAGGAGTCGTATATGGAGATCGCAAAGCAACTCGCCGGATTTACGCCTGCTGAGGCCGACGATCTGCGTACGGCAATCGCGAAGAAGATTCGAGTTCTGATGGATTCGCTGAAAGACAAGTTCCTGGAGGGAGCTGCGCGAAACGACGTCACGCCGGGAGTTGCGAGGCAGCTGTGGGAAGACATGGAGAAGGCCGCCGACTACTCCTTCCCCAAGGCCCATGCCGCCTGCTACGCGCTGATCGCCTACCGCACGGCATACCTGAAGGCGAACCACCAGTACGAATACATGGCCGCCCTGATCTCGTCGGTCATGAACACGAAGGACAAGGTTCCCTACTACGTCAATGCCTGCCACGAGATGGGGATCGAGGTGCTGCCGCCGGACGTCAACTCGTCCGCGTGCGACTTCGCCGTCGTCGAGGGGAAGATCCGGTTCGGGCTGAATGCGGTCAAGAACGTCGGCGACTCGGCCGCCCGCGCGATCGTGCACGCGCGCGCCGAGGGCGGCCCGTTCACGTCGATCTGGGAGTTCACCGAGCGCGTCGACCCGCAGGTTGCGAACAAGCGTGCGCTCGAGTCGCTCGCGAAGTGCGGGGCCTTCGACTCGACGGGCGCCTCGCGGAAGGGCATGCTCGACGTCCTCGAGAGCGCGCTCGCCTGGGGCGGTCGGCAGCAGGCCGACCGGCTCGCCGGTCAGGGCTCGATCTTCGACCTCGGCGAGGAGCCCCCGGACGAGCGACCGCGCCATCACCCCTCGATCCCGGCCGGGGAGTACGACAAGAACGAGCTCCTCCGGCTGGAGAAGGAGACGCTCGGCCTGTTCGTCTCAGAGCACCCGCTGCAGGGAGTCCGCGACCAGCTGCGCCGAAAGACGGATTGCCCGCTCGCCGAGCTCGAGCGGCGACGGGACGGCGAGGTCGTCACCGTGGGCGGCATCGTCGGGGCGGTCAAGCAGCTGACGACGAAGAAGGGCGACCCCATGGTCTTCCTCCGGCTCGACGACCTCACCGGCAGCGCCGAGACCGTCGTCTTCAACTCCGTCTACGCGGCCGCGCGCGAGCTGTGCACGGTCGATCGCGTCCTCGTCATCAAGGGTCGCGTCGACCACAAGCAGGAGGGCGAGACGAAGCTCCTGGCGATGGACGTCTCTGCCTTCGAGGCAACTCCCGAGCGCCGCGAGGTGAGGCTCCAGGTCGACGCGAGGCGCGCGCGCGCCGGCATCATCCGGGAGCTCGCCGGCCTCCTCCGTGACTACCCGGGCGAGGCGCCGGTGATCGTCGCGATCGAGACCTCCACGGGTCGCAAGACGCTCGCCTTCGGAGCTCAGCATCGTGTGCAGCCGGTGCCGGATTTCTTCGCAGAGGTGAAGGCGCTCCTCGGCGAGGCTGCGGTGGTCTGACTCTCGGTCAGGAAGCACTAGAGATCAGGCGCAAAAACTGTCACAATCGGGCGTCCGAGTGCGCTAGGGAGAGAACGGAGGAGGAAAATGAGGGCACTGCGCCCACTGCTCGTCCTTGGTGGCATCGTGGCCACGCTCGCCGTCGCGGCGCCCGCGTCAGCGGCGCCCGCGTCGCTCTCGTGGAACAGCAACTGGTTTCAGAGTCCGACCGGAAACCTCCGCTGCCGTTACTGGCCGAGCGACCGCCTGCTCGGTTGTACGACGCTCAACAACGCTCGGATGGTCGCCGTGACCCTCTTCGGCAGCTCCTTCGTCCGCCGCAGCTTCGGCTACTCCTTCCCGGGCGGCCCCGTGCTCACGTACGGGGACTCCTGGTCCGTGCGCAACAAGGTCCGCTGCAACTCCAGCTTCAACGGCATAAGGTGCGTAAGCCTCCAGACGGGCTTCGGTTTCTTCATCAACCGCACGTCGTACCGCCTGTTCTAGAAAAGGTGCCTCCGAAAAGAGGAAAGCGCCCGAACTGGGCGCTTTCCGGTAGACCCCTCGACGTGAGACTGTAGCGGCCAGTCGTTAAGGCTTCGTTAAATGTGGGGAGCTGAAAGGATCAAAGAACCAACCACGTCGTTTAATCGAATATCGGAGAGAGAGAAAGCGACGGTAGGGGATATGCCAGCAGCCGAAGTCGACATCCGAGAGACCGAGATCGACCGCATCACCCGGTGGCGGGCCGACGCGCTGGAGCGCGCCGGCTACGACCGGCGCGCGGCCGCGAAGATCGCGGAGCGACACGAGGTCGACCTTCATAAGGCAGTCCAGCTGATCGAGCAGGGCTGTCCGCCCGAGCTCGCCCCCGACATCCTTCTCTAACGCGTCGGGGCGCGGGGCGCGAGAATGTCGCGTGTGACCCCGCCCGCCCTCGCATCGATTCCCTCGCCGAGCTCCGGGATCCTCGACCTCGGCCCGCTCTCCCTCCACATGTACGGGCTAATGCTGCTGGTCGCGATCGCGGCGTGCGTCTACATCACCGGCCGCCGCTGGACGCGCCTCGGGGGCGACTGGGACCTGGTGCTCCAGGTCGCCGTGTGGGGCGTCGCGGCCGGGATCGCCGGCGCTCGGCTCTACCACGTGGTCACGAGCTGGAACGAGGTTCCGGATCACTGGTGGGGGCCCTTCGCAGTCTGGGAGGGGGGACTCGGCGTCTGGGGCGGCATTCTCTTCGGCGTGCTTGCGGGTGCGTTCGTCGTGCGGCGGGCCGGCCAGAGCGTTCGCCTGATGCTCGACGCCGCCGCACCGGGCCTGCTGGTTGCGCAGGGAATCGGTCGCATCGGCAACTGGTGGAACCAGGAGCTCTTCGGCAAGCCGACCGACCTGCCCTGGGCGCTCGAGATCAACCCTGAACATCGCCCCGCGGGCTACCTCGCTTCGCCCACCTTCCATCCCACCTTCCTGTACGAGCTCGCCTACGATCTCGCCGCGGCCGGCGCGCTGATCCTGATCGGCGCGCGCTTCCGCATTCGCCCCCCGGCGCTGTTCGCGCTCTACGTCTCGCTCTACACGTTCGGCCGCTTCTTCGAGGAGCTGCTTCGCATCGATCCGGCCCACCACATCGCCGGCCTGCGGCTGAATGCCTGGGTCTCGCTGATCCTCTTCGCCGGCTCGACGGGCTTCTTCGTCTGGTGGCAATTCTTCCGCGGCCGGAAGGAACCCGAGCCCTCGCCGCCGAAAGGCCCTGTCATGGCCATTCCGCGCGGGCGCGTCCGCCCGTCCCGTTAGCCTGCCGCCGATGCAGGTCAGAGAGCTCGAGCTGGATCTCGACGCCTTCGAAGGCCCGTTCGATCTGCTCCTGACCCTCGTGCTCAAGGAGGAGCTGGCCCTCGAGGAGGTCGAGCTCGCGGAGGTTGTGCTCGCTTTCTGCGAGCTGCTGGCGGGCAAGGGTGAGCTCGACCTCGACGCGTGCGGCGAGTTCCTCGTTCTCTTCTCGGCGCTGCTCGAGCTGAAGGCACGGGCGCTCTTCCCCGGGCTCGACGACGACCTCGCCGATCTGGACGAAGAGGAGGCGGCTGAGGAGCTGGCACGCCGGCTCGAGGAGTATCGCCGCATCAAGGCCGCGGCGGCAGCGCTCGCCGAGCGGCTCGCCCGGGAGGGCGACCGCTTCTTCCGCCTCGGCCCGGCGCCGCTCGCGCCGAGGCCGGAGCTGCGCCTGGCGCCGCAGCAGCCCGAGCGCCTGGCGGCGGCGCTCCGCACGCTCGCCACACCCCCGCCCCGGGTCTCGCTGGCCCACATGGAGCTTCGCTTTCCACCCGTCTCGCAGTACCTCGAGCGCTTTCGCGCGGTGCTGCGGACAAGGCGGTCGCTCGACTTCGACTCGGAGGTGGCCGGATTGCCGCGCGCCGATCAGGTCGTCGCCTTCCTCGCCGTGCTCGAGCTCTGCAAGCGGGGTGAGATCTCCCTCGGCCAGGCGGCGCCGTTCGCGCCGATCCGGGTGAGGCGGGCCGAATGGGTCGGCCAGGCTGCTGCCGCGAGCGCGGCGGGAGCCGCGTAGGCCGTGAGCGAGCGCACGCTTCGGCTGATCACCGCGAACCCGCTCGACCAGCTGGCGCGTACGCTCGAGGCGCTGCTCGTCGTCGCGAGCACGCCGCTTTCGACCGAGGAGCTGGCGGCGGCGGCCGACGACGACGGCGAGCGGGTGGAGACGGCCCTCGGCCTGCTGTTCGAGCGCTACCGGGAGGGACGGAGCGGCGTCGTGCTCGAGCGGGTCGCCGGTGGCTACGCGTTCCGCGCGTCCCGCGAAGCAGCCGCCGCTTGCGCCCGGCTGTTCGAGCGCCCTGTGCAGCGTGGACTCTCGCAGGCGGCGCTCGAGACGCTCGCGATCGTCGCCTACTTTGGCCCGTGCAGCCGGCCGGAGATCGCGCGCATCCGGGGCGTCGCTGCCGACTCGGCCGTCGCGGGTCTGCTCGAGCGCGGGCTGATCACCGAGGCCGGGCGCGACGACGGCGCGGGAGGGGCTGTGCGCTACCGAACGACCCCGCTCTTCGAGCGCGTCTTCGGGCTCGAGAGCCTCTCGCAGCTACCGCGCCTGGACGACCTCGGCGACGACGCGGAGGAGATCCGCGCGCGCCTCCACGCGGTTGCCGGCGTCCGACCGGCCTAGCCGGCGTGCCGCGGCAGACCTTCACCGATTCTGTCGGCTGCACCTACCCGCTTCAGCAGGCTCCGCTCGGCGGCCTCGGCGCCGGGCCGGCGCGGGCCGTCGCTGAGGCGGGAGGGCTCGGGATGGTGGCCGCCACGGGCATGTCTCCGGAGCGACTGGAGGAGACGCTCGAAGCGTTCGGAGACACTGCGGTCGGAGTGAACTTCCTCGTGCCGTTCCTCGATCCCGATCTGATCGAGGTGGCGGCGCGCGCGCGGCTCGTTGAGTTCTTCTGGGGTGAGCCGAACGCGGGTCTCGTCGAACGCGTGCACTCGGCGGGCGCCCTTGCCGGCTGGCAGGTCGGCTCGGAGGCCGAGGCGGTCGCGGCGGCGGAGGCCGGCTGTGACGTGGTCATTGCTCAAGGAATCGAGGCGGGCGGCCACGTGCGCGGCTCGCTGGGGCTCTTGCCCCTGCTCGCCCGCGTCCTGGAGACGGCAACCGTGCCCGTCGTCGCGGCGGGTGGCATCGGAACTGCTCGATCCGTGGCGGGCGCACTCGCCGCCGGCGCCGACGCCGTCCGGGTCGGCACGCGCTTCGTCGCGGCCACCGAGTCCGGCGCGCATCCCCTCTACCAGCAGGCGCTGGTCGACGCCAAGCCCGAGGATGCGATTCTGACCGAGCGCTTCCTCGGGGCGTGGCCACCGGGCTCGAAGCACCGGGTGCTCCGCTCGGCGCTCGAGGCCGCCCGGATCTTCGAGGCGGACGTCGTCGGGGAGCGCCGGGGGGTCTCGGTCACGCGTTTCTCCTCTGCGCCGCCTCACGCCGAGACCACCGGCGTGATCGAGGCGATGGCGCTCTACGCCGGGCAGTCGGTGGGAGCGGTGCGCGCGGTGCTGCCGGCTGCGGACATCGTCCGAGAGTTGATGCGCGGAACACTAGGCGGGAGCGGCGCCGGCCCACTGTCCGAGCGCGTCCATGAGTGACTGAAGGCGCTCGCCGAGAGGTGTGAGGATGTACTCGACCCGCGGCGGGCGCGAGGCGATCACGTTCCGCTCGAGCACGCCGGCCTCCTCGAGCTCCGAGAGCCGCGCGGCCAAGGTGCGCGGCGGCACCGGCCCGACCGCCTGCTTGAACTCGTTGAAGCGAACCGCCCCGGACTGTGCCGCGTAGACGATCGAGAACGTCCAGCGCCGCTCGAGGAGATCCGCCGCGCGGCGGATCTCCTCGGGCACTGGTCGGCACGTACGACAGCGGTACATCGCTACATCTCTACGCCGCGAGCGGACGGGCCTCCGCGACCGCTGTAGGCTCGAGGGCGAGCTCGAGCGCCTCGAGGACGCTCATCACCGGGTGGAACGTCATCTCGTCCCGCACGCTTGCGGGCACGTCGTCGAGGTCGGGGCGATTTCGTTCCGGCAGGATCACGTCCGTCAGCCCGGCCGCGTGCGCCGCGAGCACCTTCTGCTTGAGGCCGCCGATCGGCAGCACGCGCCCCTGCAAGGTGACCTCACCGGTCATGCCGACCGTGTGCTTGACGGGACGCCCGGAGAGGAGCGACGCGAGCGCGGTCGTCATGGTGACGCCGGCGCTCGGCCCGTCCTTCGGGATCGCCCCCGCGGGCACGTGCAGGTGGAACGATCGCTCGTCGAAGAGCGACTCGTCGATATCCAGCTCGCCGGCGTGCGAGCGCACCCACGAGAGCGCGATCCGCGCCGACTCCTTCATCACATCGCCGAGCTGACCGGTCAGGAGGAGGTCGTTGCCGCCACTCATGCCGGTCGCCTCGACAAAGAGGACGTCGCCCCCCGTGCCGGTGACGGCGAGCCCGGTCGCGACGCCGGGCGTGGCCGTCCGCTCGGCTGCCTCCTGGAAGAACTTTTGGCGTCCGAGAGCGTCGCGGATGGCGGCGAGGTCGATGACGACCGGCGCCTCCGCCTGCTTCGACGCGATTCGCGTCGCGGTCTTGCGCAGAATGGTTCCGAGCTCGCGCTCGAGCTGGCGGACGCCGGCCTCCCGCGTGTACTCGGTGATCACCGTCTCGAGCAGAACCTCGTCGACTGTCACCTCGTTCTCATGCAGCCCGTTCCGCTCGCACTGTCGCGGCCAGAGGTAGCCGCGGGCGATCGCCGCCTTCTCGTCGACCGTGTAGCCATCGAAGCGGATTACTTCCATGCGATCGAGGAGCGGGCCGGGGATGGTCTCGACAATGTTCCCGGTCGCGATGAAGACGACCTCGGAGAGGTCGAGCTCCACGTCCAGGTAGTGGTCGCGGAACGAGTGGTTCTGCGCCGGGTCGAGAACCTCGAGCAGGGCGGCCGAGGGGTCGCCGCGCCAGTCGGCGCCGACCTTGTCGACCTCGTCCAGCATGATCACCGGGTTCATCGTCCCGGCGTCCCGCAGCGCGCGGACGAGCCTGCCCGGCATCGAGCCGATGTACGTCCGCCGGTGGCCGCGAATCTCGGCCTCGTCGTGCACGCCGCCGAGCGACATGCGAACGAACTCGCGGCCGAGCGCGCGGGCGATCGACTCGCCCACGGACGTCTTGCCGGTGCCGGGCGGGCCGATCAGGGTCAGGATTGCGCCTGAGCGCTTGTCCTCGGTGATGCCGCGCTCCTGGCGCAGCTTGCGGACGGCGAGATACTCGACGATGCGGTCCTTGACGTCGTCGAGGCCCGCGTGGTCCGCGTCCAGGACCTCGCGCGCGTTGATCGGATCCAGCCGCTCCTCGGAGCGCTTCGACCACGGCACGGACACGAGCCAGTCGAGATACGTTCGGATCATCGAGGACTCGCCGCTCTGCTCGCCCATCCGCTCGAGCCGCCCGAGCTCGCGGTCTGCGTGCTCACGAACCGCGTCAGGCATGCCCCCGTCGGCGATCTTCGTGCGGTACTCCTCGATCACGGAGCCGTCGTCGTCACCGAGCTCCTTGCGGATCGAGTCCATCTGCTTGCGCAGGATGTACTCGCGCTGCTGCTTGTTCGCGCCGGACTCGACGTCGTCGCGGATCCTCTTTCGGATCTCCATCTCGGCGAGCCGCTCGCGCTGGAGCTTCACGCCCAGCTCGAGCCGCTCGCGGACGTCGAGCGTCTCCAGCACCTCGACCTTCTGCGCGAAGCCGAAGTCGGGCGAGTAGCCGACGGTGTCGGCGAGCGCGCCGGGCTCGGTGATCGAGCGCAGGAACGAGGAGACGCGGCCGTCGTCGCCGCGCAGCTCGAGGATCTCCTCGGTGATGGCCCTGTACTCGCGCTCGAGCTCGCGGATGCGGCCGTCGGCGGCGTCGGAGTCGGGCCGCTCGTCCACGGCGACGCGCAGGCGGCCGGCGGTGTCGTTCTCGGCGGCACCGACGACGCCGCGGTGCAGGCCGTTCAGCGCCACCGCGCGGCCACCCCCCGGCAGGCGCACGCGATCCACGACCTCGGCGACGGTACCGACCGCGCCGTAGGAATTCTCGTGTCGGGGGACCAGGAGAACGCGCTCGTCGTCGCCGACGTCGACGGGCAGCGTCACGGTCATGTGGGGAAAGACGACGATGTCGTCCAGCGGGATGAGCAGCAATGTGCTCACGCGTTCACCTCTTTCATTAGGTCGCTCATGCGAAGTAAGTATATCTTTTGAACTTACTTACGCCGCTGTGTATTCCCGCCGCCCTGGTGAGCGCTACCGCACGGCCGGCGCCGCTAGCAGCTGAAGGAGCCTGAGACCTTTGCGTGCGTGAAGACGACCTGGGCCGTGAACGTGCCCTTCTTCAAGCCGCCGGCAAGCTTGAGGCTGGATCGAACGATGAGGTAGTCCTTCCCGCCCGAGCGAAGGGCGATCGCGACGTTCGCCTGCGTTCCAGCCTTCGCCTTCTGGGCCGTGATGCCGAAGTAGTCGGGCTTCGTGCCCTTGAAGGTCGGGCCGGCCGCCGTTCCGATGTTGATGGTGAAGTAGCCCGAGGCGATCTGGCAGTTGCCGTTCGTGAAGTGGAATGTCTTCGAGCCAACCTGGATGGTCGCTTTGGCCGAGCCGCAGAACTTGATCGCCTCCTGGCCGGCGACCTTGACCTTGTGCGGCCCTGCCGAGCAGGCGGCGCGTTCCGCCGTCCCGGGCCTCGCCTCGCCGGCGATGGGCGCGGCGCTCGCTACGAAGCTCAGGGCGGCGACTAGCAGAAGTGCTCGCATGGCTGGAGTCTAGAGTCCGCTCGAGAGACGGCGGCCGCCGAGGACGGCGGTGAGCGTTGTCGGGGTCACTCGAACCGTTCCTGCCGCGGCCGCGGCGCCGGACACTCGCAGCGTCCCTTTGAACCCGAGCGGGAACGCGGTGCCGGCCCGCTTCAGCTTCCCGGTCACGCCGACGCCGGGGGCGATGCTGTACCGGACGAGTGAAAGGCCGACGCCGGTCTTCGAAGGGACCAGCTTGCCGCCATACAGTCCCGCCGGCGCCAGCTTGACGGAGGACGTTCCGGTCAGCGCCCACGTCGCGATGGCCTCGCGAACCGTTTTTGCTGCCAGAGCGAGCGTCGAGCGTGGTGTCTGCCTGCCTCGGATCCTGGGGAACGCGGCGACTGTCTTCACGAGGGCCGGCGTGCGGGGGCAGCTTGGCCGCACGACGAGCCCCAGGATCCAGTACCGCACCTCGCGCTGCGAGCAGAACGAGAGGTCGTTGTCGAGGACATCGTGGCCCACCCCTGGCACGACGATCAGAAGGCTCTGCGGGAACTGCCGTACGACTGCGACCGCGTTCGCCGTCGGCGTCCGGACGTCGAGGCCGCCACTCAGAGCGAGCACCGGCACGTCCGGCAGCGGCCCCGGCCCGAGCGGCGTCCGTCCCGCGGGCGACGGCCACAGCTTGCAAAAGAACGCATTGCCGAGGCGTGCAGCCCAGCTCCCGAACGGGCCGAACGAGCCGGACGGGAGCGCGGCGATCGCAGCGTCGAGAATCGCCGGCCGATCAGCGGCCGGCGTCGTGGGCGTCCAGGGGAACTGCCCGTCGGCACAGTTGGTCGCGGCATTCAGGCCGACGCTCAGGTCCTTGGCCGGAAAGGAGGACGATCGGAGATCGAGCAGGAAAAGCCTGAGCAGCGGGCGGGTGTACCCGCCGCGGGCCGCACGCACGGCTGCGGGCAGCTCGGCCGCGAGGCCGGCGTTGATGTCAGTGTCGATCACGAGCCCGAGCACGTCCTCGCCGGTCATCCGCAGCCTCTTCACGCCCGCCCCGGTTAGCACGGTTCCCCGAATGGGATGCGCCTCGAGCCTGTCGGCGACGACCGCCACGTCACCCGGGAAATTCGCGGTCGCGCCGCGGCAGCGCCCGCCGGCGCAGAAGGCCGCAAGCGCCCGCGGCATCTCGCTGACGACGTTTCGTGCGAACGGGTCCGGCAGGTTCGCCGGAACGATGGAGTCGAGCAGCAGTCGCTCGACGTGGTCGGGATGCGCGAGCGCGTAGGCGAGCGCGAGCTTTGTGCCGTACGAGACCCCGTAGAGCGCGATCTTGCCCAGCCCGAGCGCCTGCCGTACGGCTTCAGTGTCCTCGGCATGGTCGCGCGTGGCGTAGAACTGCCGGCGCACGCCAATGATCGACGCGCACGCGCGGGCAAGCTCGGCTGCCTTCTCGACCGTCACCGTGAGCGTCGTCTGCAGGCGCGGGCAGTCGAGCAGGCCGGAAGCGCCCGTCCCGCGGTTGTCGAAGGCGACAAGCGTGTACCCGGGCAGCATCGCGCGGAGGAAGCTCGCATTGCCGGGCGATCCGAGGTGGAAGGAGTGCGCCGAGCCCTGTCCCGGGCCGCCCGCAATGAGGAAGATCGCGCCCCGCGGCATGGTCGTCGGTGGCAGCATCTCGACGTGGAGCTTGAGTGTTCCGGGCGTCGCCCCGCTGCGGTCGAGCGGTACCTGAACCTGCGCGCACTCGAGCCCGGGCGTCTTGCCGCAGGGCGCGAGGGTCACTGCGGCGCGCGCCTGTGGGGTCGCGACAGCGGCGAGCACGACGGAGAACGCGAAGAGGAGTCGGGGAGCCACGGTCGGAGAAAGCCACGCTAGCAACGCCTGGTGCGAGAGGGCGGGCGCGCTGAGTGCGCCGGCGCGCTACAGACGGCGGATGATCTGCTCCGCCTCGTCGCGCGTGAAGCCGCGGAGCGTCTCGGTGTGCTCGGCACCGTAGCGCTGAAGCTTGAGGACGATCTCCGCGGCCGTCTCGTCATCGGGGGCCTCGAAGATCTCCACCACGTCGTAGCGGCCAAGCGTGACGTAGACGCCGCTCAGCTTTCCGCCGGCCGCCTCGATAATCCGCTCCCCCTCCTCGACACGCTCCCGCCAGGCGGGCAGGCCGGCCATACCCTGCGACGTCCAGCGCATGAGCGAGATGTAGTGGGCCATGCCTGCACTATGTCCACATGCGCCTGAACGCATACCTCGCGCGGGCCGGCGTCGCCTCGCGTCGCGGCGCCGACGAGCTGATCAAGGCGGGTCGCGTGCGCGTGAACGGCGAGCCGGGCCGCCTCAACACGTTCGTCGCTGCGCGCGACGTCGTCGAGGTGGACGGCGCCCGGGTCGCGGCTCAGCGGCTCACCTACGTGCTGCTGAACAAGCCCGGCGGTGTCGTGACGACCGCGCGCGACCCGCAGGGCCGGCGTACCGTCGTCGAGCTCGTCCGCCGTGGCGCCCGCATCGTTCCGGTCGGCCGGCTCGACATCGACACGACGGGGGCGCTGCTCCTGACGAACGACGGCCCGCTCGCACACCGGCTCGCGCATCCGCGGTACGGGGTCGAGAAGGTGTACCTCGCCGACGTGGCGGGCCGGCCGGGGGAGGAGGCGCTCCGCCGGCTGCGGGAGGGCGTGGAGCTCGAGGACGGACAGACAGCTCCCGCCCGGGTGCGGCGGATCGGGTCCTCACGCCTCGAGCTGACAGTGCACGAGGGGCGAACCCACCAGGTCAAGCGGATGTGCGAGGCCGTCGGGCACCCGGTGAAACGGCTTCACCGCAGTCGGTACGCGGGCCTGACGCTCGCAGGGCTCGAGCCGGGGCGCTGGCGCGAGCTCACGCGCGACGAGATCGACGCGCTGCAGTCTCTGGCAGCCTGACGAACCCCATTCGCTCGTACATCTGCTCCAGCGTCGGCGCGGCCGTCTCGCGCGCCTTCTCGGCTCCCAGCGAGAGCAGCCGCCGCAGCTCGCCCTCGTCGGAGCGAAGCTCCCGGTAGCGGGCCTGGATCGGCTCGAACAGGGCCACGACCGCATCTGCGACGTCCTGCTTGAACGGCCCGTAGCCCTGCCCGTCGTAACGGGACTCGATCTCGGGGATGGAGTCGCCGGTCACGACGGCCATGATCTCGATCAGGTTCGAGACGCCCGGCTTCTCGCCGGGTGAGTGCAGGACCTCTCGTCCGGAGTCGGTCACCGCCGACTTGAGCTTCTTCCGCACGACGTCCGGCGGGTCGATCATCCGCACGACCCCCTGCGGCGCACCTGCCGAGGTCGACATCAGCCGCTCCGGCTCCTGCAGGTTCTTGATCCGCGCGCCCTCCTCGGGGTAGACGCCGCGCGGCACCGTGAACGTCTCGCCGAAGCGGCCGTTGAAGCGCTCCGCGATGTCGCGGGCCAGCTCGACGTGCTGGCGCTGGTCGTCCCCGACCGGGACGATGTGGGTCCCGTAGAGCAGGATGTCGCCCGCCATCAGCACCGGGTAGGTGAAGAGGCCCGCGGAGACGAACTCCTGCTCGGCCGCCTTGTCCTTGAACTGCGTCATGCGGCGCAGCTCCCCGAAGCTCGTGACCGCCGAGAGCAGCCAGGCCGCCTCGGCGTGGGCGGTCACGTGGCTCTGCGCGAAGACGGTCGAGCGGTCCGGGTCGAGCCCGGTCGCGTAGAGCATCGCGGCCAGCGAGAGCGTCGCCTCGTGCAGACCCTCCGGCTCGTAGGCGGTCGTGATCGAGTGCAGGTCGACGATGCAGAAGTAGGCGTCGCCCTGCTCCTGGGTCGCCGCATACTGGCGAAAGCCGCCGCTGTAGTTGCCGAGCGTCTTGTCTCCCGAGGCTCGGATGCCCGAGAAGATGCGGGTCTCAGTCACGGTCTTCCTCCAGGAAGTTGCGGGCCAGTACGGGGCCGAGCGGGGTCAGCACCGACTCGGGGTGGAACTGGACGCCGTCGATCCGAAGCGTCCGGTGGCGCACGGCCATGATCTCTCCGTCGGGCGCGGTCGCCGAGATCTCGAGCTCCGGCGGCACGCTCGTCGCGGCGAGCGAGTGGTAGCGGCCCGCGTCGAACGGCTGGGGCAGGCCGGCGAAGAGGCCGCGCCCGTCGTGGTCGACGGGAGCTGCCTTGCCGTGGACGAGGCAGCGAGCCGGCCCGACCTCGCCGCCGAACACCAGGACGATCGCCTGGTGGCCGAGGCAGACCCCGAGCGTGGGGACGGTAGTGGCCAGCCGCTGGACGATCGCCGGCGTGTTGCCCGCCGCCTCCGGACGTCCGGGACCGGGGGAGACGACGAGGTACGAGGGGGCGAGCCGCTCGGCTTCGTCCGCGTCGAGCTCGTCGTTTCGCCGCACGCGGACCTCCACGCCAAGCTCGCCGAAGAGGTGTGCGAGGTTGTAGGTGAAGCTGTCGTAGTTGTCGATCAGGAGGATCATCAGCCGGCCTCGGCCAGGTCGATCGCAGCCTCGAGGGCGGCAAGCTTGCTCAGGCATTCCTCGTGCTCGGCGGCCGGGTCGGAGTCGGCGACGATGCCGCTTCCTGCCTGCATCCGGGCGACCCCGCCGGCGAGCACGATCGTTCGGATCGCGATACATGTGTCGAGGGTTCCGTCCGGCAGCGCGTAGCCGACCGCCCCCGCGTACGGGCCGCGGCGGTAGCCCTCGAGCTCGGAGATGATCTGCATCGCGCGCACCTTCGGCGCCCCCGACACGGTGCCGGCCGGGAAGCAGGCCCGCAGCAGATCGAAGGGCGGCACCTCGCTCGCAAGCTCGCCCACAACCTCCGAGACGAGGTGCGTCACGTGCGAGAAGCGCTCGGGCGTCAGGAAACGCTCGACGTGCACGCTGCCCGGCCGGCAGACGCGTGAGAGGTCGTTCCGGCCGAGATCGACGAGCATCACGTGCTCCGCACGGTCCTTCCCCGAGGCGAGCAGCGCCTCGACGTCGCCCTCGCCGGCCCGGACGGTGCCGGCGATCGGGTTCACGCTCGCGCGAGCACCCTCGAGCTTCACGAGCGTCTCGGGGGACGAGCCCACGAGCGCCAGCTCCTCGAGCTCGAGCAGAAACAGGTACGGCGACGGATTGACGCGGCGAAGCGCGCGGTAGAGCTCGAGCGCGCTCGCGGACGTCGGACGATCCGCCCGCTGCGAGAGGACCACCTGGAAGCAGTCCCCTCGAGCGATGTGCTCCTTCGCGCGGCGGACACGGGCCTCGTGCTCGGCGCGGTCGGGCGAGCGGCGTGTCCGTCCTGTCTTGCGGCTCCGCGTGGCGAGGGACGGCAGGGGCGCCCCGAGGCGCTCGGCGACCTCCGCGGGATCGCCGGAGAGCGTCTCGGCGATGCCGCGGGCGTGGTCGAAGCGGACGAGCGTGTCCGCGACGACGAAACGGCTCTCCGGCAGCTCCGGCCCGTCGGACGGAAGCGGGACGGTCGGCTCGAGCGCCGCGACGTGGTCGTAGGCGAGGTACCCGACCACCGGCCGGCCTGACGCCTCCGCCTCGTTCGCGGACACCAGCCGTGCGCCTCCGCCGAGCAGCGAGTGGCGGCCGAGGCGCCCCTGCTCGACCGACTCGAGCAGGAAGCTCGCCACCATCCCCTCGCGCAAGCGGAGATAGGCCCCGAGCGGGGTGACGAGGTCGGTCGCTATGTCGGTCGTGATGCTCATCTTCGGGCAACGAAAAAGACCCTCCGGCCGGAAGGTCTGCAAACGAGGCGGGCTTTCGGCCTGAATCAGGTCAGGCGACGCTCCCGCCCCGCTCGCGGCGCCTCGTCCAGGCCCAGCTCTCGAGGAGGGATCGCGTCATCTCACCTCCGAGGATAGAGGCCGGCCCGCAAGTGGTCAAGCGCCCTCGGCGGGGTCGTCTCCGCTCGAGGGCGGTCGAGTGTCTCGGCCTCGAAGGATCTCCCGCTTCGTCAAGTCGAGGACGAGGGCGTGCAGCTCTCGCAGGCCTTCCTCGGACAGGGGTCCGCGGTTCGTCTCGGCCAGGTGCTCCAGGAGACGGCGCTCGCGCCCGAGGTCGAGGAAGCCGAGGCCGCTTGCTTCCTTCAAGCGCCTCAGCTGCGCGACGAGCTCGATCCGCCGGTTGAAGGCCTGGACGACGCCGCGGTCGATCTCGGCGATCCGCTCCCGGAGTGTCTCGATGGCCGCGTCGCTCATGGGCTCCCCTTTCGTAACAATAGGCCGATGACCGTCGCCTCCGCTTGGTCGCCCTCCTCCTGGCGGCAGTACCCCGCGCTGCAGCAGCCGCAGTGGCCGGACCCGGACCTCGCCGAGGAGGCTCGGCGCCGGCTCGGCGCCATGCCGCCGCTCGTCTTCGCGGGCGAGGCGCGGCAGCTGCGCGCATCGCTCGGCGAGGTCGCGGCGGGCCGAGCGTTCCTGCTCCAGGCGGGCGACTGCGTCGAGTCCTTCCGCGACTTCTCCGCGCCCGCGATCCGCGACAAGCTCAAGGTCATGCTCCAGATGTCGGCGATCCTGACCTACGGGGCGACGCTCCCGGTCGTGAAGATCGGCCGCATCGCGGGGCAGCTCGTCAAGCCTCGCTCGCTGGCGACCGAGCGTGTCGGCGACGTGGAGCTGCCGTCCTTTCGCGGCCACATGGTGAACGACGATGTGCCGACCGCTGACGCGCGCACGCCCGACCCCGAGCGGATGATCGCGGGCTACCACCAGTCGGCGGCGACGCTGAACCTCGTCCGTGCGTTCACGAAGGGGGGCTTCGCCGACCTGAACCAGGTGCACATGTGGAACCAGGAATTCGTCGCAAGCTCGCCCGCCGGGCAGCGCTACGAGACGATCGCCTCCGAGATCGAGCGGGCGCTCCGCTTCATGGCCGCGGTCGGAATCGACGTCAGCGTGCCCCAGTTGCACCAGGTCGACCTCTGGACGTCTCATGAGGGCCTCCTGCTCGACTACGAGGAGTCGCTCACGCGGCGGGACTCGCTGACGGGCGACTGGTACGACTGCTCCGCGCACATGCTCTGGATCGGCGAGCGCACCCGGCAGCCGGACGGGGCGCACGTCGAGTTCTTCTCGGGCGTCCACAACCCGGTCGCGTGCAAGGTCGGCCCGGGCGCGACCGCGGGGGACGTCGTCGCGCTCTGCGAGCGGCTGAATCCGGGGCGGATTCCGGGGCGGCTCACGCTCGTCGCGCGCATGGGCGCCGCTGCGGTCGCCGACGCGCTGCCGCCGCTCCTGCGGGCGGTGCGGGACGCGGGGCACCCCGCCGTCTGGGTCTGCGACCCGATGCACGGCAACCCGATCGTGACCGCCAGCGGCCGCAAGACGCGCCATTTCGACTCGGTCATGGCCGAGCTCGAGCATTTCTTCCAGGCCCACTGGCGTGAGGGGACGTGGCCCGGCGGCATCCACATCGAGTTCACCGGCGACGACGTGACCGAGTGCCTGGGCGGCTCGGAGGAGGTTGTCGAGGCAGCGCTCGACACTCGCTACATGACGCTCTGCGACCCGCGCTTGAACGCGCGCCAGTCGCTCGACCTGGCGTTCCGGACGGCGGAGCTGATGCGCCGCCGCCAGACGCTCTCTCCGTAGCCTTCCGATGGACCGCCAGACGGTCGGACGGCTCGCCATCGTCGGCACGGGCCTGATCGGAGCCTCCGTGGGGCTCGCCGCGAAGCGCTCCGGCGTCGACCACGTGGCCGGGTTCGATCCGGATTCGGACGCGCTGGCAGTCGCCGCTGGGCGCGGCGCCGTCGACCAGGCAGCCGGATCGCTGGAGGAGGCGCTCGAGGGCGCGGAGCTCGCGCTCGTCGCCGCGCCGGTGGCACAACTGGCACGGGAGGTGGGGGAGGTCCTCGAGGCGAGTGATCACGGCTGCACCGTCTCGGACGTGGGCTCGACGAAGGCCGCGGTCTGCGCGGCGGCGGGCGCGTCGAGTCGGTTCATCGGCGGCCATCCGGTCTGCGGCTCGGAGGCGCGCGGGCCCGCCCACGCCGACGTTGAGCTCTTCAGGGGGGCCACCTGGTACCTGACACCCGTCGCCGGCACCGACGCGGAGCGCTACCGCCTGCTGCACGGGTTCGTCAGCCGCCTCGGCGCCACGCCGGTCGCCGTCGACCCGGTCGCGCACGACCGCCTCGTCGCGCTGATCAGCCATTTGCCACACGCCCTCGCGAACGTGCTCGTGAACCAGGCTGGAGCGGCCCGGATCGAGGGGCACGAGCCGCTCTCCGCTGCGGGAGGCTCGCTGCGGGACATGACGCGGGTCGCCGGGTCGAACCCGCGCATCTGGGTCGACATCTTCCTGGAGAACAGCGAGCCGCTTCGCGCCGCGCTCGCCGAGCACCGGCGGCGCGTCGAGCAGCTGGAGGCCGCGCTCGAGGCCTCGGATGCGGGCTACCTCGCGCGCTCGATCGGAGAGGCGGCCGGGAACCGCCGACGCCTGCTCGAGCAGGCCTACCCCGACGCGGGCGCGCTGCACCGGCTCCGCATCCACGTGCCCGACCGTCCGGGTGTGCTGGCCGGGATCACGCAGGCCCTCGGCGCCGAGCGGATCAACATCGAGGACTTCGATCTCCAGCATCTCTCGCCGGAGCGGGGTGGGAACATCGCGCTCCTGATCACGGGCTCCGACGAGGCGCACCGGGCGGCGGAGCTGCTCGAGGCGCAGGGCTACGGCGTCGTCGTCGCACCCGTTCTGGACGAGCAGTGAGGATCGAGCCCGCATCCAGCGTCGTCGGCGCCGTCGGGGTGCCGGGGGTGAAGGGCATCTGCCAGCGCGCCGTCCTGCTCGGTGCGATCGCTTCGGGCGAGAGCGAGATCCGCGGCTTCGGCCATGCCGGCGACACCGACGTCGCGATCAAGGTCGTCCGCTCGCTCGGCGCGGAGGTGACCGAGCCGGCTGCAGATGTCGTTCGCATCGCCGGCCGCGGCCTGCGCGGCCTGCGCGAGCCGGCTGGGCCGATCGACTGCGAGAATGCCGGGACCGTGCTGCGGCTTCTGGCCGGCGTGCTCGCGGGCCAGGAGGGCCGCTTCGAGCTCGTCGGCGACGCGTCGCTCTCGACGAGGCCCGTCCGTGTCGACGAGCCGCTGTCGCAGATGGGCGCGCGGGTCGAGACGAGCGGCGGCCGCCCGCCCGTGGTGATCGAGGCGTCGCAACTCCACGGGATTCGCTACGAGCTTCGAGTGGCGAGCGCGCAGGTGAAGTCGAGCGTGCTGCTCGCGGGCCTGCTCGCGCGGGAGGGGACGACGACCGTGATCGAGCCGACCGCGACCCGGGACCACACGGAGCGGATGCTGCAGTCGCTCGGAGTGAAGGTCAGCCGCAGCGGCCACGAGATCAGCATCAGGCCGGTGGACGAGCTGCCGCCGCTCTCGATCGACGTCCCGGGCGACTTCTCCTCGGCGGCGCCGTTCGTGGTGGCCGCGACGCTCCTCTCCGGCTCGGAGCTCCGGATCCAGGGCGTCAACGTCAACCCGACGCGGACGGGGCTCCTCGACGTCCTCGACCGCATGGGCGGCAGAATCACGATCTTCAACCGCAGGCAGGCCGGCGGCGAGCCCGTGGCCGACCTGGAGATCCGCTCCGCCGAGCTCACGGCGACGGCGATCGGCGCCGACGAGGTGCCGCGCCTCGTGGACGAGCTGCCGCTGTTCGCGCTCCTCGCTGCCTGTGCGCGCGGAGTGAGCCTGGTGACAGGCGCGCGCGAGCTCCGGTACAAGGAAACGGACCGGATCGAAACCGTGTCGAATGCGTTACGTGCCCTTGGCATCCGCATCGAGGCGCGCGATGATGGCTTCAGGGTGAGGGGGGTCCCTACCCGCCCTAAGGGTGGGGGTATGGACTCTGACGGCGACCACCGGATCGCGATGCTCGGAGCTGTGGCCGGCCTCGTCTCGCGCGAGGGTGTGCGAGTGGAGGGCGCGGAGGCGGCCGCCGTCAGCTTCCCCGGCTTCTTTGACCTGCTCGAGGGCGTCGCCCGGCGGAGCTCCCCCGGCCGGCGGCGCTCCGAACGTGGCTAGGGTGGCCCGTCGATCGCCATGAGCCTCGCAGAACCACATTTGCTAACCGCTTGCCGCAGGCAAACGGCATGATCGTTGCAATCGACGGTCCCGCGGGGGCAGGCAAGAGCACCGTCGCCCGGCGGCTTGCCGAGCGGCTCGGCTTCCGCTACGTCGACACGGGCGCGATGTACCGCGCCGTCACCTGGCTCGCGATGGCACGCGGGATCCCGCTTGGCGAGGGCGAGCGGCTCGCCGTGCTCGCCGACCAGTTTCCGGTCTCGCTGGACGGGGGCCGGGTGTCGATCGCGGGCACGGACGTCACGACCTCGATCCGGCAACAGCGCGTCGACCGGCTCGTCCCCGTCGTCGCGCGCCATCCCGCGGTGCGCGAGGTGATGCGAATCAGGCAGCGCGAGCTCACCCTGGCCGGTGACGCGGTCGTCGAGGGCCGGGACATCGGCACAGTTGTCGTGCCGGATGCCGCGGTCAAGGTCTACCTCGTCGCCGACCGCGACGAGCGGGCGCGCCGGCGCGTGGCCGAGCGCCCCGGGATCGGCGCCGACGCGCTCGCTACCGACATGCGAGTACGCGACGAGAGCGACGCGGCTCGGATGCGGCCCGCCGGCGACGCGGACGTGATCGATACGACCAGCCTCGAGGTCGAGGACGTGGTCGCTCGCATCGAGGGCCTCGTGCGTGCGCGGCAGCCGGTATGAGCGAGTGCGTGTCTTGCGGAATCGTCCGCGGCGAAGTTGAGGCGAGCCTGGTCTACGAGAACGACGTCTGCGTGGTTGCCATGGATCTCTTACCTGTGAACGAGGGTCATGCGCTCGTGCCGCCGCGCCAGCACGCGAGGCTGGTGGCCGAGCTCGACGCCGCGACCCGAGCGCACGTGCTAGTCAAAGAGGGCGGCTGGGCGTCGCCGCAGCCGCGTCACGTCCTGGATTCGGCAGCCGAGCGGATTCGGGGCGTGTGGTCGTGAACGCGGTCGACGTCGTCTGGGCTTTCGGGCGGCCGACGATCGGCGGTGCCGTCCGCCTCTCCACGCCGCTGCGCAGGTACGGCAGCGAGCGCGTGCCCCGCGAGGGCGGCGTCGTGCTCGCGCTCAACCACTTCCACTGGCTCGACCCGGGTGCGTTCGGCGCCACGTCGCCCCGCACGATCCACTACATGGCGAAGGCCGAGGCGCACCGGGTGCCGGGGCTCGGCCAGCTGATCCGCTCGTTCGGCACCTTCTCGGTTCGCCGCGGCGAGTCCGATCGCGAGGCTGTCCGACTGATGCGGCAGGTCGTGCGCGACGGGCATGCGCTGGGGCTGTTCGCCGAGGGGACGAGGCAGCTGAGCGGTGTGCCGGGAAAGGTGATGCCCGGGGCGGCCATGGTCGCGTTGCAGGAGGGCGTCCCGATCGTCCCCGCCGCGGTGCACGGCTCGCAGTTCTGGCGGCCCGGAAACTTCCAGCCCGTCTCGGTCGCGTGGGGAGCTCCCGTTCGCTTCGATGGGCTGCGCGCCGGCGGCCGGGCCTATCGCGAGGTCTCGGTCGAGATCGAGCGCCGGATCCGGGCGCTCTGGGAGTTCCTCGTCGACATCCACGCGCTCGGGCGGCCTCGCCGGGCTACACCGCCATGAGAGGTGGTACCCGTAGCCGCCGAGACGAGGTCGCCCCCGACGGCGGGCCACTCCTCGGCACCGTCGCGATCGTCGGCTTTCCGAACGTCGGCAAGTCGACCCTCGTCAACCGCCTGACGGTCTCCCGCGAGGCCGTCGTCCACGAGACGCCGGGCGTCACGCGCGACCGGAAGGAGCTCGTCTGCGAGTGGAACGGCAAGCGGTTCCTGCTGATCGACACGGGAGGAGTCGACATAGCCGACCAGACGCCGCTCACCCGCTCGATCGCGGACCAGGCGCGCGCCGCCGTTGCCGAGGCCGACCTCGTCCTCTTCCTCACCGACGCGAGGGCCGGCATTACCCCGGGCGATGAGGAGCTCGCCGCGATCCTGCGTGCCGCGCACACGCAAGTCTTCCTCCTGGCGAACAAGATCGACGACCCGGCGAGGGACCTGGAGGCGCTCGAGTTCCATCGGCTCGGCCTCGGCGACCCGTTTCCGCTCTCGGCGCTGCATGGGCACGGGACGGGCGACCTGCTCGACGCCGTTGTCGAGCGCCTCCCCGGGAACGGGCGTGCCGCGACGCCGAGGGAGGCGATTCGCGTCGCGATCCTCGGGCGGCCGAACGTCGGCAAGTCGTCGCTCCTGAACGCGCTGCTCGGCCAGGAGCGGGTGATCGTCTCGGACGTCCCCGGCACCACGCGGGACGCGATCGACACGATTCTGCAGCGAGGCGAGCGCACATTCGTCTTCGTCGACACGGCGGGCCTTCGCCGTAAGCGGCGCCAGCGGCAGGGGATCGAGTACTACTCGGAGCTGCGCGCGATCGAGGCGGCGGAGCGGGCGGACATCGCGCTCGTGCTGGTGGACGCGGCGGAGGGCGTCGTCGTCGGAGACCTGTCCGTCGCCGACGTGGCTCGCAAGGCGCACTGCTCGACGGTCGTCGTGGCTGCGAAGTGGGACGTGACGACGGTGAACCTGGAGGACATCCGCCGTCGTCTCGAGCCCCGCTTGCGCCAGCGCCCGCGCGTCCTGGCGGTATCCGCGCAGACCGGTAGGGGGATCGCGCGCCTGCTCGACGCGATCGAGCGCCTGTTCGACAAGCACAGCGAGCGTGCGCCGACGCCGGCGCTGAACCGGTTCCTCGCGGAGCTCCGCGCCGAGCGCCACCCGCCGTCGAAGGGCGGCCGGCGGCTCAACCTGCTGTATGGCACGCAGGTGCAGGCGCGTCCGCCGCGGTTCCGGCTCTTCGTCAACGACCCGGGTCTCGTCACCCGCGACTACGGCTACTGGGTCGAGAACCGGCTGCGCGAACACTTCTCACTCGAAGGCGTGGCGGTCACGATCGACTTCGTGCGGCGGAGCTAGCTGGCTAACCCCGCCGGTCGGGCCAGACGAGGAGGACGGCGCAGGGGGCGTGATCGACCACAAAACGGGTCGGCGGCGCGAGGCTCCGCGGCCCCGGTCGGTCTCGCTCGCCGTCGCGGGCGACGATCAGAAGATCGGCGCCGGCCGCCGCCGCGACCACCTCTCGCTCGGGGCGGCCCGCACGCTGCTCGCTCTCGGCCGGCCGGCCCAGGCGCTCGCCGGCCGCCGCGAGCAGGGCCTGTCCCAGCTCGGCCGAGGCGCTCGCCATGCGGCGCACGGGATCCCGGCGCGGCGGACGGCGGCCGAGCAGGCCCCCGAGGGCGCCCCCCGGTGCCTCGACCACGTCGGTGGAGGCGACGAAGAGCAGGGTGAGAACTGCGTCGGCCGATGCGAAGGAGCGTGCCGCGTCGACGCTCGCCTCCCAGGTCTCCTCCGAGACCCAGACGAGCACGCGCATGCCTCTCATGGGGCAACCTCTTGAGGCTCATGCGGAGCGAGCGACTGACGACCATCGGCGTCACTCCGGCGATCCCAGACCCGTAGGGTGGTCATCCCAGGAGGCGAAGGCTCAGCCACAGGGCGAGGGTGGCGGCGACGACAGCGGCCGGGGCCGTGGCGGCGCCGAGCAGGAGGAACTCGCGGACATCGGGCTCTGCCTCATGATGGCGGAGGATACGACGCCAGAGGAGGGTCGCGAGCGAGCCGACGTAGGTGAGGTTCGGGCCGACGTTGACACCGATGAGAGCCGCGAGCACGGCTCCCGAGCCGGCGCTCGAGACCGCCGGCAGGACGATCAGGATCGCGGGCAGGTTGTTGACGAGGTTCGCCAGAACCGCAGCGATTGCTGCGATGCCGAGCAGTGCGCCGAGCGACTCGCCCTGCGGGAGCAGATGCGCGACGAAGGAGCCCAGGCCGTGGACTTGCGCCGCCTTTACGATCACACCGAGCGAGACGACGAAGACGAGGAGAAGCGGGCTCGCGGATCCGGCCAGGTCGAGAACACCGATCCGCCGTGACCGCAACGCCGGCAGGGCGAGGGCCAGGGCGCCGGCGGCGGCAACGAAGGCCGGATCGAGATCGACGAACGAGCTGAGCGAGAAGCCGGCGAGGGTCAGGCCGAGCACGAGCGCGGTGTAGCGAGCCGCTCCCTCGGCCGGCGCCTCCTCCGCGGGGACAGGCCGTCCGCGACCACGGAGGTCGGCGGCGAAGAATCGCCTGAACACGAGCCACTCGATCGCGATCGCCGTCAGCCAGGGCAGCGCCATGAGGCCGGCGAAGTGGATGAAGGTCAGGCCGGAGCTGCGGAACGCCAGGAGGTTGGAGAGATTCGAGACCGGCAGGAGCAGCGAGGCCGAGTTTGCAAGGTGGACGCAGGCGTACACGTGCGGCTTCGCGCGGAGCCGCACGGCCGCCGCCGTCGTGAAGACGACCGGCGTGAGCAGCACGACGGTCGTGTCGAGGCTCAGGACGGCCGTCGTCACCGAGGCGAGGCCGAACACCAGGGCGAGCAGGGTCACGGGGCGACCCTTCGCGGCCCGTGCGACGAGCTGCCCGGCTGCCCGGAACAGCCCCTCCCGGTCGCAGAGCTCGCCGAGCACGAGAACGGCGGCGAGGAAGCCCACAGTCGGCCCCAGGCTTCGCAGCTCGTCTCCCGCCGCACCCGTCGAGACGACTCCGAAGGCGACGAGCCCGAAGGCGGCCGGCGCCGCGATGACGACCTCTGGCAGACCGCGCGGTCGTGCGACGGCGAACACGAGCGTGATCGCAAGGAGGGCGAGGGCGCTCGCTTCAGCCATTGCCCGCCGAGACTAAAGGTCTCCTTGGGAGCCGCCCCTCCATACGGCATTGACTTTCGATGCCTGGTGCGATTGGCTTGCCGCTGAAACCTGCACCCGATCGAAGAAGGGGGTGGACATGCATAACTTCTCGGCGGAGATGGTCGGGACGGCAATCCTGATCATCTTCGGAGACGGAGTGGTCGCGGCCGTTCTGCTCAACCGCTCGAAGGCGCAGAACGCGGGCTGGATCGTCATCACCACGGGGTGGGCGCTCGCCGTCGCGATGGCCGTGTACGCGGTCGGTCAGTTCAGCGGTGCGCACCTGAATCCCGCCGTGACCATCGGCCTCGCCTCCGTCGACCTGCTCGACTGGAGCAAGGTCCCGATCTACATCCTCGGCCAGTTCACGGGGGCGATCATCGGGGCGGTCGTCGTGTACCTCGCGTACCTGCCGCACTGGGGCGACACCGAGGATCCCGGCCTCAAGCTGGCCGTGTTCTGCACCGGCCCTGCGATCCGGAAGCACTCGCACAACGTCATCACCGAGGTGATCGGCGCCTTCATGCTCGTCTTCGGCGTGCTGGCGATCGTCGGCCATTTCGGCAAGGACGTGATCGCGAACGGTGATCTCCAGTCGTCGTTCTCCTCGGCTTTGACGCCGCTGCTCGTCGGCTTCCTGGTCTGGGCGATCGGCCTCTCGCTGGGCGGCCCGACGGGGTACGCCATCAATCCGGCGCGCGACCTCGGGCCCCGGATCGCGCACTTCCTGCTCCCGATCGCCGGCAAAGGCGACTCCGACTGGAGCTACGCCTGGGTCCCGGTCGTCGGTCCGATCATCGGCGGCATCCTGGGGGCGCTGGTCTACGAGGGCATCTTCCCGCCCGGCTGGTCGCTCTAGGGAGGCGCGATGAAGAAGCTGATCAACAAACCCGAGGACGTGGTCGTCGAGGCGCTCGGCGGCATGGCTGCCGCCCACGGCGACCTGATCAAGGTGAACATCAATCCCCACTACATCGTGCGGGTCGACGCCCCCGTGAGCGGCAAGGTGGGCATCCTCTCCGGCGGCGGCTCGGGCCACGAGCCGATGCACGGCGGCTTCGTCGGCATGGGCATGCTCGACGCCGCCTGCCCGGGCGAGGTCTTCACCTCACCGACGCCCGACCAGATGATCGAGGCGACGAAAGCGGTCAATGGAGGCGAGGGAGTCCTTCACATCGTCAAGAACTACACGGGCGACGTGATGAACTTCGAGATGGCTGCCGAGCTCGCCCGCGGGGAGGGGATCGAGGTCGAAGCCGTCGTGATCGACGATGACGTCGCCGTCCAGGACAGCCTCTACACCGCCGGGCGGAGAGGCGTGGGGGCGACGGTGCTCGCGGAGAAGATCTGCGGCGCCGCCGCCGAGGACAAGCGCTCGCTGCAGGAGGTGGCGGAGCTCTGCCGCCGCGTGAACGAGAACGCCCGCAGCATGGGCATGGCGCTCACGTCCTGCGTCGTGCCAGCCGCCGGCACGCCGACCTTCGAGCTCGGCGAGGACGAGATGGAGCTCGGGATCGGCATTCACGGCGAGCCGGGCCGGGAGCGGCGAAAGGTCGCTTCCGCGTCGGAGATCGCCGCCTCGCTGACCGGTGCAGTCGTCGACGACCTGCCCTTCGGCGACGGCGACAAGGTGCTCGCGTTCGTGAACGGCATGGGTGGGACACCGCTGCTCGAGCTGTACGTGGTCTACAACGAGCTGGCCGGACAGCTCTCCGAGCGGGGCATCACCATCAGCCGCCGTCTGATCGGCCCCTACATCACCGCGCTGGAGATGGCAGGCTGCTCGATCACGCTGCTGAAGCTGGACGACGAGCTGACTCGGCTCTGGGACGCGCCGGTGCACACCCCGGCGCTCAGGTGGGGGGTGTAAGCCCGGAGCGATGGGTGCCACTCGAAAGGACGTGGTCGGCTGGCTCGAGGCCTTCGCGGCCGAGGTCGCCGAGCGGCGCGACGAGCTGACGAAGCTCGATCAGGCGATCGGCGACGGCGACCACGGGACGAACATGAACCGCGGCATGCAGGCGGTGCTCGGAAAGCTCGACTCCGCCCCGGGCGAGGACGTCGGCGCCCTGCTGAAGACGGTCGGGATGACTCTCGTCTCGACCGTCGGCGGGGCCGGCGGCCCCCTCTACGGGACACTCTTCCTGCAGATGGGGACCGCGACGTCCGGGAAGTCCGAGCTCGAGGCGGGCGACTGGGCGGCCGCGCTGGACGCCGCCGTCCAGGGAGTTCAGATGCGGGGCAAGGCCGAAGCCGGCGACAAGACGATGCTCGACGCCCTGATTCCGGCCCGGGATGCGTGCCGGGCGGCGGCCGACGCGGGCGCCTCGCTTTCCGAGGCGCTCGCAAGGGCGGCCACCGCCGCCGAGGAGGGGATGAAGGCAACGATCCCGCTCGTTGCGAGGAAGGGCCGCGCAAGCTACCTGGGCGAGAGGAGCGCCGGCCACCAGGATCCCGGTGCGACCTCCTCGTACATTCTGCTCAGAAGCGCCGCCGAGGCGCTCGGAAAGGACAGTGCTGATGGCTGAATACGTAGGAGCACTCGATCAGGGAACGACGAGTACACGCTTCATGATCTTCGATCACGGCGGGCAGGTCGTCGGTGTCGACCAGAAGGAGCACGAGCAGATCTACCCGAAGCCGGGCTGGGTCGAGCACGACGCGAACGAGATCTGGCAGCGAAGCCAGGAGGTGACCCGGGGAGCGCTCGAGAAGGCCAATCTGAAGGCGAGTGACCTGGCCGCGGTCGGGATCACCAACCAGCGCGAGACGACGCTCGTCTGGGAGCGGTCGACCGGGAAGCCGATCTTCAACGCGATCGTCTGGCAGGACACCCGCACCGACCAGCTCGTCAACAAGTACTCGGCAGACGGCGGCCAGGACCGTCTGCGGGCGAAGACAGGCCTCCCGCTTGCGACCTACTTCTCCGGCCCGAAGGTGACATGGCTGCTCGACAACGTCGACGGCGCACGGGAGCGTGCCGAGGCGGGCGAGCTCCTCTTCGGCACGATGGACAGCTGGTGCATCTGGAACCTCACGGGCGGCACGAACGGCGGCGTGCACGTCACCGACGTTACGAACGCGAGCCGGACGCTGCTGATGGATCTCGAGACGCTCGACTGGGACGAGGGCAACCTCGACCTGATGGGGATCCCGCGCCCGATGCTGCCGAAGATCCGCGCCTCGAGCGAGGTCTACGGGGAAGCCGTCGGTGACCTGGCGGGGATCCCCGTCGCGGGCGACCTCGGTGACCAGCAGGCGGCGCTCTTCGGCCAGACCTGCTTCTCGGTCGGCGAGGCGAAGAACACGTACGGGACGGGCAACTTCCTCCTGCTCAACACCGGCACGGAGCCCGTGCAGTCGAAGAGCGGCCTGCTGACGACGCTCGGCTACAAGATCGGCGATCAACCCGCGGTGTACGTGCTCGAGGGAGCGATCGCGATCACCGGTGCACTCGTGCAGTGGCTGCGCGACAACCTGAAGATGATCAAGGCGGCGCCCGAGGTAGAGGCGCTGGCCAAGTCGGTGGATGACAACGGCGGCTGCTACATCGTGCCCGCCTTCTCCGGCCTCTTCGCGCCGTACTGGCGCGGAGAAGCCCGCGGCGTGATCGCCGGCCTGACGCGATACGTGAACGCGGGTCACATCGCCCGCGCGACGCTCGAGGCGACCGCCTGGCAGTCGAAGGAGGTCGTCGATGCGATGAACGCCGACTCAGGCGTCGACCTGACGGCACTGAAGGTCGACGGCGGGATGGTTCACAACGACATGCTGATGCAGTTCCAGGCCGACGTTCTCGACGTGCCCGTCATCCGGCCGACCGTTGCGGAGACGACCTCGCTGGGTGCGGCCTATGCGGCCGGGCTGGCGGTCGGGTTCTGGAAGGAGGTCGAGGACCTGCGCGCCAACTGGGGCAAGGACAAGCAGTGGGAGCCCAAGATGGATGCCGCGAAGCGCGACGAGCAGTACCGCTTCTGGAAGAAGGCGGTGACGCGGACGTTCGACTGGGTCGAGTCCGAATAGATCAGGCGAGACCAGGTCCCGGGACGTGCCGGGACCTGGTCGCTCGCCTCAGCTCCCCTCGCGCTCCTCGCCTCGATCGAACCGCCCGTGCGAGCCGTGCTCGGGATGGAGCTCCGTCTCCTCCTGACCCTCGGCGAAGGTGCCCTCGTGCTCGTGCTCGTCGCGCTCCTGACCCTCGGCGAACTCGCGTTTCTCTTCGGCCTCGGCGTGGTGCTGCTTCTGCTCGACGCCCTCGGCGAAGGTTCCTTCGTGCTCGTGCTCCTCGTCATGGTGCGGCATTCCGTCCGTCCTTTCGTGGCTACCGGTGAGTCTACGACTCGCAGCAGCCCGTTACACGCCTGCGATACTGACGCGGTGGAGACGCTCGAGACCGAGGTGCTGGTCATCGGAGGCGGCTCCACGGGCGTCGGGGTCGCACGCGACGCCGCGATGCGGGGCTTCGACACCGTCCTGGTGGAGCGGGGCGACCTTGCCGAGGGAACGACCGGCCGCTTCCACGGCCTCCTCCACTCCGGGGGGCGCTACGCCGTCAAGGATCCGGCCTCTGCGCGGGAGTGCATCGCCGAGAACCGCATCCTGCGCCGTATCGCCGCCGACTGCGTCGAGGATACGGGCGGCCTCTTCGTCACGACGCCATGGGATGACCCCGCCTACGCCGACCGGTTTCTCGCCGGCTGTCGCGAGACGGGCATCGACGTCGAGGAGATCCCGGTCGCCGACGCCCTCCGGCGCGAGCCGCGGCTGAACCCCGCCATCTCCCGCGCCTTCACGGTTCCGGACGCCGCCGTCGACGCCTGGAAGCTCGTATGGGGCTGTGCGCGCTCCGCCGAGGAGCACGGGGCGCAGATCCTGCCCTACCACCGAGTCACGGGTCTCGCGCGGGGAGGCGACGTCGTCCGGGGCGCCCTCGTTCGTGACGACCTGAGCGGCGTGGACACCGAGATCGGCGCGGCTGTCGTCGTCAACGCGTCGGGCGCCTGGGCGGGCCAGATCGCGGCGATGGCGGGCTGCGAGGTAGCCGTCATGCCGGGCAGAGGGATCATGATCGCGATGAACCACCGGCTCGTGAACACGGTGGTCAACCGCTGCCAGATGCCGACCGACGGCGACATTCTCGTGCCGATCCGAACGGTCTGCGTGATCGGGACGACCGACTCGCGCGTGCCCGATCCCGACGAGCTCGAGGTGCCTGCGGACGAGGTCGACCAGATGCTCGACGACGGCGAGAAGCTCGTGCCCGGGTTTCGCCGGGCGCGCGCGCTCCGGGTCTGGGCGGGCGCGCGGCCGCTCTTTCAGGAGACGAGGCCCGGCGCCGCCACCGACACCCGCGACGTCAGCCGCTCGCACACGCTGCTCGACCATGCGACGCGCGACGGGGTGGAGGGCCTCCTGACCATCACCGGCGGCAAGGCGACCACGTTTCGCCTGATGGCGGAGGTGACGGTCGACGCGGTCGCGAGGCTCCTCGGGGCCAGGCGGCCCTGCCGGACGCACTCGGAGCCTCTGCCAGGCTCGGAGGACGGCCGCTACTACCGGCTCGGTGCACGCCTCGAGGCTCGCGAGCCGGTTCCGCGCTCGGAGCAGATCGTCTGCGAGTGCGAGCTGATCACGCGTGAGCGGCTGGAGCACGCGATCGAGCAGCGCGGCACCGCGAACCTCGACGACATCCGCCGGACCGTGCGACTCGGGATGGGCCCGTGCCAGGGCGGGTTCTGCATCCTCCGTGCGACGGGGATCCTCCACGCGCGCGACGGCATCGGGCGCGAGGCCGCGAACACCGCGCTGCTCGACTTCCTGCAGGAGCGCTGGAAGGGCGTTCACCCGATCCTCTACGGCGACCAGTTACGGCAGGCGCGGCTCGACGACTGGATCTTCCAGGGCATGCTCGACGTCGCTCACGTCCCGCGATGAGTCACGACACGATCGTCGTCGGCGCCGGCCTGGCGGGCCTGACCGCCGCGCTGCGACTCGCAGAGGCGGGACGCCGCGTCCTCGTGCTCGCAAAGGGCGTCGGCGCGACCCATCTTTCGCCGGCGACGATCGACGTGCTCGGCTACGGCGATGGTCGCGTCAGGAGCCCGGCCCGGGCACTGCCCGAGCTGGTGTCGAGGCAACCCGAGCACCCCTACGCGCGTCTGCCGCCCGCGACCGTCACGGCCGCGATCGACTGGTTGGCCAGTGTGACGGCGCCGCTCGGCTACGCCGGCGGCATCGACACGAACCTGCTGCTTCCGACTCCGATCGGCGGAGCGAAGCCGACCGCTGCTGCCCCCGAGACGATGAGGTCGGGGAACCTGCGCTTTGGTGGGCAATTCCTTCTTGTCGGCTTTCGGGCACTCAAGGATTTCTATCCCGCGCTGGTCGCCGCGAACCTCGGCCGGGCGCGCGAGGGCGTCACTGCCCGAGCCGTTGAGCTTCAACTCGACGACGTCGCCGACATCAGCTCCCTCGGGCTTGCGCGGCGCTTCGACGACGAGGTGTTTCGCGCGCAGCTTGCCGCGCAGTTGCGTCCCCGGCTCGAGCCTCGCGAGCGTGTCGGCTTGCCTGCCGTACTTGGTCTCGAGGGGGCGCCAGCGGTGTGGCGAGAGCTGCAGGAGCGCCTAGAGACCGAGGTATTCGAGATTCCGACGCTGCCTCCGTCGGTCACGGGGATCCGGCTCTACGAGGCGCTCCGGACACGGTTCCGCTCGGCCGGCGGCCGCATGATTGTCGGAGGGCCCGTGATCGGCGCGGAGACTCGCGACAGCAGGGTCGACGCGGTCGTGGTGCAGGCGGCCGCGCGGCCGAACGCCTACCGCGCAGGCTCGTACGTGCTCGCTACCGGGGGATTCGCGTCCGGAGGAATCGAGCTCGATTCGCGCGGCGAGGTGCGCGAGACGGTCTTCGGCCTGCCCGTGGCGGGGCTGCCGCAGTCGGGTCGGCCCCGCTTCTCGCCCGGGCTCTTCGACGAGCAGCCGCTCGCGAAAGCGGGTATTGCGGTCGACAGCTCGCTTCGACCTTTGGGCGCCGACGGCCGGCCCGTCTACGAGAACCTGTACGCGGCCGGCGCGACGCTCGCCGGCGCCGAGCCGTGGCGCGAGGCCTCCGGCAACGGGATCGCCCTCACGAGCGGCTATGCGGCGGCGTCGGCGATACTCGCCGAATCGTCATGACCGTCCGCGACTCGCTCGATCACTGTGTCAAGTGCACCATCTGCGAGACCGCGTGCCCGTACTCCAATGCGACGCCGCTCTTTCCGGGCCCGAAGTACGTGGGCCCGCAGGCCGAGCGCTACCGCACGGGCGAAGGGTCGCCTGACGCCTCGCTCGACTTCTGCTCGGGCTGCGGCATCTGCACGCAGGTCTGCCCGCACGGCGTCCTGATCGCCGAGATCAACTCGAAGGCCAGGGCCGAGCTGTGGGAAGACCGCGGCGTCCCGCTGCGCAACAGGCTGATCGCGCGGCCGAGCGTGACCGGGCGCCTGGGCACGCCGGCCGCGCCGCTCGCGAACTGGACGCTCGAAAGCAAGGCGGCACGTGCCCTGCTCGATCGGACGCTTGGCATCGACAGCCGCGCGCCGCTGCCGCGCTTCGCGGGACGAACGTTCGGAAGCTGGGCGCGGCGCCGGCGTGCCCCTGCTGCCGAGCGCACGGTCGTCTACTTCCATGGCTGCAGCACGAACTACTACGAGCCGCGCGTCGGACAGATGGTCGTCCGGGTGCTCGAGCACAACGGCTTCCGGGTCGTCGTCCCGCCGCAGGATTGCTGCGGGCTCCCGCTCCAGTCGAACGGTGACTTTCCCTCGGCGCGCCGCTATGTGCGGCGCCTCGCTGCCAGCCTCGCGCCGTACGCGCGGGAGGGCCTCGACATCGTCACGAACTCCACGAGCTGCGGGCTGATGCTGAAGCGAGAGGCGCGCGAGATCCTCGACGTCTCCGACGACGACGTGCGCATCGTCGGCGAGCGGACGTTCGACCTGTGCGAGCTCCTGCTCGGCCTGCACGACCGCGGTGAGCTCGCGACCGAGTTCGCGCCGCTGCCGGTAACCGTCCCGTACCACGCCCCGTGCCAGCTGCGCGGGCACGGTATCGGCAAGCCCGCGCTCGACCTGCTCGCTTTGATCCCCGATCTGCGCGTGATCGAGCTCGACGCCGACTGCTGCGGGATCGCCGGGACCTACGGGCTCAAGAAGGAGAAGTACGAGATCTCGATGAAGGTGGGCGAAGGCCTGTTCCGCGATGTGCGGGAGACCGCGCCCGACGTCGTCGCCTGCGACAGCGAGACGTGCCGCTGGCAGATCACCCACGGAACCGGCGTTCCGGCGGTCCACCCGATCGAGCTGCTCTACCGCGCATACGGCTTGACCATGTCAGATGGTTGAGCTCACGATCGCGCAAGCCCGGCGGGGACACTAGGACCCGAGGGCGCGCGTGGTCGGGATCGTGATCGTGTCCCACTCCTCGACGCTCGCCGAGGGAGTCGCCGAGCTGGCCCGCGAGATGGGCGACTCGGAGGTCAGGGTCGAGCCGGCGGGCGGCCTGGACGAGCCGGGGGCGCTCGGGACCGACGCGGTGCGCGTGCTGGCAGCGATCGAGAGGGCGGACTCGGGCGACGGCGTCGTGGTTCTGATGGATCTCGGCAGCGCGGTGCTCTCGGCGGAGATGGCCCTCGAAATGCTGTCCCCGGAGCTGCGGGAACGCGTGCTGCTCTCGGAGGCGCCGCTCGTCGAGGGAGCCGTCGCGGCTGCCGTCACCGCCCGCCTCGGGGCGGGCCGGGCTGCCGTGGCGAGCGAGGCACGCGGCGGGTTGCAGGCGAAGGCCGCGCAGCTCGGATCGCCCGGCGGCGCGGCGCCGGAGACCGAGTCCGTGCCCGTGGCCGTGCCCGAGCCGGCGGAAGCGGCGCTCGAGCGACGGCTAACCGTGACGAACGAGCACGGCCTCCACGCCCGCCCGGCGGCGCGCTTCGTCCAGACGGCGGGCCGGTTCGACGCCGACGTCAGCGTCAGGAACGTCTCGGCGACCAGAGGCCCGGCAAGCGCCCGTAGTCTCAACGCTCTCGCGACGCTGGGCGTGCGCCAGGGGCACGAGATCCTGGTGGAGGCGCGCGGTCCGCAGGCGGCGGAGGCGCTCGCCGCGCTCGAGGATCTCGTCGTACGCGGCCTCCGCGACGAGGCTGCACCCCTTCCGACCGCCACCCCGAGGCAGCCGGCGCCGAAGGGCGGCCTGAGCGGTATCGCGGCCTCTCCCGGTCTTGCCCTCGGCCCCGCGCGCCACCTGCGCGCGAAGACGCCCGAGGTGCCGGCGCACGATGTCGCCGACCCTGCGCACGAGCAGAGCGGGCTGGACGAGGCGATCGCCGCCGTCCGGGGCGAGGTGGAGACGGCGCGTGCGTCCGTGCACGCGCGGGCGGGCGAGGCGGAGGCCGCGATTTTCGAGGCGCACCTGCTCCTGCTCTCCGACGAGGCCCTGCTTGGGCCGACCGGCCGCGGGATCGAGAGCGGACGGAACGGCGCACGGGCCTGGAACGACGCGGTCGAGGCCCTCGCCGGGGAGTACGGCCGGCTCGAGGACGACTACCAGCGGGCGCGCGTCGCCGACCTGCGTGCGCTCGGCGATCGCGTGCTCGTGCAGCTCGGGGGAGGGCATCCCGAGACGGCGCTCGAAGAGCCCGGTGTCGTCGTCGCGGCGGAGTTGACTCCCGCCCAGACAGCGGGGCTCGACCCGGCCAAGGCCAGCGCGATCGTTACAGCGTACGGCGGCCCGACCTCCCATAGCGCGATCCTGGCTCGAGCGCTGGGCCTGCCCGCGGTCGTCGCCGTCGGCGAGGCGATCCTCGCCGTTGCCGAGGGAACCGAGCTCGCCGTCGACGGCGACGCGGGCACGGTTCTGATCGAGCCGGCGACCGACGTCGAAGCGGAGTTCGCCGGTCGCCTCCGTGCGCGCAGGAGGGCCGAGGTCGGCAGCCGCGCGCGAGCGCACGAGCCCGCCATAACGCTCGACGGGACGGTCGTCGAGGTCGCGGCGAACATCGGCTCGGCCGCCGACGCGGCAGCAGCCGTCGAGGCGGGCGCCGACGGGGTCGGCCTGCTGAGGACGGAGTTTCTCTTTCTCGATCGCGACTCGCCCCCCGACGAGGAGGAGCAGTTCGACGTCTACAGGCGAATTGCCGAGACGCTCGCCGGCCGATCGCTCGTCCTGCGCACGCTCGACGCGGGTGCGGACAAGCCGCTCGCGTTCCTGGAGCAGGCCGCAGAGGACAATCCGTTCCTCGGCGTCCGCGGCATCCGCCTCTCACTGGAGCGGCCGGAGCTTCTCGCCACCCAGCTGCGTGCGGCGAAGCGGGTGGCGGCCGAGTTCCCGCTCAAGGTGATGTTCCCGATGGTCGCAGCGCTTTCCGAGTACCGCGCCGCGCTCGAGCTCACGCCCGACGGCCTGGAGACCGGCATCATGGTCGAGGTTCCGGCGACGGCGCTCGCCGCGCCGGTCTTCGCGCCCCACGTCGCCTTCTTCTCGATCGGCACGAACGACCTGACGCAGTACACGCTCGCCGCCGACAGGGGAAACGCGCGCGTCGCGGGTCTCGCCGACGGCCTCCACCCCGCCGTCCTTCGCCTCGTCGGCGCGGTCACTGCCGCGGCGGAGCCGGAGGCCAAGTGGGTCGGCGTCTGCGGGGAGCTCGCTGGAGACGTCCAGGCGGTTCCGCTCCTGCTCGGCCTGGGCGTGACGGAGCTGAGTGTCGCGCCCGCGCTCGTGCCGGCGGTGAAGGACGCCGTCAGGCGCGTCGAGCTCGTGGCGGCACGGCAACTCGCGCTGGAGGCGGTTGGACTCGCGTCCGGCCGTGAGGTTCGGGAGCGATCCGATCCGGAAACAGGGAGTCTCACGGTGCCATGAACCGAGCTTCCTTCCTCGTCACTCTCACGTCGCTCCGGATCGTCCTCGTCCCGGCGGTGATCGGGTTGATCCAGGCCGCCCCGGACTCGGGCTCGGCCGAGACCGCCGCGGCCGCCGTGTTCGGAGTGGCGGCGGTCACGGATTTCGTCGACGGGCGGCTCGCGCGCCGCTGGCAGGTCACGACGACGCTCGGCTCCTTCCTCGACACGACCGCTGACAAGCTGCTCACCGCGGGGGCGCTGATCGCCCTCGTCGACATCCATCGGGCGTCGCCCTGGATCGCGAGCATCATCGTCGGGCGCGAGCTCGTCATCCTCGCGCTGCGTGGGGTCGTCGCCTCCGAGGGGACGGTGCTCGTGCCCTCGCTGGCCGGGAAGCTGAAGACGAATGTCCAATTCCTCGCGATCCTGCTCGCGATCATTCGAGTCGGCGACCCGGTCGGCTCGCTCTATCTCGACCAATGGGCGATGATCGCGGCGGCAATCATCACCGTGATGTCCGGTCTCGAGTACTTCGCCCGCTTCTTCTCGGCGCCCGCGCCTTCAGATCCGCGTGGCTGACGCGCTCGTCATCCTCGCCGGGTACGTGCTCGGCAGCATGCCGTGGGGACTCTGGGTGCCCTGGGTCTTCGCGCGGCAGGACATCCGCCGGCACGGAAGCGGCAACGTGGGCGCGGCGAACGTCTGGCGCGCACTCGGCTTCAAGCTCGGGCTGAGCGTGGCGCTGCTCGATCTGGCGAAGGGGCTCGTGGCGGCGCTCGCGGGCAAGTGGCTGGGCGGCGAGCTCGTGGGAGCCCTCGCCGGCGTAGCTGCGATGGTGGGCCACTGGCGCCCGCTCTTTCTCCGCTTCTCTCGCGGGGGAAAGATCGTCGCGACGACGGGGGGCGCCACGGTGGCGCTCGCTCCGCTCGCGGCCCTGGCGGCGGGCGCAGTGTGGCTCGTCCTGTTCCTGTTGACCCGCTACGCCTCCGTCGCATCGATGCTCGCGGCCGTCGCACTCCCGATTGCCGCACTCGCGCTGGGCGCGTCATGGCCCGTCGTCGCGTTCACGGCGGGCGCTGCGGCGGCGATTCTCCTTCTGCACCGTTCGAATATCGGCCGCCTCCTGCGGGGAGAGGAGCACCGCTTCCAGCTCCGCAGGCCCCGCTCGGTTGCGGCCCCCGTGAGTCGCGAGCCGAGCTCGGGGTAACATGCCGGCCGTGCGCCGCGCAACCGTCCCGCTCCTCGCCTGCCTCGTCCTGCTCGCGGCCGGCTGCGGCGGCTCCGCGTCGAAGGACGGTGCCGCGAGCGGCGGCGCCTCCGGGGCCTCTGCCGCGCCTGCGAGTGCGCCCGCCTTCGTCTCGGTGAACAGCGACCTCGACTCGAAGCAGTGGAACACCGTCGAGGATCTCCTCGGCAAGTTCCCGGCGAAGACGCAGCTGCTCTCCTCGATCCGCAACTCGCTGAGCAAGAACACGGGCCTCGACTTCGAGCGCGACATCAAGCCCGCGCTCGGACCGGAGATCGACGTCGTCCTGCTCGACTCGACCGGGGCCGGCAGCGACGTCGTCGCGCTGACTCGTCCCAAGGACGAGGGGAAGTTCGCGACAGCGATCGCGAAGGGGAACAAGAGCGACCCGTCCTCGAAGCTTCTGTCGGAGAAGGTCGGCGACTGGACCGTTCTCGCCGACTCGCAGGCGAAGATCGACAAGTACAAGCAGAGCTCGACAGGCCCGAGGCTCGCCGACGACAAGAACTTCAAGGCCGCCATGAACGGTCTTCCCGGCGAGACGGTCGCGACGTTCTACGTGAATGGGCAGAGCGTCACGCAGGCTCTGCAGCAGCGGATTCCGCGACTGGGGTCGACCTCACTGACGGCGGGCAGCTTCCGCTGGCTCGGCGGGGCGATCGAGTCAACCTCCGACGGGGTCAAGTTCGAGGGCAACACCTCGCTGACGACGAGCCAAACTCCCGTCAACTTCAAGTCGAAATTCGTCAAGGACATTCCCTCTGGAGCCCTCGCAGTCCTCTCGTTCCACAGCAGCGGCAACACGAGTCAGCTCAAGCAGCTCGAGAAGAATCCGCTGGTTCAGCAGCAGCTCGGGCAGGTCGAGCGCGCGCTCGGCACCTCCGTGGACGAGATCGCGCGTCTCGCGAGCGGCGAGGGTGCGCTCTACGTCCGCCAGGGCTCGCCGATTCCTGAGGTCACGATCGTGCTCGAGGAGAAGGATTCGGCCAAGGCAGTCGCCACGCTCGACCGCCTCGCCGAGCGAGCCCGAACCAGCCTGAACGCGCCGCCGGCCACGCCCACGACCGTCTCGGGCGTCACGGTGAAGCAGCTCGATCTGGGCAAGCTCTCGATCCTCTACGCCGGCTTTGGCAACGAGCTCGTGGTGACGACGAGCCGCGCCGGCATCGGCGACCTTCGTGCCTCCGGCGGGAAGCTGGGCGACGACTCCGACTTCAAGAGCGCGAAGGACGCCGCCGGCCTCCCCGACGACAACGCGGGCTTCCTCTACGTGAACCTCAAGGACGCGATCGAGGTCGGGAAGAGCTACGCCCAGCTCGCCGGCCAGAACATCCCGGCGCAGGTCGACGCGAATCTGCGCCCGCTCCAGAGCTTCCTCGTGTACGGCTCGGCGGACGGCGACACTCAGCACTTCGCCGGCTTCCTCGGCATCCAGTAGCCTTCCGGCGCCATGTCGGCCCGCGAGTTTCTCTTCACGTCCGAGTCCGTCACCGAGGGTCACCCGGACAAGATCGCGGACCAGGTATCGGACACGATCCTGGACGCGGTCCTGACGGACGACCCGATTGGCCGGGTCGCCTGCGAGACCCTCATCACGACCGGCCTCGTCGTTGTTGCGGGCGAGCTGACCACGAAGACGTACATCGACATTCCGAAGCTCGTGCGCCGGAAGATCTCCGAGATCGGCTACACCCACTCCGAGTGGGGCTTCGACGCCCAGACCTGCGGTGTGATCGTGGCGATCGACGAGCAGTCGCCCGACATCGCCCAGGGCGTCGACTCCTCGTACGAGGTGCAGCACGACCCGGGCGACGACGATCCGCTCGACCGCGTCGGCGCGGGCGATCAGGGGATGATGTTCGGGTACGCGACGCGCGAGACCGAGGAGCTGATGCCGCTGCCGATCATGCTCGCGCACAAGATCTGCAAGCGCCTCTCAGAGGTGCGAAAGGCCGGCGAGCTCCCATACCTGAGGCCCGACGGCAAGGCTCAGGTGACCGTTCGCTACGAGGTCGACGACGATGGCCGGCAGACGCCCGTCGAGATCGAGCGAGTCCTGATCTCGACCCAGCATTCCGACGGGATCAGCTCGGACGACCTGATCAAGCCGGATCTGATCGAGCGGGTGTTGCACCCGATCCTGCCGCGCGAGCTCTACGACGAGCATCGGCTCGAGCAGCGTGACTTCGTCTACGTCAACCCGACGGGGAAGTTCGTGATCGGCGGGCCGATGGGAGACACCGGATTGACCGGGCGCAAGATCATCGTCGACACGTACGGCGGCGCCGCCCGCCACGGAGGCGGGGCCTTCTCAGGTAAGGACCCGACGAAGGTCGACCGCTCCGCCGCCTACGCCGCGCGGTACGTTGCGAAGAACGTCGTCGCGGCCGATCTGGCGGACCGCTGCGAGGTCAACGTCGCCTACGCCATCGGCGTCGCCCAACCGGTGTCGATCGCGGTGCGGACGTTTGGAACAGAGCGGATTGCGGCCTCCCGGATCGAGGAGCTCGTGTCCGAGCACTTCGACCTGCGACCTGCGGCGATCCTCGCGGATCTCGATCTGCGTCGCCCGATCTATGCCAGGACGGCCGCGTACGGGCACTTCGGCCGTTCCGAGCACGACTTTACGTGGGAGCGCACGGACAAGGCCGACGTGCTGCGCGAGGCCGCCGGCATCGCCAGCGAAGCTCGCGCGTAGCCGGCCTCGCACGGGCCTCGCCCCACGTACCAGCTCTAGGCTTCGCGTCCAGCCCTGCAGACGCCGCCTGCCCGCGCGAGCGCCGGCGAGCAACGCAGGGGCCGTTTGTGGCGGGTTGCCGAGACGGCCTCCTGCACTGCCGCGGCGACGAGAGCCGGCTGCTCGCGAGGAATCTCGTGATCGCTGCGCGTCGCCGTGATCAGGAGCGACCGGCCTGCGCTTGCCAGCCCGGCCTGGCCTTGACGCCAGAGGCGTGCCGCATAGGGTACGAACGGCTCAACCCCGCGCTCGAGCACGATCGATCCCGCGGGGGCCGGTCCGACCCCGAGAAGCTCTCGCGCGGCCGGCCGCAGATCGACTGCGTGCGTCCCGTCCGGGAGGATGCCGAGCCCGAACGGCTGGACGACGCCAGGCGGCGTCGCGTCGACGAGCACGAGACGGCTCACATCGGAGCGGTAGCGGAGCGCGTACAGGAGCGCCAGGAACCCACCCAGCGAGTGGCCCGTGACGATGTACGGCGGGTCGACGCCGGCCTCGTCGAGCAGCCCGTGCAACCGGCTCACGAGAGCGTCGGCGCTCACCGTGCCGTACGGGGCCGGGCTTTGGCCGAGGCCGGGGCGATCCCAGCTGCAAACCTCGGTATCGCGGGCAATCCGCGGCAGGATGCCGGCCCACTGCCGGTGATCGCCGTTCGCCCCGGAATTCAGGATCACGACGGGATGCCCCTTGCCGGCACAGTGCAGGAAGGTTCGCGCGCCGGCGACCTCCAAGACGCCGCTCGGCGCGCTCCCGCTCCCGCCGCACGCGGCGCAGAAGGCGACGACGGCCGTCAGAAGCAGTCGACCTGGCCCCACCTCTCGCGTACTTACGCAGCCGCTTTGACGAACAGACCGCCGGCCGCCTTTGCGCTGAGCCCGCGCTCGCTGCCGTCGAGCCGCACGGTGACGCTTCCCCCCGGGTCGCCGCGGTCGGTGATCTCGAGCTCCGTGCCGGGCACGAGCCCCGCGTCGTAGAACCAGTGCAGCAGCTCGCCGTCGTGCTCGGCGAGCCGGACGATCGTGGCGCGGGCGCCCGTATCGAGGGCCCCGAGAGGCTCGAGTTCACGGTTCTCCGCCTGCTCGACGACGGGGTCGACGGGCCAGCCGTGCGGGCAGCGATCGGGCGAGCCGAGCCGCTCGCGCATGCGCTCGACCATGTCGTCGCTGAAGGTATCCCCGAGCTCGTCGGCGTGTTCGTGGGCCTCTGCCCCCGTATAGCCCATGAAGTCGGTGAGCAGCCGCTCGATGATGCGGTGCCGGCGCACCATGCGCTCAGCCCGGATGCGGCCCGCCGGAGTGAGCAGCGCCTCCTTTTGCTCACCACGCTTGACGAGGCCCTCCGCCTCGAGCCGCTTCAGCATCTCGCCGGCTGACGCGCGGGACACCCCGAGCATCTCGGCGACCCGGGAGGCGAGGGTCGGGGTGCCGGAGCTGTGCGGACCGTACTCGCCGATCGGAAATGCGAGGAAGTAGATCGTCTCGAGGTACTCGTCGGTCGAGTGGCGCTGCGCCAAGATCACATCCCGGTTGACGGCTTACCCGAGAGGGACTATATTCGCCGCCGGAGCTGTAAGGTGCCCCTTACATCGATGGAGAGGATCGCCTAACATGTCGTCGTCCCAGACCGTTCTTCTCGGTGCGATCGCCGGCCTGACCATCTTCCTCGGGCTTCCGCTCGGGCGCGTTCGCAATCCGGATCCACGCCTCAAAGCTGCGCTCAGCGCGACGGCGACCGGAATTTTGCTCTTTCTCTTCTGGGATGTCGTCACGGCCGGGATCGATCCTGTCGAGAAGTCGCTGAACGGGGCGGTCAACGAGGGCGCCTCGTGGCCTCACTTCGCCGGCCTCGCCCTCGTGTTCGCCTGCGGCATGGGAGCTGGCCTGCTGAGCCTCGTCGGCTATGACCGTTGGATCTCGGCTCAGCGCTCGAAGGCGATGCTCGGTCCCGGTGCCGCCTCGGCCGCCGAGTTCCAGTCGACCGGCCTCGTCGGCATGTCGTCGGCGCGCTGGCTCGCGCTCCTGATCGCGTCCGGGATCGGACTCCACAACTTCTCCGAGGGCCTCGCAATCGGCCAGTCCGCGGCGCAGGGCGCAATCAGCCTCGCTCTCGTGCTGATCATCGGATTCGGCCTGCACAACGCCACGGAGGGCTTCGGCATCGTCGCGCCGCTCTCCGGGGACGCCGAGCGTCCGTCGTGGCGCTTCCTGCTCCTGCTCGGGCTGATCGGCGGCGGCCCGACCTTCCTCGGCACCCTGATCGGACAGGCATTTCAGAGCCAGGCCGTCTCCGTTGGCTTCCTGGCGCTCGCCGCAGGCTCGATTCTCTACGTCGTGCTCGAGCTCGCGAACGTGAATCGCCGCCTGGGGCACAAGACGCTCGTCACCTCCTGTCTGCTCGGGGGGCTCTTCGTCGGCTTCGCCACTGATTTCATCCTCATCGCAGCCGGCGCCTGATCTCCGCCTGCCCTAGTGGGCCTGAGCGCGCGCGACGAGGTAACGACTCGTGACCCTGAGCGCGGTCGGATCCTCGTTGCCGGCGGCGAGCGCAGCGAGTGCGCGGTCGCGAACCTCTTCGTAGGTACCTGCGCGCGAGAGGATTTGCGCCGAGACAACGCCCAGCGGATGGCTGGTCTCACCCTCCAGCATCCAAGCCTCCGGCGAAGAAGCCGTGAAGACGAGCTGGCCGAACTCGATCTCGACGGCAGCGCCGTGGCGCTCGAGCAGCTCGCGCGTCGTCTCCGGCACGCCCCAGGCGAACCGCCGGCCGACCCGAGCGGGCCTATGAGCGGCCATTGCCTGGCCGATGATCTCGAGGAACTCGTGCACCGGCCCCTGCGGCAGCCAGGCGCTGACGAGGAGCCTGCCCCCGGGCATTATCACCCGCAGCATCTCCGCGACGGCGGTCTCGGCGTCCGGAGCGAAGATCACGCCGAAGACAGACACCACGATGTCGAACGACGCATCCTCGAACGCAGCGCTTGGGCGTCGCCGACGACGAACGAGGCGTCGAGCCCCTCGGCCGCCGCGCGCCGCCGCGCGACCCCGACCAGCCGTTCGGCCGGATCGATGCCGACGACTGCGCCGCCGGCCCGAGCCGCGGCGAGCGCTGCGTTCCCCGTGCCGCATCCGACATCCAGC